>JBEDHL010000280.1:0-3122 GCA_041174145.1 Pseudomonadota bacterium
AGAGCGCGGCGCAAATGCCGCATCCGATAAGGTTGGCCCACCAAATAAGGGTGCAGCGCAATGCCCATGACTTGCGGCAGGCCATCGCCAATCTGCCGGCACCTTTCTTCAAAATCATCCATGATCATATCGGCAAAATATTCGGCACCATCCTTGCGCCCGACAATTGAGGGAATGTCATTCACCTCCTGCGGGTAAGGGATAGCAAGCAGCTTGCCGGCGCGGGTTTTCATCCAGATTGGCGCATCATCCGCGCACCAATTGAGCGTATAGCGATAGCCGCCTTCCACCAACAGATCAGGCGTAATTCGGCTTTCGGCAATCCAGGGCGAAAGCCAGCCGCGCGGGGGCTTGCCTTCATGCCTGGCGATGGCGGCGCTGCTCTCAGTGATCAGCGCGGCTTCCTCCGCCTCCGGCAGGATGGATTGGCGTTCGGAATTGCTGCGGCCATGGCCCGCGAATTCATCACCGCGCGCGCGATGCGCCGCCAGCAAGGCGGGCGCGTAATCATACATGGCGGAATTGACCAGCACGGTCGCCGGCAATTGCAGTTCATCAAAAAGATCAAGCAAACGCCAAGCACCCACGCGATTACCGTAATCCCGCCAGGCATAATTCATCACATCCGGTTGCGGTCCGCCGGGGGCGAGTTCAGCGCCCAGCCCCTCGCCAAAGGCGAAATGTTCCAGATTGAGCCCGATATAAACCGCGAGCTTCGCGCCACCAGGCCAGGCATAGGGCGTGCGGCCGCTCCAGGGGTGGTAATCATAACGGCCATGACGTGCGAGCATTGCGGTGATCCTTTCCGGACCTTCTTTGGGGATGCGCGCCGAATTCAGCAAGGGTGCGGGGCTTGCCTGGAAGCGCGGCAGGGGCCAGCCTTCCCGGAGGGGCAAAGGGAGAGAGACATGAAAATTGGCGCCGCCATGTTCTTCACCGATTATTCCATGGCGCCCGGCGAATTGGCCGTGGCCCTGGAAGAACGCGGCTTTGATAGCCTTTGGGCGCCGGAACATTCGCATATCCCGCTGGCGCGCACCGCGGCTTATCCGGGCGGCGGCGCCTTGCCGCGCGAATATTACGAGGTCATGGACCCTTTCGTGACGCTGACCGCCGCGGCGGCCGCCACCAAGCGCTTACTGCTGGGCACCGGCATTTGCCTGGTGGTGCAGCGAGACCCGATCCAGACCGCGAAGGCGGTTGCAACGATTGATCACATCTCGGGCGGGCGCTTCCTGTTTGGCGTCGGTAATGGCTGGAACCAGGATGAGATTGAAAACCACGGCACCGTCTTCGCCACACGCCACAAGCTGGCGCGTGAGCGGATTGAAGCGATGAAGGTGATCTGGACCGAAGCGCAGCCAAGCTATAGCGGCGAATTCGTCAATTTCTCGCCGATGGAAACAGGGCCGAAGCCGCTGCAAAAGCCGCATCCCCCCATCATTGTGGGCGGCGCCTTTCCCTGGGGTGCGAAACGCGCGGTGCGCTATGGCAATGGCTGGATGCCGCATCGTGTACGCAAGCACTATGCCGATGTTGGCGCGCTGATCCCGCAATTTCGCCAATTGGCCGCCGAAGCCGGGCGGCGCGAAGAAGATTTGCCCATTACCATCTGGGGCGTGAAGGAAGACCGCGACGCGCTATTGGCGGACCGGGACCTTGGCGTGGCGCGCGTTGTGCTGAGCCTGGCCTCCGCCAAGCGCGATGAGATTTTGCCAGAGCTTGACCGTTGGGCGGCGCTGATCCGCGCAGTAACCTAAAGCACTGTCTCTGCCGCCAGGCGCAACGCTTCCTGCGTAGCACCCGTCAGCACCAGCGTATTCAGCGTGCCCTCACGCGCTGCAGCCTGCCAATCACGCAGCCTGGCGCGCACACGATCCGCCGGGCCCACGAGCGCGATTTCATCCACCAGCGCATCCGGCACGGCAGCGATGGCTTCCTTGCGATGGCCGGCCAGAAACGCCTTTTGAATCGCCGCGGCAGCATCGGGGAACCCAAGGCGCTTGCAGTAATCATTATAGAAATTCTTGCCCACGGCGCCCATGCCGCCGATGTAAAGCGCCAATTCCGGCTTCACTGAATCGCGGCAGGCTTGCAGATCATCGCCGAGCCTGATCTTCGTATAGGGCGCGATATCAAAATCACTCAGACTGCGCGGCGTGGCCGCTTTCGCTATGCCTTCCAGCGTTGGCTTCACCACCAAATCCGCCTTTTCCGGCGACATAAAAATGGGCAAATTGCCATCCGCGATCTCACCCGCCAGCCGCATGCCACCCGGCGTGATGGAAGCGCAGTAAAAACGCATGGGCTTGCCGTGCAGAATGCTCTTCAGCGGCTTTCCAAGCCCCGTGGCATCAGGCCCATCATAGGGAATGCGATAATGCGTGCCGTGATATTCCAGCGGCCTTTCGCGCGCGATGATGGCGCGCATGATATCAATATACTCGCGCGTGCGGATAAGCGGGCTGCCATAGGGCTGCCCGTGCCAGCCTTCCACCACCTGCGGCCCGGAAGGCCCAACGCCACAAAGGAAGCGATCACCCGATAGCGATTGCAGTGTCATTGCCGTGGAAGCCGCGCAAGCTGGGCTGCGCGCTGGCATTT
The DNA here is from genome assembly GCA_041174145.1 of Pseudomonadota bacterium. Lineage (GTDB taxonomy): Bacteria > Pseudomonadota > Alphaproteobacteria > Acetobacterales > Acetobacteraceae > Neoroseomonas. The sequence goes on from JBEDHL010000280.1 coordinate 2,605, forward strand.
GCATAATGCCTGTGCCGGCCTTGATTTTGGTGGTTTGCGCCAGCACCCAGGTGATCGGCGTCACCGCATCAGACCCGTAGCTTTCCCCGCACCAGACCATGGAAAAGCCAAGCCTTTCAGCTTCAAGCACCAGCGCCATATCTATGGTGCCGGTCATACCAAGGGTCATGCCAAGGCGCATGGATCAGATCCTTGCCATGACGGTTGCGCGAAATTCCTCCATCTGTCCAAGCACCTTTTCAACGCTGGAGCCCAGGAAATTGAAATCAATCGCGCTGACGCCAATTTCTTTTAGCGCGTGGATATCGCCAATAATGTCTGCCGTGCTGCCCGAAAATAAATGGCGTTCCCCATCACCCGCCAGCGCGGGCAATTCAGCGCCAAATTTCTGCACCCGCAGCGCAAGGCCAATCCGCGCGGGCTCCCTGCCCGCTTCCGCCGTCAGGCGGCGTAACTTGGCCACCGCAGCCTTGTAACGGGCCAGGCTATCCAGCGGAAAGGCCGGATTGGTGCCAATG
>JBEDHL010000281.1:0-18577 GCA_041174145.1 Pseudomonadota bacterium
ATGATATGAGCAACGAACCAAGGCGCAGCCGACTTCATTCAGCGGACGGAATGCTTCTTCCGCATAGGTGGTCTGCAAAAGCTTGTAATAATCCCAAGGCTTCGTGCTTTCTGCCGGCGTCTTCACCTCAAACAGGTATGAGGGAATAAGGCGCCGGCCATCCGGCCGGATGGTGGCCTTGCCGAACAAATCATCTTCAGAAGGCTGCGCCTTCATGCGGTTCACCAAATCAAGCCCAGAAGCCTTGGCCGCCGGCACACCCATCGCCGCAACAGTCTTCAGGAAATGCAACGCGCCTGAATAGCAACCGGCATGGATCATATTGGGGTAATTGGTCGGCACGCGCCGCAGCATGCGTTCAGTCCAGGCGCGGGTCTTGTCATTCATGTCCCAATAGAAGCTTTCGGTGCAGACCAAGCCCTGCGCCGTTTGCAGCCCCATGCCATGAACGTCATTCACAAAAAGCAACAGCGAAGCGAGTTTGATGCCACGACGCGTGAGCCCGAATTCCGCCGCCTGCTTCACGCAATTCTGTGTGTCCGCACCAGCATTGGCCAAGCCGATCACCTTCGCGCGCGAAGCCTGCGCCTGCAGCAGGAAGGAGGAGAAATCAGTGGTGCCCGGGAAGGGTGTGCGCACCTGGCCAAGAATACGGCCGCCTGAGTTGCGGACAAAATTAGCCGTGTCGCGTTCCAAGGCATGGCCGAAAGCGTAATCCGCCGTGATGAAGAACCAGGTATCGCCCCCCGCACGCACGGTTGCCCCACCGGTGGACCGCGCCAGCATATAGGTATCATAGGCCCAATGGATGGTATTCGGGCTGCATTGCGCCCCAGTCATGTCGGCGGTCGCGGAGCCGACATTGATATAGGCCTTGTTCTTTTCCCGCGCGACGCCTGATACGGCGAGCCCCACTGAGGAGGTCGGCACATCCAGGATCAAATCCATGCCCTGATCGTACCATTGCCGCGCAAGATTGACGCCGACATCCGGGCGGTTCTGGTGATCCGCTTCGATGACCTCCACACGGAAACCATGGCTCGCGCCGAATTCGGCGGCGGCTTCACGCGCGGCGGCAACCGAAGTCGGGCCCGTATTGTCGCGATAGAGGCCCGACATATCGGTCATGACACCGATGCGAATAGTATTCGCCGCCTGTGCGCGCGCAAGAGAGAGCGGCAGGGCACCGGTGGCGGCCGCTCCGGCGAGGATATTCCGACGTGAAACCTGCATGTTTTGCTCCCTCAAGGTATGAAATTGTTCGATCAGCTACGCACCAGCGGACAACCGCCTTCCGCAACTGGGCGGAAGGCTTCTTCAGCTGGCGTGGTTTGCAGCAGCTTGTAGTAATCCCAAGCGCCGCGGCTTTCTTCGGGCTTCTTCACCTCAAACAAATAAGCCGGGTGCAGCTTGCGGCCATCGGCACGGATCGTGCCCTTGCCGAAGCAATCATCATCTGTCGGCATGGCCTTCATGCGCGCAACCGTTGCGGCACCATCGGCCTTGGCTGCCGCGGCGCCCATATCGGCCACAGCCTTCAGGTAATGCAGCGCACCGGCATAGCAGCCAGCATGAGTCATGGAAGGCATATTGGGCGACATGGCCGAGCGCACCTTATTGGTGAAACGCCGCGTCGCGTCGTTCAAATCCCAATAGAAGGTTTCGGTCAGCACCAGCCCCTGCGCGGTTTGCAGACCAAGACCATGCACATCATTGATGAACATCAGCAGCGATGCAAGCTTGATACCGCGGCGTGTAATACCGAATTCCGCAGCCTGCTTCACGCAATTGGTGGTGTCAGCACCCGCATTGGCAAGGCCGATCACCTTCGCACGCGACGCCTGCGCCTGCACAAGAAAGGATGAGAAATCCGTCGTGCCTGGGAAGGGCGTGCGCACCTGGCCCAATACGCGCCCGCCGGCATTACGCACGAAATTGCCTGTATCGCGTTCCAGGGCATGGCCGAAGGCGTAATCAGCCGTGATGAAGAACCAGCTATCACCACCCGCGCGCACCATCGCACCACCGGTGGATTTGGCGCACATCCAGGTATCATAGGTCCAGTGCACGGTGTTGGCGTTGCAGCGCGCGCCGGTCAGGTCGCTGGAAGCTGCACTGCTATTCAGATGCACCTTGTTCTTTTCACGGCAAATATCGGAAACCGCGAGCGCCACGGAAGATGTTGTCACATCCAGCAGCACATCCACACCATCACGGTCAATCCATTGCCGCGCGATATTGACGCCAACATCCGGGCGATTCTGGTGATCCGCCGCCAGCACTTCGATATTGATCCCGCGCCCGGCAAATTCCTGCACCGCCGCGCGCACGCAGGCAACCGCGCTCATGCCCGCAATGTCACGGTACATGCCGGACATGTCGTTCAAGACGCCAATCTTGATGGTGGGCCCGCCCTGCGCGCGCGCACCCTGATAGGGCAGCGCGCCAAAAGCGGCGGCGCCTGCAGAACCCGCGATAATGTCCCGACGAGATAGGCTCATTTGCGATTCCCCTTTTTTTGTTATGGCGCGCCGACCAGCGGCGCCCCCAGATCAAACGCCCAAATACTGATGCAAACGGTCGAGCGAGGAATTAAGATCCTCATTGGCGACCATATCCACCACGCGGCCATGTTCCATGACGTAGTGACGGTCAGCGACGGTTTGCGCGAAACGGAAATTCTGCTCCACCAACAAGACGGTGAAGCCACGCTTCTTCAATTCGCGAATCGTCCGCCCGATCTGCTGCACAATTACTGGCGCCAAGCCTTCGGAAGGTTCATCCAACAGCAAAAGCCGAGCGCCAGTACGCAAAATCCGCGCAATAGCAAGCATTTGCTGTTCACCACCGGAAAGCTTCGTGCCTTGGCTGCGCGCACGTTCCTTCAAATTCGGGAAAAGCGTGTAGATCTCATCCAAAGGCAGACCACCTGGGCGCACCATTGGCGGCAGCATCAGGTTTTCCGTGACATCGAGCGAGGCGAAAATCCCCCGCTCCTCAGGGCAATAGGCAATGCCGGCGCGCGCGATGATATCGGGCCGCGCATTGATTAGCTCCTTGCCTTCATACTTCATGGAACCGCTGCGGCGCGGCACCAGCCCCATGATAGACCGCAAGGTAGAGGTCTTCCCGGCGCCATTGCGGCCAAGCAGCGTCACCACTTCGCCTTCGCGGATATCAATATCCACGCCGTGCAAAACATGGCTTTCGCCATACCAGGCTTCCAGCCCGCGCACTTCCATCAGCGCGCCTGTGCTCGCCTTGCTGCCGGCGGGTGCAGTCATCACATCAGCCATGGGCGGCCTCCGTCGGGGCTTCCGAACCAAGATAGGCGGCAATCACATCCGGGTTGCGCGACACGGCGGCGTAATCGCCTTCCGCCAGCACGCTGCCGCGCGCCAGCACAGTGATGGTATCGCAAAGCCCCTGCACGACGCGCAGGTTATGTTCCACCAGCAGGACGGTGCGGCCCACGGATACGCGCTTCACCAAGGCCACCACGCGTTCCACGTCATCATGCGTCATGCCAGCCGTTGGTTCATCAAGCAGCATCATCACAGGATCAAGCGCGAGCGTAGTCGCGATTTCGAGCGCCCGCTTGCGGCCATAAGGCAATTCACCCGCGGTCAAATGCTTCCATTCGGTCAGGCCCACATCTTCCAGCAATTCTTCGGCCCGCGTGTCGAATTTGCGTAAGACCGAATCGGAACGCCAGAAATCAAAGGAACCACCACGGGCGCGCTGCAAAGCCACGCGCACATTCTCAAGCACCGTAAGATGCGGGAAAACAGCTGAGATCTGGAAGCTCCGCACCAGGCCAAGCCGCGCTACTTCGGCGGCCTTCATGCCGGTAATATCGCGCCCTTCATAGCGAATGGCGCCCCGGGTTGGCGGCAGAAACTTGGTCAGCAGATTGAAGCAAGTGGTCTTGCCGGCGCCATTCGGGCCGATCAAGCCATGGATAGTGCCCCGACGAATGCTCAGGTTCACGTCGCTCACGGCGACGAATCCCCGGAATTCCTTGGTAAGCCCTTCCGTTTCAAGGATGGTATCAGACACCTGACCCACGCCCCCCCTCTTTATGCAGCGGTTGATACCGCAACGCCTGTTTGAACCTTACCTATGCGAGGCTTGGCCTTCCTGCAAGCCACCCCCTTCAATTCCCGACAAAAATTCCGACCGGCCTGTTTTTGAACAAAAAAAGGGCAGAGGTTTCCCCCTGCCCTTTTTGATAATTCCGGGCTTGTCCGGATCAGGCTTCGGACAATTCGGTGGGTGCCACCTGACGTTCAGCCACCTTGGCGAGTTCGAGGATGAAATCCACGACCTTTTCTTCAAAAATCGGGGCACGGAGGTTTTCCATCGCTTCCGGATTCTTGCGGAAGAAGTCGATCACCTGCTGTTCCTGGCCACGATAACGCATGGCTTCCTGGCGCAGCGCGCCGCTCAACTCATCCGGGGTCACCTGGATATTGTTGGTCCGCCCGATTTCGGACAGCAACAGGCCAAGGCGAATGCGGCGTTGGGCGATGCCGCGATATTCTTCGCGCAGCGTCGCCTCATCCTTGCCCTGGTCATCGGCATCAAGCCGGCCAGCCTTCAAATCCGCTTCAACGCGCTGCCAGATCTGGCCGAATTCGCCTTCCACCATGCCTTCTGGCACGGGGAAGCTTGCCTGATCGGCAAGTTTGTCCAAAAGGGCGCGCTTCAGGCGCATGCGGGAAAGGCCATCATATTCGCGCTGCAGGCCTTCCTTCACCTGGACCTGCAGGCCAGCCAGATCAGCCTGACCCACCGCCTTCGCCAATTCATCATCAATGGCGCGTGGCACACGCTGCTGCAACTTCTTGCCCGTGATGGAGAAGACCGCGCGCTTGCCGGCCAATTCGGCCGAACCGTAATCGATCGGGAAGACCACCTGGATATCGCGGCTTTCGCCAATGCTCATGCCTTCCATCTGTTCGGTGAAGCCGGGAATGAAGCCAGCGCCGCCCACTTCCACCGGCATATCAGTGGCGCTGCCGCCCGCGAATGGGCTGAGCGCGGGTTCTTCCGTGCCGGCGAACAGACGCGCCGGGCCAAGGCGCAGCGTGAATTCCACCGCCGCGCCGGAAGCAATGCCATGCAGATAGATAAAGGGACGGCAAGCGCCGATTTCCGGCTGGCCCGGGAAGGTGAAGACCAATGTGCTGCGCCCGGCAGTCACATCAAACGCCTCACGCTGCATATCCAGGAAATCAACACTATCCTGGCCAAGGCTGTAGAAATTAAACCCAAGCTTGCCCTGCGTGCCTTCGGGCAATGCCCCGCCAGTTACCTTGGTGGTCACGGTCAAGCTTTGTGTGGCGCCCGGTGCCGCGGCAATGCCCTTGGCCCCTTCCAGGAACACCTGCACCCAGCCCGCTTCGCTTGCCGTGCCGCTGATGCGCAGATCAACATAGGGCAGCGCATCTTCCGTGCCGATGGCAGCGATTTCGGAGGTCAGGCCGCCTGAAAGGCCAATTTCCCAGCCGCGCGGCGCCTGGCCCGGAAGGCCCGGCACGGCACCCAGCGCGGGGCCATTGGTCAGCAGATCCGGCACCACGGAACCGTCGAAATCGCACACCATCACATCGCCCTTGGTGGCGGGGCGGGCTTCGGTCACATCCACCAATTCACCATTACGGCTGGCGAGGGTTTCGAGGATTTTACCCACTTCCTCATCCGCAGGCTCGGCGCGCAGACGTTCCAGTTCGATGCCCGAAAAATCCGGCATGGGGATTTCCGGCAGCACTTCCAATTCCATGCGGAATTCAAGGTCACCGCCATCGGGGAAATTGGTCACCTCGATCTTCGGTTGCAGCGCGGGCTTCAAGCCACGGTCACTGACCACCTTGCGGGACGCATCGCCCACGGATTGTTCCAGCACTTCACCCATCACGGCGGTGCCATAGCGCTGACGCACAATGGAAAGCGGCACCTTGCCTGGGCGGAAGCCTGGCAGCGAAACCGTCTTGGCGATTTCGGAAAGGCGCTTTTCGCGGCTGGAGGCGATATCGCCCGCCGGAAGCGTCACGGAATAGGCGCGCTTCAAACCTTCATGCGCGAGCTCATTAACCTGCATCGGAGGATCGTCCATCCCAAGTTAGAGAAACAAAAGGCCACGGCGGCACCGGTGGTGCGGGCGAAGGGACTCGAACCCCCAAGGCTTGCGCCACCGGAACCTAAATCCGGCGTGTCTACCAATTCCACCACGCCCGCGCCGAACGGCGCCGCGCCGCGGTCGGAGGCAGGGCTTTAGCCCATGCCTCTGCGCTTTCCAAGTGAGGTTGTTTCAAAATGACTTCAAGACACCAATGCCTGGGCGCAAGCATCCAGAATGGCGGCCTCATCCAGCCCATATTCCCGGTAAAGATCAGGAATATCCCCTGCCTGACCGAAGCGGTCCACGCCAAGCGGCACCACCTTTTGCCCCCGGACGGAGCCAAGCCACCCATGGGCGGCGGGGTGGCCATCCAGCACTGTGACCATGGTGGCGCCGGGGGCCAGCGGTGCCAGCAGGGTTTCAATCCAGCTTGGCGCGCCAAAGCCAGCCCGCGCCTTGCGCCGTGCGGCCAGCCAATCGCTATGCAGTTTATCGGGGCTGGTAATCGCCAACAGCCCGGCTTCGGGGATGTCTTCCTTCAGCGTTTCAAAGGCAGCGAAGGCTTCGGGCGCCAAAGCACCCTGATAGGCCAGGGCAAAGCTTGCCCCCGGTGCGGGCGGCACCACCCAATAGGCGCCGGCAATCACCGCTGCCGGATCAAGGCTGCGTTCCGGCTGTTCCAGCCCGCGTGTGGAAAGCCGGAGCCAAACCGCCGAGCCATCAGGCTGCTGCATGTGATGGAAGGCATGGCGCATAAGAATCGCCAATTCGTCCGCATGGGCGGGTTCGTAAGACACTAGCCGATCCTGCGCCATGCCAATCAAGGGCGTATTGACGCTTTGGTGTTGGCCGCCTTCGGGTGCCAGTGTCAGGCCGGAAGGCGTTGAAACTAAAAGAAACCGCGCATCCTGGTAGCAAGCGTAAATGAGCGCATCCAAGCCGCGATTGACGAAGGGATCATAGACCGTGCCCACCGGCAAAAGCCTGGCGCCATAAAGCCGATCCGCCAGCCCAAGCCCCGCCAGCATCAGGAACAAATTCTGTTCCGCAATGCCCAATTCGACATGCTGGCCTTCCGGCGACATGCCCCAGCGCTGGGCGGAAGCCAGCTTGGCGTCTCGGAACACGTCATTCTTCTTATGACGGTCAAAAATCCCGCGCCGGTTCACCCATGGCCCCAGATTGGTGGAAACCGTCACATCTGGGCTGGTGGTGACAATACGCTTGGCGAGTTCGGCATTCTCCCCCTGCCCGCGGCCGATCTCGGCCAAAATCTCACCAAAGGCGGCCTGGGTGGAGTGCTTGCGCCCCGCCGGAACACGCGGCGCGGGGAAGCGTTCCGGCACATGGATCACGGGCGATTGCAGGGCGCGGCCCTGGGGGGATAGGGGATTGGCGAAATCAATGCTGGCCAGGAAGTCCCGCAATTCTTCCTCGGGCACTTCAAGCCCTTCGAATTCATCCCATTCATGGCCAGGGCGGATGCGCATGGCGGCGCGGAAGCCTTCCATCTGCTCCTTCGTCATCAGCCCGGCGTGATTATCCTTATGCCCGGCGAAGGGCAGGCCCATGCCCTTGATGGTATAGGCGATGAAGCAGGTGGGCTGATCGCCCGCAGCATCCTGGGCGCGGAAGGCTTCGGTCAGGGTTTCAATGTCATGCCCGCCGAGATTGTTCATCAAAGCGGAAAGCTCATCATCCGATAGTGGATCAATGATGGCGCGAATGCCGGCAACGCGGCCAAGATCAGCCAAAATGGCAGCGCGCCAGGCGGCACCGCCCTGGAAGGTCAGCGCGGCGTAAAGGCTGTTCGGGCAATCATCAATCCAGCGGCGCAGTTGATCGCCATCGGGTCGCGCGAAAGCGGCTTCCAACTTGCGGCCATATTTGAGCGTGACGACATTCCAGCCCATATCGCGGAACAGGCCTTCGATCCGGCCAAAAAGCCTGTCTGGCACAACGGAATCGAGCGATTGGCGGTTGTAATCCACTACCCACCAGACATTGCGAATATCGTGCTTCCAGCCTTCCAGCAGGGCTTCGTAGATATTGCCCTCATCCAATTCGGCATCGCCCACCACAGCGACATGACGGCCCGGCGGAATGCCTTCAGGCGCCATGCGGTGCAGATGCACGTAATCCTGCACCAGCGACCCGAAGGAGGCGAGTGCGACACCAAGCCCAACCGACCCGGTGGAGAAATCAACCTCAGACCCATCCTTCACGCGGGACGGATAAGGTTGAATGCCGCCGAATTGGCGCAGCGTTTCAAGCTTTTCCCGCTGCTGGCGCCCCAGCAGGTAATTGATGGCGTGGAATACTGGCCCCGCATGCGGCTTTACCGCGACGCGATCGGCGGGTTTCAAAATATCGAAGTAAAGCGCGGTCAGGATGGAAATGCAGGAAGCGCAAGACGCCTGATGCCCGCCTACTTTCAGCCCATCGCGATTGGGGCGGATGTGATTGGCGTGATGAATCATCCAGGAGGAAAGCCAAAGCAGCTTTTTCTCCAGCGCATGGAGCATTTCCGTCCGCCGGGCACTGCCCGGCATGTGGCGGGCCTTGCCCTTGCCTTGCACTGTCATGATCCATCCCCCCGACAACCAGCAAGTAATATGGCGGTTTGCCGGCGCCGAAGGAAGGGGCAAATCAGGCGCGGATCAACCGCTTGAGCCCGCCCGAGGCGGCGCGCTGCCCCTCCCCCACATAGGCTTCGTGATTATTCTCGATGCTGTCCGGGTCATAGAGATAATTCACCATCAGCCCGCAGGATTGGCGAAGACCATTCTCCGAAACATCGGCGCGCCAATTCAGCCTTTCGACCCGCGCGCCATTGGAAAGATGGAAATGCGCCACGGGATCAAGCGCGCGGCCCGCCCGGCCCTTGGGTGCTTCCTTCAAAAGATAGCGCGCGCCAAGCCGGATCAGCATGGGACCGAGCGCGCGGGCCAGCGCTTCCTGCCTGAGGCAAGCGCGGTCCGCCAGTAGCGCTGCCAAGTTAGGCGATGCCCCGGCTTCCGTGGCGGCGGTGGCGAGCGCGGTCTCTTCCTCGGCGGTCAAAAGGGCCTGGCCTTCGGCCATGGCCTTGGTCAGCCAGGTGCGAAAGCCCGGCATGGGCGACAAAGTGCAAAAGGTTTTCAGCTTCGGAAATTCGGCAGCGAGCAATTCCACCACGCGCTTGATCAGGAAATTGCCGAAGGAAATGCCATCCAGGCCGCGCTGACAGTTATTGATGGAATAGAACACGGCGGTATCCGCCTGCCCCGCATCCAGCAGCGGCGCCTTTTCATCCAGCAGCTTTTGCACGCTGGCCGCCATGCCGCGTTCCAACGCCACTTCCACGAAGATCAGCGGCTCATCGGGCATACGCGGATGGAAGAAGGCATAGCAGCGCCGGTCCGAATCCAGCCGATTGCGCAAATCGCGCCAGGTGCGGATGCGATGCACCGCTTCATATTGCACCAGCTTTTCCAGAAGTACGGCGGGGGATTTCCAGTCAATCGCGCGCAATTCCAGAAAGCCGACATCGAACCAGGAAGCGAGCAAGCCTTTGAGGTCAGTCTCCAAAGCCTGCAAGGGTGCTTCATGATCCTTGAGTCGCAGCAATTCCGCGCGCATGTCCACAAGGAATTTCACGCCATCCGGAATGGCGGCAAAAGCGGTCAGCAAGCGCAGCCGCGGCGGTTCCAAGGCGCGGCGCAGCCCGGCCAGAGCGATGGCGCGTAGCGCGGCGTCTTCGGCGGCGCTCAGTTTTTCAATGGCTCGCGTTACAGCCACGGCATCGGAGTCAAAGGCCGCAAGGGCGCGCAGGAAGCCCAGCCGGCCCGCTTCATCCAGCTTGCGATAACGCTCAGCCATGGCGGCGGCGCGGTTGCGCGCGGAAACTTCCCCGCCGCGCGCTTCAAGGCATTCGCGAAATTCCTCGGCAAAATCACTATTGGCGACGTGGCTCCGCTGCACCGCGCCGGCAAGGTCGCGCCACAAAGACGCCACGCGCTGCATCGCACGATTCATCAGCCCGGCTTCGATGGCGATATCGGACATGGTGTACCGATCCCTTTTTTTAGGGAGGCTATCGAAACAAGGGTTAATAAACAAAGGAAATATGCGTTGCTGACGCGGGCGTGATCGCGTTCAGCCCACAAGGCTCTGCCGCGCTTCAGCCATCAGCGGCGGTAGATCTTCGGCGATCAGCCCAGCGGGACCAGTGGCAGCACTGGCGCCGTGCAACCAAACCGCCGCGGCGGCGGCTTCAAAGGGCGCCATGCCCTGTGTGAGCAAGGATGCAATGGCGCCGGCCAGCACATCGCCCGTACCGGCACTGGCAAGGCTGGGGGGCGCATTGTCGTTGATGATGGCGCGGCCATCCGGCGCGGCGATGATGCTATCCGCCCCTTTCAACACCACCACCGCGCCAAGCCGTGCGGCGGCGGCGCGTGTGGCGGCCAGACGATCCGCGCCCGGCGCGCCGAAAAGCCTGATGAATTCACCGATATGCGGCGTAATGACCGCCGCGCCGCGCAGCGGATCAGGCGCACCGGCAACAGCAGAGAGCGCCCCAGCATCGGCGACCAGGGTTTTACCGGCGCCGATCACGCGCAGCAGCGCGGCACGCGTTGCCTCATGCGGCAGCAATCCCGGCCCGGCGAGCCAGACCTTGCGGCGCGTGTCGGCAAGCAGCGCTTCCAGCGTTGCATCACTCACCAATTGACCGGGCGCATCGGCGCGTAGAACTTCCGCATGGGCGGTGCTTTCGGCATGCAGCGTGACCAGCCCCGCGCCGAGCCGCCGCGCCGCCGCCGCCGCCAGCCGTGCCGCACCGGGCATGGTGGCACCGGCCAGAATGGTCAGGTGCCCGCGCGTGTATTTATGGGCGCTCGCCTCCAGCCCTGGCAGGCGCCACAGCGCGGGCGCATTGCGCCAGCAGCGCGGTGCGATTTCCTGCAAAACGGCCTCCGGCAGGCCGATATCGGCAAGCACGATCTCACCGCACAGGCCACGCCCCGGCAGTAGCAGATGGCCAGGCTTGAGGCGGAAGAAGCTGATGGTGAGTGCGGCCTGGGGGGCGAAACCCAGAACCTGACCATTGGCACCATCCAGGCCAGAGGGCACATCCACCGCCACCAAAGGGGTGCGAACCGCTTGCAGCATATGGGTCACCTCGGGCGCCAAAGGGCGCGTCAGCCCGGCGCCAAATAGTGCATCCACCACCAGCCCGGCGCGGGCGACCTCACGTTCCGAAAACGGCACCATGAGCCCGCGCCAGCGGGACGCCGCCGAAGCCACCGCGCTGCCGGGGCTGGGCGGCGCCAGGGCTGCCACCGCAACCGGCCAGCCCGCCTGTTCCAGATAACGCGCTGCGACATAGCCATCACCGCCATTATTGCCGGGCCCGACCAGCACCAGCACCCGGCAAGGGCGAAACCGGGCGCGGATGGCCCGCGCCACGGCCCTGCCGGCCGCTTCCATCAGCCCTTCCACGGCGAAACCGCGGGCCAGCGCCAGCGCATCGGCGCGCGCCATTTCAGCGGGGGTCAGCAATTCGGTCGGATTGGGGCGCGCCATGGCCGGGTTATAGCGCATGGGCACGAACAAGCGCAGCGCGAAACTGCTATAGAAGCCATCACAGCAAAGGAGTCGCGCATGGCCTTCGTGATCGCCATCGCCCAGCGCAAGGGTGGCGCCGGCAAATCCACCGTGGCGGCCAATCTGGCCACTGCGCTGGCGGAAGCCGGCCATCGTGTCGGGCTTGTGGACATAGACCCGCAGCGCAGCCTGGCGCGCTGGGACCAGCAGCGCGGCGCGAGCAAAAAGGCCCATACGCTGCATTTTGAGGCCCCGACCGGCTGGCGCCTATCCGCCACCTTGGAAAGGTTGAAGCGCGAACAGGATTTCGTGCTGCTGGATACCGCGCCGCATGATGATACGGATGCCAAGCTTGCCATGCGCGGCGCTGATCTGGTGCTGGTGCCCTTGCAGCCCTCTGCCGCTGATCTTTGGTCCATGGATGCAACGCTTGATCTGGCGAAGCAGGAAAGGCGTCCCTTCCGGCTGCTGCTGAACCGCGCCCCGGCTTCGGGTAAGCTGCGCGATGATATTGAAGGCCAAATCCGCGACCGCAAGTTGCCCATGCTGGATGCGGTGCTGGGCAATCGCACCGCCTATGCCCAGGCCTTCATGGCCGGGCTTGGCGTGGTGGAAGCCGCGCCGCGCGGCCCGGCGGCTGCGGAAGTGCGCGCGCTGGCGGAAGCTTTACGCGCCTTGCGCAAGAAAGGGGTTTGATCATGGGTGATTTAATGCTTGCGCTGCATCTTCTGGGCGCGGTGCTTTGGGTGGGCGGCATGGGCTTCGCGCTTTTGGTGCTGCGCCCCGCCGCGCATGAGGTATTGGAAGCACCGCAACGCTTGGCCCTGGCACAGGCTGCCTTTAGGCGTTTCTTTCTGATTGTGTGGCACGCCATGCCCATCGTGCTGCTGACCGGATGGGCCTTGTTTTTCCTATGGCATGGCGGGTTTTCCGGCGCGCGGTGGAACCTGCACCTCATGCATCTGCTTGGGTTGATTATGGGTTTCATCTTTCTTGCGCTATTCTTCGGCCCATGGGCAGCCATGCGCCGGGCAATGGCCGCCAATGACCGTCCGGGCGCGGCGCGCGCCCTGGAAAGTATACGAAAGCTTGTGCTGATGAATCTTGTTATGGGGCTGATCGTGGTCGCCTTTTCCGGCTTTGGGCGCATCGCGGGATGAGCATTGCACTTAAGGACGGCATCCAGATTGTTGAGGATGCCGCGCCGGAATTTGAAGCTGTTGCCGCCATTCAGCGCGGCTTGCATAATTTCAATCAGGAAACCGGCGGGCCTTATGACCGGGAACCGGTCACGCTGCTGGTGCAGGATGCGGATGGCAAGACGCTGGGCGGTTTGCTCGGCCTGACTTTCTGGGGCTGGCTGTTCATTGATTGGCTCTATCTGGAACGCGGCATGCGCCGGCGCGGCATAGGCGAGGAATTGCTCCGCCGCGCGGAAGCGATTGGGCGCGAACGCGGTTGCACCAATGCCTATACGGATACTTTCAGCTTCCAGGCGCCGAGCTTCTGGAAGCGCAATGGCTATGTGGAATTCGGCAAGCTGGAAGGAATGCCCGCGGGCCATGCGCGGGTGTGGTTGCGCAAGACCTTATAGGCGATTTCATTCGACCCTGATGCCGGCCTTGGCCACCACATCGGCCCACATCGCAATTTCTCGCTTCAGTACCGCGTCGAATTCGGCGGTGCTTTGCCCGCCTGGTTCGGTGCCCAATTCCAAAATGCGCTGCGTAACATCCGGTGCTGCGATGGCCGCCGCAAATGCCTCATGCCAGGCTGCCTGAAGCGCAGCAGGCGTGCGCGCGGGCAGGAAGGCGGCAACCCAGGTATCGGCTTCGAAGCCCGGTACGGTTTCCGCAACACTCGGCACCTGGGGAAAGGCGCGGTTGCGCGTCAGGGAAGTTACGGCAATCGGCCTGATCTGCCCGCCGCGCGCGAGGCCGGCAGAGGCCGTGAGCGAATCAAAGCCAAGCTGCACATTGCCCGCGGCCAAATCCTGCAAGGCAGGGCCGGAACCGCGATAAGGAATGAATTGGATATCAATGCCGGTGGTCAGGCGAAACAGCGTTGCCCCCAGATGCGGCCCACCGCCCGGCGAACCCGCCGTGAAATTCAGCTTGCCCGGATTGGCCCGCGCATAGGCCAGCAATTCCGCGATGTTGCGGATCGGCAGGCTGGGCGTGGCCGTCACGAGCATGGGGGTGCGCCCCACCATGGTGATGGGCAGAAAAGCGCTTGGAATATCAAAAGGCGCCTTGTCCTTATGCGTCGTCGGCAGGATGGAATGGGCCGAGGCATTGATCAGCACGGTGTAGCCATCGGGTGCGGCGCGGGCGACTTCCCCCATCCCGATCAACCCAGAAGCGCCGGCGCGGTTGTCCACCACAACCTGCCAGCCCTTTTGTTCGGTGATCTTGCGCGCCACCAGCCGGCCCAGAATGTCGCTTGGCCCGCCGGGCGGAAAGGCAATGACGAAACGTATTGGCGCAGATGGAAAGGCGCCTTGCGCCCTGACAATACCGGGCGCCATCAGCCCGGCTGCGATAAGCCCTCGACGGGATAGGCCAGCCATCATCTTCCCCCCTGTTTCCCGGGGAGGATGACCCCCTAGCGCGACCCAAGGCAATGGATCGCGCAAGGGATGGTTGAGGCGTTAGCCCTTAAGCTCCGCCAAAGCCTCATTCAACGTGGCACTCGGGCGCATCGCGGCGCCTGTCTTGGCATCATCAGGCCGGTAATAGCCGCCCAATTCCTGCGATTTGCCCTGCGCGTCAATCAATTCCTTGTAGATCTTGGCTTCATTGGCTGAAAGCTTATCCGCGAGCGGCTTGAAGCGCGCGGCAAGGCCTGAGCTATTGTCGCGCGCGGCCAGCGCCTGCGCCCAGTAAAGCGCGAGGTAGAAATGGCTGCCCCGGTTATCAATTTCGCCAACCTTGCGCGCGGGTGAGCGGTTATATTCCAGGATCTTGCCATTCGCTTCATCAAGCGTTTCGGCCAGCACCTTCACATCTTCATTATTGGTGGTTTGCGCCAGGTGTTCGAGCGACGCGCCAAGGGCCAGAAACTCACCAAGTGAATCCCAGCGCAGATACCCCTCACCCTGGAATTGCTCCACATGCTTGGGTGCGGAGCCACCCGCACCGGTTTCAAACAAGCCACCGCCATTCAGCAGCGGCACGATGGAGAGCATCTTGGCCGAGGTGCCGAGTTCCATGATGGGGAACAAATCCGTCAGGTAATCGCGCAGCACATTCCCGGTGACGGAAATGGTATCCAAGCCCTTGCGGATACGATCGAGCGAGAATTGCATCGCCTCAACCGAGCCCAGGATGCGGATATCAAGCCCGGATGTGTCGTGATCCTTCAGGTATTTCTCGACCTTCTTGATCAGCTCAGCATCATGGGCGCGCTTGGCATCCAGCCAGAAGACCGCGGGCGTATTGGTCAGCCGCGCACGGCGCACGGCAAGCTTCACCCAATCCTGAATGGGCGCATCCTTCACCTGGCACATGCGGAAGATATCGCCGGCCTCGACAGGGCGGGAGAGCAGCACCGTGCCATCTTCCGCCACCACGCGCACTTCGCCATCGGCGGGGAGTTCGAAGGTCTTGTCGTGGGAACCGTATTCTTCCGCCTGCTGCGCCATCAGCCCGACATTGGGGACGGTGCCCATGGTTTTCGGGTCAAAGGCGCCATTGGCCTTGCAGTCTTCAATCACGGTCTGGAACAGCCGCGCATAGCAACGATCCGGGATCACTGCCAGCGTATCATGCAACTTGCCATCCGGGCCCCACATCTTGCCCGATTCACGGATCATGGCCGGCATAGAGGCATCAATGATGGTATCGCTGGAGACATGCAGATTGGTGATGCCGCGGTCGGAATTGACCATGGCAAGCGCCGGGCGCGCCTTATAGGTGGCGTCAATATCGGCCAGGATCGCGGCCTTCTCGGCATCCGGCAGGGTTTCGATCTTGGCGAGCATATCGCCAACACCGTTATTCGGATTGACGCCGAGCCGCGTGAGCGTCGCGCCATGCTTCTGGAAGACATCGGCGAAGAAAACCGAAACCGCATGGCCGAACAGGATGGGATCGGAGATCTTCATCATGGTCGCCTTGAGGTGAACAGAGAACAGCACCCCCTCGCGCTTCGCGGCATCAACCTGTTCGGCCAGGAAGGCCCGCAGCGCCTTGCGGTTCATCACGGAAGCGTCAATGATTTCGCCGGCGATCAAAGGCGTTTTCGCCTTCAGCACCGCCACACTTCCATCCTTCGCCACCAATTCGATGCGCGCATTGGTCGGCGCTGTCATGGTGGTGGCCACTTCCGAGCCATAGAAATCCCCACCCGGCATGTACGCCACATGGGATTTGGAATCCTTCGACCAGGCGCCCATCTTATGCGGGTTGTTGCGGGCATATTGCTTGACGGCACCTGCCGCGCGGCGGTCTGAATTGCCCTCCCGCAGCACGGGGTTCACGGCGCTGCCCAGCACCTTGCCATAACGGGCGCGGATTTCGCGCTCGGCATCATTGGCAGGATTATCCGGATAATCCGGCACATCATAACCCTTGCCCTGCAATTCCTTGATCGCGGCCTTGAGCTGCGGGACAGAGGCCGAAATATTCGGCAGCTTGATGATATTGGCTTCAGGCTTCAGGGCGAGCTTGCCGAGTTCGGCGAGTTCATCATTCACCTTTTGCTCTGGCTTCAGCTTATCGGGGAAATTGGCCAGGATGCGGCCCGTCAGCGAAATATCCTTAAGCGTCATTTTCACGCCGGCCACGCCGACAAAGGACTGGACGATGGGCAGCAGGGAGTAAGTCGCCAGCGCAGGCGCTTCATCCACCTTGGTCCAGATGATTTCGAGTTCTGACATGGCTCAACCTTCCATAGCCTGGGCCGTTCGGGCCGCTTTGCGTGTTTTGGCAATCCGGCCGGGTTTGTCGCACCAGGGGGGGCGAAGGGCAAGTGGGTGGTGGGGCATAAGCGGCTTCCACCAGGGGTTTTGTCCCGCCCCTTTTAACGATCCCCGTAACCATTGGGATGCACTTCCCGCCAGGCCCAGGTGGTGCGGACAATGGCGTCAATATCGCCAAAGCGGGGTGACCAGCCGGTCTCGGCGCGCAGCCTCTCGCTCGCCGCCACCAGAATGGCGGGGTCGCCTGGGCGGCGTGGGCCGATGGAATGGGGCACGGTGCGGCCACTCACGCGCGCTATCGCATCCAGCACCTGCTTCACGGAATGGCCTTCGCCATTGCCGATATTGTAGCGGCAGGAACCATGGG
The DNA here is from genome assembly GCA_041174145.1 of Pseudomonadota bacterium. GTDB lineage: Bacteria > Pseudomonadota > Alphaproteobacteria > Acetobacterales > Acetobacteraceae > Neoroseomonas. The sequence goes on from JBEDHL010000281.1 coordinate 16,999, forward strand.
TCTCTAACCGCCCAAGCACGCGCAGATGTGCATCTGCCAGATCGGTTACATGCACGTAATCGCGAATACAGGTGCCATCGGGCGTTGGGTAATCATCGCCAAAGACCGTCAGCGCCGGGCGCCGGCCAAGGGCCGCATCAATCGCGAGCGGTACAAGATGGGTTTCGGGGTTGTGATCCTCCCCAGCGCGCCCCTGAGGGTCTGATCCGGCGGCGTTGAAATAACGCAGCGCGGCATAGCGCAGGCCATGGATGCGCTCGGCCCAGGCGAGCGCGGTTTCCACCATCAGCTTGCTTTCACCGTAAGGATTGCCGGGCGAAACCGGGCAATCCTCATCAATCGGTATGCGGGCTGGGTTGCCGAATAGTGCGGCCGTGGAAGAAAGGACGAAGCGCAAGCAACCGGCTTCAACGGCGGCTTCAATCAGGCGCACACTATTGCCCAGGTTTTCCGCCATGTAATGCATGGGCGCCTTCATGCTTTCGCCCACCAGGGAAAGGGCTGCGAAATGCAGCACGGCATCAAAGCGCCAATTGGCAAAAACGCGCTTCAATTCGGCACCATCGGCCAGCGGCGCCTGCACCAAGGTGGCGGCGGCAGGCACGGCGGCGCGGTGGCCTTGGCTGAGATCATCCAGCACCACCACCTCATCACCGCGATCAAGCAGTGCCAGCACCGCATGGCTGCCGACGAAACCCGCCCCGCCTGTCACCAGATACCGCGCCATATCCTACCCCTGCCCTAACTTCGGCTTGCTCAGGGCCGGGAAGAAGCCTCTGCCAGCCTTTCACTGCGCGGCGCATCCAACGCGCGGAGATAGGCGGCATCAAGGCCGTAAATATCCCGGCGCATGACTACCGTTCCCGCTTCAACCAGGACCGTGTCATAATGAAGGCGCACCGGGATTGGCCGCGCGAGCGCAGCACCCTGTGTAGCACCGCTTTCCAGCACGCGATCAAATCTTTCGCGACCCCAGGCCGGCATGCCGTTGAAGGCTTCCGCCAATAAATCCATCGGGCGTTCCAGGCGAATGCAGCCGGATGAAAAGGCGCGATCCGGGCGGCGGAACAAATGCCGGTCCGGCGTGTCATGCATGAAAATGTCATCGCGATTGGGCATGACGAATTTCAGCTTACCAAGCGCATTCACCTCACCGGGATCCTGGCGGATGATGAAGGGGAAGCGATCCTTGGAATAGGCGCTGAAATCCACCGTGGTGGCATCAATTTCCGTGAGTTCGCCATCAATGCGCTGATAAAGCCGATAGCCCATGGCCTGCATCCGCGCCGGGTCTCGGCGGAAGCGCGGCAGCAAATCTTCCCGTGCATTACGGTCCGGCACACCCCAGGGCGGGTTGAATTGCACGGCCACCAGGCGGACATCCAGCATCGGGGTTTGCCGATCGGGCCTTCCCACCACCACCGCCATATCCAAAGCCACACGCCCCGCTTCCGTCAGCTTCAGGCGGGAATCGGGGATATTCACATCAATGCGCCGTTCCTGGCTTGGGGCAGCCAAGCCGCGCCGCATATCAAGTGCTACGCGCAATTGGCCGATCTTGGCTTCAATGGGCGTGATC
>JBEDHL010000282.1:0-4594 GCA_041174145.1 Pseudomonadota bacterium
TTGCCGCGCTGCGCGCTGAAATAGATGCGCTGGATGACGCGATGCATGATTTGCTGATGCGCCGCGCCGCTGTGGTTTCCCGCATGGCGGCCAGCCGTGCCAAGGCGGGCGGTGGTTCCCCGCTGCGTCCAGGCCGGGAAGCGGCGGTGCTGCGCCGGCTGCTGGGGCGGCATGAAGGCGCCTTGTCTCGCGGCGCCGTGGTGCGGATTTGGCGCCATATTTTCATGGCCCATACCGCAATCCAGGGCGGCTTTACTGCCGCTGTCGCTGCATTCAGCGAAGGCGCGCCAAGCCTTGCCCTGGCGCGGGAGCATTTCGGCACGCAAACACCGCTGACGGCCTTTGCCTCGCCAGCCCAGGCTTTGGCGGCATTGAGCGCCGGCAAGGCTTCGGTCGCCGTGCTGCCCGCCCCGAGCGGTGAGGGCGAAGGCGCCTGGTGGCAAAGCCTGGAAGCGCCGCGGCTTTGCATCGTGGCGCGCTTGCCATTCCTGGCCGATGTCGTGCGCGCCGATGCGGCGCTGGTGGTGGCACCGGTGCCGCCGGATACCTCGGGCGAAGATCGCAGCCTGTTGCGCCTGGAAGGCGGCGCTGATGCGTCCCGCGATAGTTTCGCCCGCCAATTGGCGGAAGCGGGGCTTCAGGGGCGGGTTGTCTGCCTGTTGCGGCAGGGCGGGCGCAGCCTGGCGCTGGCCGAAATTGATGCTTTTATCGCGGCCGGCGATCCGCGCCTTGCTACCCTTCACGCCGTTTTGCTGGGCGCCTATGCCGTGCCAGTTGCTGGAGATGTTTCATGACCGTGATGCCGCGCCCTTCGATCCTTTCGGTGGAGCCCTATGTCGGGGGGGAATCAAAAATCCCCGGCGTGAACCGGATTGTGAAGCTTTCATCCAATGAAGGCGCTTTTGGCCCGCCGCCAGGCGCCATTGCCGCCATTGCCGGCATGGCCGCGGAGGCGCATCGCTACCCCGATGGTGGTGCCAAGGCGCTGCGGGAAGCCATTGGCGCGCGTTTCGGGCTTGATCCTGCGCGGATTGTTTGCGGCAATGGATCGGATGAATTGCTGGCGCTCTTGATCCTTGCCTATGGCGGTGAGGGGACAGAGCTTGTGATGTCTGCCCATGGCTTCCTGATGTATGACATCACTGGGCGCTGGGCCGGCTGCCGCGTGATCAAGGTACCGGAACGCAACCTGACCGTGGATGTGGATGCGATGCTGGCCGCCGTCGGGCCGCGCACCAAGCTTGTCTGCCTTGCCAATCCGAATAACCCGACCGGGTCCATCCTGCCGCAAAGCGAAATCGTCAGGCTGCGCGCGGGGCTGCGTGATGACATTCTGCTGGTGCTGGATTCCGCTTACGCCGAATATGTAACGCGGCCGGATTATGATGCCGGCGCGGCGCTGGTGGATGCGGGTGGCGGCAATACGGTGATGACGCGCACCTTCTCCAAGATTTTTGGCCTGGGCGGCATGCGGCTTGGTTGGGCCTATGCGCCGCAGGCGGTGGTGGATGTTTTGGCGCGCGTGCGCGGCCCCTTCAACGTGAATGCCGCCGCCATGGCCGCCGGCATCGCCGCTGTGCAGGAAGCAGGCTGGATCGAAAAAGCCATCGCGCACAACACGGAATGGCGCGGCAAGCTGGCGGCGGCGCTGACGGCTGCTGGCGTGAAAGTCTGGCCGAGTGAGGGGAATTTTCTGCTCGCGGATTTCGGCACGTCGGAAAAGGCCAAGGCGGCTGATGCGGCGCTGAAATCGCGCGGGCTGATCATGCGCGCCATGGGCGGCTATGGGTTGCCGGCGTGCCTGCGCATTAGCATCGGCACGGGTGAGGAATGCCAAATGGTGGCGGATGCCGTCTCTGCCTTCATGGCGCAACATGGCTGAACCGCTTTTCAATCGGCTCTGCCTGGTTGGCATTGGGCTGATCGGGTCTTCCATTGCGCGCGTTGCCAAAAAGCGCGGCGATATCGCGAAGACCATTGTTGTCACCACGCGGCGAGCCGAGACTCTTCAGCGTGTGCGCGAACTTGGCATTGCGGATGTGGTGGAAGCGGATGCCGCGCGTGCCGTTGAAGGCTGCGATGGTGTGATTTTCTGCATCCCCGTGGGTGCCTATGCGGACGCCATGCGCCATATCGCGCCGCATTTGGCGCCGGGTGCGGTGCTGACGGATGTGGGTTCGACAAAGGGCAGCGTGGTGCGTGATTTGGCGCCACTGACACCCGCCGGCGTGCATCTGGTGCCGGCGCATCCCATGGCGGGGACCGAGCATTCCGGCCCCGATGCCGGTTTCCCGGAATTGTTTGAAGGCCGCTATTGCATCGTCACCCCACTGCCAGACAGTGACCCTGCGGCAGTGGAAAAGGTGAAGGAGTTGTGGCGGCGCTGCGGTTCCATGATTGAAACCATGGACCCCATCACGCATGACAAGGTTGTCGCCATTGTCAGCCACCTGCCGCATCTGATCGCCTTCACCATTTGCGGCACGGCGGATGATTTGGCGGAAGAAACCAAGGAAGCGGTGCTGAAATTCGCCGCATCGGGCTTTCGCGATTTTACGCGCATCGCTGCATCTGATGTTGATATGTGGCGCGATGTGTTCCTGAATAATCGCGAAGCAGTGCTTGAAATGCTGTCCCGCTTTTCCGAGGATGCGCATGCCTTCGGCCGCGCTATTCGCCGCGGTGAATCCGGCTTCATTGAAGACCGCATCAAGCGCGGGCGGAAGATCAGGCGCAGCCTGATTGAGCGGAAGCAGGCGTAAGTATTTTCAAGCCAAGCGGTCACGCTTGGCGGCTCGGAAAATGCGATCAAAAAAGTCTAAGGCGTGTTGGCCTTCAGCACTTCCCCCGCTAGATAAAGACTTCCCGCAATCAGCGCCCGCCCCGGCTTGGCGTTCGCGGCAATTTTGCCGAGTGCTTCCGCAACCGTTGGCCCAGGCGTGGCAATACCGCCGCTCGCGGCAATAATGTCAGCCACACTCATCGCCAAATGCTGGCCAGGTTCTGCGACCGCGTGAATGGTTGTGGCAAAGGGCAGCAGCGGGCGGAGGAATTCCACACTCGCCTTGCCCTGCTTCATGCCGATCACAAGGTGTAACGGCTGATCACGCCATGCCGCGAAATGCTGCGCCAGCGCCACCCCAGCGCCGGCATTATGCCCGCCATCCAGCCACAGCGAAAACCCCGGCGGCAGCAACGCAGCTAGGCGACCTTCAAGCCGTTGCAGGCGCGCGGGCCAAGAAGCATTAGCAACCCCGCGCGCAATCGCCGCATCATTCAGCCAGGGTAGTTGCGCTGCCCGCAGCGCGGCAATGGCGATGCCGGCATTATCCGCCTGATGCGGGCCGATCAGCCCCGGCGGCGGTAGCGCCAAAGCGCCCTGCGCATCACGGAAAGCCAGGCCCTGCGCGGTGACCTCACAACACCAATCCTGCCCGCGTCGCAACAAAGGCGCGGCGCATTCGGCAGCGGTCGCGTTGATGACGGCAAGCGCTTCCGGCGCCTGCGCCCCAGTCACGCAGGGTACACCTGCCCGCATAATCCCGGCTTTTTCGGCGGCGATCTTGCCGAGTGCATCGCCTAGGAAATCCATGTGATCCATGGAAATGGAGGTAATGGCCGTGGCCACCGGGCGCGGCACGACATTGGTCGCATCCAGTCGCCCGCCCAATCCCACTTCCAGCACCAGCAAATCAGCCGGAACGCGGCTGAACAGCACAAAGGCCGCCGCCGTGGTCACTTCAAATACCGTAATCGGCGCGCCGGCATTCACCGCTTCCACTTCTTCCAGTGTCGCGGTCAGTGCCTCATCCGTCACATATTCGCCCGCAAGGCGGATGCGTTCATGAAAGCGCACCAGGTGGGGCGAGGTATAAACATGCACGCGCTGCCCCGCCGCTTCGCCAATGGCGCGCAGAAAGGCGCAAGTTGAACCCTTGCCATTCGTGCCCGCCACATGGACAACCGGCGGCAGGCGCCGTTCCGGATGGCCCAGCTTCGCGAGCAAAGCCTCCATCCGCCCAAGGCTCAGATCAATAAGCTTGGGATGGAGCGCGTGCAGACGCTCCACAATCGCTTCAGCGCGGGACAAGGGATTTATTCGGCCGGTGCTGCGGCGGCTTCGGCTTCTTCATCGCTGCGGCCCAATAGCGGCTGGCGCAACAATGATATCACGCGCGCCAGTGTTTCACGCATATCGCCGCGCTTCACCACCATATCCAGAATGCCATGTTCCAGCAGATATTCCGCGCGCTGGAAGCCTTCCGGCAGTTTTTCGCGCACGGTCTGTTCAATCACGCGCGCGCCGGCAAAGCCGATCATCGCACCTGGTTCAGCGATTTGGATATCACCCAGCATGGCGAAGCTGGCGGTCACACCGCCCGTGGTTGGGTCACACAGCACGGTGATGAAGGGCAGGCCCGCTTCCTTCACCATGCGCGTTGCAATCACGGTGCGCGGCATTTGCATGAGGCTGACAGCCCCTTCCTGCATGCGCGCCCCGCCCGAAGCGGTAAAGACGATCAGCGGCGCATCCTGCAGCACGGCAAGCTTGGCGGCGGTGACAATGGCTTCCCCAACACCCGCCCCCATGGAC
>JBEDHL010000283.1:0-2800 GCA_041174145.1 Pseudomonadota bacterium
CATCACACCCGCCTGCAATTCGGACGTGATTTGCGACAGGCGCTGCACGGCGGCCGAAATCTGGCTATCGGAAGAAGCACGCGCCAATTGCAGCAGTTGATTGCGCGACAGCGCCAATTCACTCATCAGCCGCAGCAAATCTTCAAGCACATCTACCGGCACGCGCAGCCTGAGCGCAGATGCTAAGGTTGGATGGGTTTTCAGCTGGGCGTCGGCCTTCGGCAAAGCAGGGGATGCCGTCACGCACGCCGCCTCCAAGGCGGCGATTACCAGCGAATCATCGCCTGCGGGTTCCTGGCCATGCTGTTCCAGCCCCAAGACAATCTGCCGCATGGCACCGATGCCCATTACAAGCGGCGCCAAGCGCTCCGGTGTCACAGCCAGGCTACCATCGCGGCAAAGGCCAAGCATGCTCTCAGCCGCATGGGCCAGCTTTTCCAAACGCGACAGACCCAGAAAGCCGCAAGCACCCTTGATGTTATGCACCTGCCGGAAAATCTCAGCGCGCGTTGGCGCATCATCGGGCGTGTTTTCCAGCCGCGATAGCGCCTTTTCCACAAGGCTCAAGCCTTCATGGGTTTCCTGCAGGAAATCAGGTAGCAGATCGTCCATGACCATCCCCGGGCTTGGCCGCAAGAAAGGGTTATGGGGCTGCGCTTGCGAATAAAGCGTAAAATCTGCGCTTCAAACCGGAAGCGTCAGAACCAAAGCGGCTGGCGCCTCTCCAGATGGCAGGGCCAGGCTGAAGGAAACCCCGGCAGCGCCCGCGCTAATGCCAAACCACAAGGCCAAAGCATCGCGGCTGGAAATATTGGCCGGCAGCGGCGCGCCTGCTGCTTGGCGCAGCAGCACAGGGCTCCATTTGGCGCCAGCGCCAATCGGCAGGATTGTGATTTCGTGGCGCAAATCACCAGCCAGGTGCACCACCCCACCGCGCGGCAAAGCCTCACCAGCCACCAAAATCGCGCTCAGCAGCAGCGGCACCAATGTTTCGGAAAGTGGGGCGGATTCGGGCAGATCACCCATCTCAAGGTTCGCGCGCCCGCCGGCAATCTGGCCTTTGAGCAAGCCGGTCGCCGACCCCAGCGTGCGCACTTCCCCACTGCCCAGCACTGCGCGCCACAGCAAAAGTCGCCGGCGCAGCATATCCGCCGCTTCGCCGGCCAAATCCGCAGCTTCATCGCCAGCGTCGTTCAGCATTTCCAGCGCATTGCCAATGGTGCCCGCAAGGCCACCCAAATCATGGCAAAGCCTGAGCCCGATCAGGCGGGTCAGGCGTAGGTGCAGATCGGCGCCTTCGGCGCTTTCAGGCTCAGGGATTACTTGCATCATGGGTCTGGACAGTATCCTCTTAAGCCTAGCAACTGATTAACGACGAAAGCGGATGGTGATGGCTTTGATAGAACCCGGCATGCGTGTGCGCCACCCAACCAAGGCGGATTGGGGCCTGGGCCAGGTCCAATCCGTGGTGGGTGAACGCGTCACGGTCAATTTCGAGCATGCCGGGAAGGTATTGATCAATGCCCGCCTGATTGACCTGATTATCGAAGCATCGCCCGCCCGATGACCGATCTGATCAATGCTGCCCTGCCAGTGCTGACCGATTGGCGGTTGGTGGCTGCTGGCCTTGCCACTGCCATTGCCGGCCTGATGCGCGGCTATGCCGGTTTTGGCACCGCGGTGATCCTGGCGCCGATCTATTCTGTCATGTGGGGCCCGCGTGCGGGCGTGCCTATCATGCTGCTGATGGAACTGATCGTTTCAATCCAATTGCTGCCAAAGGCCTTCAAGGATGCGGATCAGCGCGTCATCCTGCCCATTGGTGGCACGGCGGCGCTGATGACGCCGCTTGGCGCCTATATCCTGATCACCGCGGATGGAGAGGTACTGCGCCGCGCCATTGGCGCTTTTGTGCTTGTCTTTGGGGGGTTGTTGCTCTCTGGCTGGCGCTACCACGGGTCTCGCCCGCTACCACTGAATATGGCCGTCGGCGCCGTTTCCGGGCTGCTCAAGGGCTCTACCGGCATGTCAGGGCCGCCGGTGATCCTTTATTTGCTGGCGGGGCCAGAGGCGGCCAAGACGCACCGGGCGAATCTGATCCTGTTCTTTTCGGTGATTTCTTTGATTTCGGTCTTCCCACCTCTTTTCCTTGGCTTGTTTGACCTTGCCGTCCTGGCACGCGCCGCCGTGCTGTTGCCAATCCTGGCCATTTGCGCCCGCATTGGGGCGCAGCTTTTCCATGTGGTACCGCAAAGCTGGTATCGTCCCTTCGCGCTGATTGTGCTGCTGGGCGCTGGGTCCATCGCGCTTCTGGTTTGAAGGGGGGCTTGCAGCGGACCCCGCTTCGCCCCCAAATCCCGCTTATGAACGCTATCGCCCCGCAACCCGCGCCCCTGACGGACCCCTTCGGGCGCCATGTGTCCTATCTGCGCGTTTCCGTTACGGATCGCTGCGACCTCCGCTGCGTTTATTGCATGGCGGAAGACATGACCTTCCTCCCCAAGGCGGAAATCCTGACGCTGGAGGAATTGGAACGTCTCTCCGGCGCCTTCATCTCCCTTGGCGTGGACAAGATCCGGCTGACGGGTGGGGAGCCCTTGGTGCGCAAGAATGTGATGTCGCTGATCCGGGGTCTCGGCCAGCGCATCGGCCCTGGCGGCTTGCGTGAACTGACACTCACCACCAATGGCACGCAATTGACGCGCTATGCGGAGGAGCTTTTCTCAGCGGGCGTCAGGCGCATCAATGTCTCACTCGATACCTTGGATGCGGATGCCTTCGCCGCCGCCACACGCTGGGG
>JBEDHL010000284.1:0-5326 GCA_041174145.1 Pseudomonadota bacterium
GTCACCTGCCGGGCAAGAATGCCAGAGTTGGAGAAGATCAAAGGATAATCCTCTCCGCCCCAGTTGGAAAAATATGCTGGCAACCTGCCTCAGACCTGGGCCGCAACCCACGGATAATTTGAAAATTTTTTCTGGACAAAATACATACAAGATACATGATGTAATGATGAGATGACATGTTAGGGAGTAAAGCTCCGGGGATTTCAAGTAAAACAACAATAATTTGAATGTTTTATTTGGAATTTTCTATCTTTTACTCAAGGATTTTGCTCTGGCAAAACGCCGTATCTGCCGCAAATAGCGGAAAGGTTGACCATGACTAAAGCGACCTCGGACGAGGAAAAAATCTCAATCATCGCCGCAGCCGTGGCGTCATCGGCGCGACAAGCGGCGCTTCAGGCCGAAGCGGAACCCCATCTCATGTTCCTTGGGGTGGTGTCGGGTCTATCCGGCTTGGTCACAACCTTCGCTGATCCCCAAAAAGCAGGGACCATTATCGAAGATCTGGTCGATATTCTGCGGGATTAAGAAAATACCCAATCTGTGGGAGCATCAAGCAACGCCAAAAACAGTATGGCGCGAGCAACCCGTCTTCCTTTCTGGAACAGCTAGGGGGCCTGTCAGAACAGGCGCCTTTCCGGTGCCTCCCCCGCAATAGTCTGGCCAGAAATAGATCCGGAAAACGCAATTGTTATTGTATGCGATATGAAATTTCGTTCTTTCGTGTTGAAATATTAACGCAAAGCTGCGTAAGGAACTCTGGTCATGAGAGCGATCTGCCCCATGGCCCTGCGCCGGAACGTGGCTTTCCTTGCCGCCTTCCTAGTGCCGCTGTGGTTCGGATCCCTCCATCCCGCCGCCGCGCAACGGGCCGCCCAGACCGCCGCCGCGCCTTCAAATCCCGCTCAATTGCTGGGACAGGGCGGCGCGTTGCTGCCGCTATCCGCAACCGATGCCGCCCGGCTTCAGGATGTTTTTGCGTTGCACCTGGCCAAGGATTGGGCGGCGGCAGAACAGGAAGCGGCGGCGCTGACCGATCGGCGCTTGGAAGGCCATGTGCTGGCGGATCGCTGGCTTAACCCTGCTGCCCCAAAGCCGGATCATGAAGCGCTGCGCGATTGGCTGACGCGCTTTGCTGATCATCCGGATGCGCCGGCCATCCATGCCCTGCTCCGCCGCATAGCCCCACGCGGGGCCAACCTGCCCAGTGCCCCCCAACAGGATCGCCTTTCTGAAGATGCGGGCGCGGCGCCGGAAGAACGGGAAGCCCCTGATCAGGGCTTCACCCGCAACCCCGCACTGGACCGCGCCCTGCAAGATCGGGTGCGGGAGGGCAATCTGGATACGGCGCTTCGCCAAATGGAAGCGGCCCGCGGCATGACACCCGCCTATGCCGCCGCGCTCCGGGCCGATTTCGCCATGATCCTGTTTCGCCGGGGTGAGGATGAACGCGCCTTCGAATTGGCGGCCGAAGCCACACGCGCGCGGTTGGAACCAAGCGGGCGCGCTGCCTTTGCCGCTGGGCTCGCGGCATGGGGGCTTGGGCATTTCGATGTTGCCCTGCCCTATTTTGAAGTCGCCGCCCGCGCCAGCGGCGCATCGCCTGCGGGCCGGTCAGCGGCGGCTTATTGGGCCAGCCGTGCCGCCATTCGCGCGCGCCACCCGGGCATGCATGTGCCCTGGCTTTTGCAGGCGGCGCAAGAACCACGCACCTTCTACGGGCTGATGGCGCGCCGCGCCCTTGGCCTGACACCAGGTTTCGCTTGGCATGCCGAAGCGGGTGGTGAGGAAGGCATGGCGGCGCTTTTGGAAACCGCAGGCGGCTGGCGCGCCCTGGCCTTGATCCAGATTGGCCAAACCAGCCGGGCGGAAGCCGAATTGCGGGCACTTTGGCCTTTGGCGCGCGGCAATCTTACCCTGCTGCGGTCCATGCTGGCGCTGGCTTCCCAGGGCGGCATGACGCACCTCTCAGCGCAGCTTGCGGAATTGGCACAGGTGGCAGATGGCCGCCCGCGTGATCTGGCGCGCTTCCCCCTGCCCCGGCTGACACCTTCCCAGGGTTTTCGCGTGGAACCCGCTTTGCTGTATGCGCTGGCACGGCAAGAATCCAATTTTGATTCCAGCGCCGTCTCCCGCGCCGGCGCGCGCGGCCTATTGCAGGTCATGCCAGCCACCGCCGCCTATTTGGCGAATGACCCTTCCTTCGCGGGCGAAGGGGCGCAGCGGCTGCATAACCCTGGCCTCTCCCTTGAATTGGGCCAGCGCTATCTGCATTACCTCGCGCGCAGTGAAGCGGTGGGCGGTGATTTGATCCGCCTACTCGCGGCCTATAATGCGGGGCCGGGCAATCTTGCCAAATGGCTGCCGGCAGCGCGCCACCGCGATGATGCGCTGTTATTCGTTGAAGCCATACCTTTTGATGAAACCCGCGCCCATGTGCAGCGCGTGCTGGCTTATTCCTGGATTTACGCTTCAAGGCTCGGCCTGCCGGCGCCAAGCCTGGATCAATTGGTGCAGGGCGAATTCCCGCGCTTCATGTCCACGCAGGAAGTGGTGGCCATGCTGGGCAGCGCGCCCCAATTACCCGGAAGGGCGCGCTGAAGCCGGCTTCAGCCTTCCATCTTCACGCCCAAGCGGCCTGCCAGATCCTGAATAAATTGCCACGCCACACGGCCCGAACGAGACCCGCGCGTGACCGACCATTCCACTGCCTGCGCATGCAAATCTTCAACCGGCACATTCAAGCCGAAATGCTTGGCATAGGCTTCGATCATCGCGAAGAACGTATCCTGGCTGGCATTATGAAAGCCAATCCAAAGCCCGAAACGATCTGAAAGCGAGACCTTTTCTTCAATCGCCTCAGAACCGTGAATGGCGGCGCTGCGTTCATTTTCAATCATGTCGCGCGACATGAGGTGACGGCGGTTGGATGTCGCGTAGAACAAGACATTGGCCGGGCGGCCTTCAATCCCGCCATCCAGCACGGATTTCAGCGCCTTGTAATCGGCATCCTCACGTTCAAAAGAAAGATCATCGCAGAACACCAGGCAGCGCCGAGACCCCGCGCGCAAAAAGCGCAGCAAATCCGGCAGGGTCTTGATGTCTTCGCGGTGGATTTCAATCAAGGCAAGGCTGCCCGGCACTTCCCCGTTGGCTGCGGTATGCGCGGCCTTCACCAGCGATGATTTGCCCGTCCCACGCGCGCCCCACAGCATGGCGTTATTGGCGCTGAAGCCGCGCGCGAAGCGCAGCGTGTTTTCCATCAGAATTTCTTTTTGCCGATCCACGCCCTGCAAAAGTTCCAGCGGCACCGCCGCCACCTTGGGCACAGGCGATAGCCGCGCCACCGGTTCCGGGTGCCAGATGAAGGCATCTGCCCCGGTCAGGTCAGGGGCGGCCGCGGGCGGCGGGGCCAGGCGTTCAAGCGCCTCGGCAATGCGGGTCAGGGCGGGGATAAGCGAAGAATGTTCCATGGCCGCGCGCAATAGGCCGGGTTGCTATTGACGGAAAGGGGGCGGGCGCTAGTTTCCGGCCCCATCATCGCAAAAAGGAACGCCGGACCATGGAAAGAATTTTTGGCATCAGCCCCGCCTATGCCCAGGATGCAGGCGGCACGGCGGCGGTTGTCATGCAATTATTGCCGCTGATTCTGATTTTCGTCGTCTTCTACTTCCTGCTGATTCGCCCGCAGCAGAAGAAGATGAAGGAACATCGTGAAATGCTCGGCCAATTGAAGCGCGGGGATCGCGTGGTAACGGCGGGCGGCATTGTGGCCACCATCACCAAGGTGAAGGATGGCTCGGACGAAATCGAAGCCGAAATCGCCCCCAATGTGAAAGTCATGGTGGTGCGCGGCACCATCGGCAGCGTGCTTCGCCCCGAAGCCGCGAATGACGAAGCGAAAAGCTGAAAAACGTCAGCCCACAAAAAAGGCGCCGAGGGTCACCCCCCGGCGCCTTTTTTTCATATCCAAGCCTGGAATTATGCAGACTGGCCGGAAGCCAGACCGCCCTTGCCCATCAGATCGGCAACGACTTCCCAGTTCACGAGCTTGTTCAGGAAGTTATCCAGGTAATTCGGGCGCACATTGCGGAAATCCAGGTAATAGGCGTGTTCCCACACATCCACACCCAGGATCGGCTGGCCTTCGCCGGTGGAGATCGGGTTGGCGCCATTCGGCGTCTTGGTCACCTTCAGCTTGCCATCGGCGCCGATGATCAGCCACGCCCAGCCGGAACCGAACTGCGTCACGCCAGCCTGCTTGAAGGCTTCCTTGAAGGCGGCAAGACCACCCAGGTCGCTATCAATCTTGGCCGCCAGCGCGCCCGGCAGCTTGTCGCCACCGCCGCCAGGCTGCATCACCTGCCAGAACAGGATGTGGTTGTAGTGCTGCCCCGCCTGGTTCAGCACCGGCAGGCCATCAGCGCCCGCCTTGCCGGCTTCGGCGCAGATCGCTTCCAGCGACTTGCCGGCCAGGCCCTTGGCTTCGATCAGCCCATTCAGCGCCGTGACATAGGCATTGTGATGCTTGCCATGATGCAGTTCCAGGGTTTCCTGGCACATGCCATTGGCGGCAAGCGCAGTGGTGGAATAGGGCAGCGCGGGCAGGCTGAAAGCCATGGGGGTTTCTCCGTTCCTCAGATGATGAGCATCAAGCTCTGCGCTTGAGGTAAGCGGCGCCTTGCCATGCGTCAACCGCACCCTTCCCGCGCGGCGCGCGCGCGGGCATATCAGGCAGCGTGAGCCTTTCCCCGATTGCGGCCTTTGCCCGCGCCCATGACCCGGACCGTTTCCTGGCTGCGCTTTTCGCGCCTCCCGAGAAGCGCGAGGCGATCTTCACCCTGATTGCCTTCAACCACGAATTGGCCCGCGCCCGAGAGGCCGCGAGCCACCCCATGGCCGCGCTGATCCGCCTGCAATGGTGGCGCGACGCGCTGGAAGAAGCGCGCCAAGGCAAGCCAGCCCGTCGGCATGAGGTTGCCGAACCGCTCCATGCCGCCATCACCGCCGGCGCGTTGGATGCTGGCGCGCTTGAGGCCATGATTGACGCGCGCGAAGCCGAGGCCGAGGAAGCCGGCATCCCAACCGAAGCCGATTTCGTTGCCTGGCTGCGCGGCAGCGCGGGTGGCTTTGCCTATGCCGCGGGCTTAGCTTTGGGCGGCAGCGTTGAGGATGCCGAAAAACTCCGCGCCCTTGGCGCCGCTTATGGGCTTGCCGGCGCGCTGCGATCCGTCGCCGCCCATGCCGCGCAAGGGCGCTGCCTTTTGCCTTTGGATCGGCTGGCGGCGGCAGGGCTGAATGCCGAGGCAGTGATCAGCACACCAAC
>JBEDHL010000285.1:0-7526 GCA_041174145.1 Pseudomonadota bacterium
AAGTGCGAGTGAAGAGCCCTAACAAGCGATCCTTGCAGGGTCAGGCTGTTCGCGCAATCACCGCCCTGGAGCCCGTCTGATTTTATCCCAAAGCGACAAATCCTGGCTTCTCGTCCGTTCCCCCCTTTCCATCCCGCCCCAACCTGTTGAATGATAGGATCAACGCAGAACAAGGAGCCCCCGCCATGGCAAAATTCGGCCTCAGCCAATCCATTCGTCGTGTCGAAGACCCCAGGCTTTTGAAAGGCGATGGGCGCTATACTGCCGATATCAGCCTGCCCGGCGAAGCCCAGGGCGTGGTGCTGCGCAGCCCCCATGCCCATGCGGCGATCAAGGCCATTTCCACCGCCGCCGCCAAAGCCGTGCCCGGGGTGCTTGGGGTTTATACCTCGGCGGATTTGGCCGCTGAGGGTCTTGGCCCGCTCCCTTGCCTGATCCCGCTCAAGAACAGCGATGGTTCGCCGCTTTCTTCCACGCCGCGCCCGACTTTGGCGGAAGGCGTGGTGCGCCATGTGGGCGACCCGGTTGCTTTTGTGGTGGCGGAAAGTGCCAAGGCCGCGCGCGATGCCGCTGAGGCGATTGAGGTGGATTATGAGATCCTGCCCTCGGCCACTGATCTTGCGACTGCCACCAAGCCCGGCCAGCCGCAGGTTTGGGCCAGCGCGCCGAATAATACCTGCTTTGATTGGCATGTGGGTGACAGGGACAAGACCGATGCGCTTTTCGCCAAGGCTGCGCATGTTACGCGCTTGACGGTGGTGAATAACCGCATCGTCGTGGCCAGCATGGAAGCCCGCGCGGCGGTGGCGGATTATGATGCGTCCAGCGGCAAATGGACGCTGCATACCAATACCCAAGGGTCTTGGTTGGTACGGAAGCTTCTGGCCGGCAGTGTCTTCAACCTGCCGGAAGATCATTTCCGCGTCGTCACGCCTGATGTCGGCGGCGGCTTTGGCATGAAGCTGTTCCTCTATGCCGAACATGTGCTGACCTGCTTCGCCGCGCGCAAGTTGAAGCGCCCGGTGAAATGGACGTCAGAGCGTACGGAAGCCTTCCAATCAGATACGCATGGACGGGACAATATCACCGCCGGTGAATTGGCGCTGGACAAGGATGGCAAGTTCCTTGCGCTGCGCACCAAGAATTGGGCGAATATGGGCGCCTATCTGAACACCTTCGCGCCCTTCATCCCAACCGGCGCAGGCACCAAGGTGTTGGCGAGTGTTTATGATTTCGGCGCCATCTACGCCAATGTTGTTGGCGTGATTACCAATACCGTGCCGGTGGATGCGTATCGTGGTGCTGGCCGCCCCGAGAGCAATTATCTGGTGGAACGCCTGATTGATACCGCGGCGCAGGAAATGGGCATGGATCGTGTCGCGATCCGCAAGCGCAATATGGTGCCGTCTTCCGCCATGCCTTACGTTTCGGCCATGGGGCAGCGCTATGATTCCGGTGAGTTCGCGAAGCTGATGGATACGGCGCTGGAACGGCTGAATTGGTCCGGCTTTGGTGCGCGGCGCGCGGAAAGCCAAAGGCGCGGCAAAAGGCGCGGCATTGGCTTCGCCTATTACCTGGAAGCGACCGGCGGTGACGCGACCGAAAACGCCGCGGTGCGTTTCGCCGATGATGGGTTCGTGGATGTTTATGTCGGCACGCAAAGCACCGGGCAGGGGCATGAAACCGCCTATGCCATGCTGACCAGCCATGAATTGGGCATCCCGATTGAGAAAATCCGTGTGAAGCAGGGCGATTCCGAAAGCCTGCCCTCGGGCGGCGGCACGGGGGGCGCGCGCAGCCTCTATTCCGAAGGCCAGGCCATTCTGGTCACGGCGGCATCGGTTGTTGAAAAGGGCAAGAAGGCAGCTTCCGAGCATCTGGAAGCGGCGGTCGCCGATATTGAATTCACCACGGCCAATGGGCGCTTTGGCGTTGTCGGCACCGATAAGGGCATCGGCATTCTGGAATTGGCCGCAGCGCAGAAGGCGCGCGCCGCCAAGGGCCAGGAAGTGACGCTGCTGGATGCGCTGGAAGTGGCGCAGATCAAATCCCACACCTTCCCCAATGGCTGCCACGCCGCCGAGGTTGAGGTGGACCCCGATACCGGTATCATCAAGGTCGCGAATTACGTGGTGATTGATGATGTGGGCCATGCGCTGAACCCGCTGATCGTGCGTGGCCAGGTGCATGGTGGTGTCGCGCAGGGCATTGGCCAGGCCATGCTGGAACGGACTGCCTTTGATGCGGAAAGTGGCCAGCTTCTATCGGCATCCTTCATGGATTACGCACTGCCGCGCGCCGATGATCTGCCCAATATTGACGTGGATTTCATCGAAGTGCCGTGTGAGACGAACCCGCTTGGCGTGAAGGGGGCCGGCGAAGCGGGCGCTGTGGGTAGCCCGCCTGCGCTCATCAACGCTGTGGTGGATGCGCTGGCCGGTGATGGCGTGAAGCATATTGATATGCCGGCCACGCCGGAATGCGTGTGGAAGGCCCTGGCGACTTCCAAGGCGGCCTGAGGCATAACGCGCGAGGGGTTTGCCTCCCTCTCGCGCCCGCTACACGGGTTTCAAATGTTCCAATAGGCGCGGCATCAGCTCCACCAGATTGCAGGGGCGGTGCCGCGAATCCAATTGGAAGCGCAGAATCTCATCCCAGCCATCCTTGCAGGCGCCTGTCGAACCCGGCAGTGCGAAAAGATAGGTGCCGCCGGCCACACCACCCATGGCGCGGGATTGGATGGTGGAAGTGCCGATCTTCTGAAAGCTGATCCATCGGAACAATTCGCCGAAGCCTTCGATTTCCTTTTCCAGCACACGCTTGAAGGCTTCCGGTGTCACATCGCGCCCGGTAATGCCAGTGCCGCCGGTGGTGATGATGCAATCAACGGAAGGATCGGCAATCCAGCGCCGCAGCACGGCTTCAATCGCGTCCGGATCATCCTTCACAATCTCCCGCGCGACGCAGTGATGGCGCGCGGCTTCGATCCTGTCTTGCAGGGTTTGGCCGGAACGGTCGCTTGCCATGTCGCGCGTATCGCTCACGGTTAGTACCGCGATATTCACGGGCAGGAATTTCAGGCTTTCATCAATCGGCATGGTGCCTCTCTCCGCGGCTGGCTCTCGCTTATCATGGGGTTTTGCGCTGCCCGCGACAACGCCCGCTTGCAGGGCGCGGTGTCTCGCGTGAGACTGCCCGTAACAAGACCCAGGGAAACGCCTTATGACTTGGCAACCGGAAATCGAGGAACTCAACCGCCGCCGCAAGATGGCTGAAGCCATGGGCGGGCCGGATAAGGTGAAGCGCCAGCATGATGGCGGGCGGCTGACCGTGCGTGAACGCGTGCTGAAGCTGGTGGACAAGAACAGCTTCCATGAGGTCGGCGCCATTGCCGGGCGCGGCGAATATGATGCCAAGGGTGATCTGGTATCCCTGACGCCTTCCAACTGCGTCATGGGCCGGGCGGAGATTGATGGCCGCCCGGTGGTGGTGCTGGGCGATGATTTCACCGTGCGCGGCGGTAGCGCCGATGCCACCATTCGCGAAAAACCCATCATGGCCGAACGCATGGCCAATCAATTACGCCTGCCGATTATTCGCATGATTGAAGGCTCGGGCGGCGGTGGTTCGGTGAAGACCATTGAAACCACCGGGCGCGCCAATCTGCCGGGCGGCGTGGGCGGCACGCAGCTTTACGACCTGACCGCCCAAAACCTAGGCACGGTGCCCGTGGTGGCGCTTGGGCTTGGGTCAGTGGCGGGGCTTGGCGCGGCACGGCTGGCGGCGGCGCATTATTCGGTGATGACGAAATCATCCGCCATGTTTGTCGCCGGCCCGCCTGTGGTGGCACGGCTCGGCGAAAAACTTGAAAAACGCGACCTCGGCGGTTGGGAGATTCAATGCAAGGCTGGCGCGGTGGATGATGCGGTGGATACGGAAGAAGCAGCCTTCGCCGCCGCGCGTCGCTTCCTATCGTACCTGCCGCAATCGGTGTTTGAGGTTTCTCCCCGGCTGCGATCGCGTGACAATCCCGAACGGCGCGACGCCAAGCTGATCAATGTGATCCCGCGCGACCCGCGCCAGGCCTATAAGATGCGCCCGATTGTTGAAACCTTGTTCGACAAGGGCAGTTTTTTCGAAATGGGCCGCTGGTTTGGCCGGCCTATCATCACTGGGCTTGCGCGGTTGGATGGCCTGCCGGTGGCGGTGATGGCATCCGATCCGGTATTCTCCGGTGGGTCATGGACAGCGGATGCCTGCGCCAAGATCATCCGCTTCGTGGATATGGCGGAAACCTTTCATTTGCCCGTGGTGTATCTGATGGATTGCCCCGGCTTCGCCGTGGGGTTGGAGGCGGAGAAAACCGCCACCATCCGCTGGGGCGTGCGCGCCATGGCCGCTGTCAATCAATGCCGCGCGCCCTGGTGTACCGTGATACTGCGCAATGCCTTTGGCGTTGCGGGCGTGGTGCATCAACCCGCCGGGCGCTATTCCATCCGCTATGCTTGGCCATCCGGACGCTGGGGATCGCTGCCGCTGGAAGGCGGCGTGGAAGCGGCCTATGCGGCGGAAGTTACCGCCGCCGAAGACCCCGCGGCCAAGATTGCGGAAATCGAAGAACGCCTGCAAAAGCTGCGTTCCCCCTTCCGCACCGCCGAGGCATTTTGGGTGGAGGAAATCATAGACCCGCGCGAAACCCGCCCGCTGCTCTGCGATTTCGCGCGGCTGGCCGAGCCCTTGCGCGGCACGGGCATGGCCGCGCTGACCATGCGGCCCTGATCAGGCTTCGACGACCAAATCCTTATAGGCATGCCAGGTGGCATGCCCAATCAACGGCACC
This sequence comes from Pseudomonadota bacterium, assembly GCA_041174145.1. Classification (GTDB taxonomy): domain Bacteria; phylum Pseudomonadota; class Alphaproteobacteria; order Acetobacterales; family Acetobacteraceae; genus Neoroseomonas. The sequence goes on from JBEDHL010000285.1 coordinate 4,841, forward strand.
ACCAGCGCGAGGCCGAGGAAAAACGGCACCATCGCCATGGCGGTGAACACCACAATCAGCCCGGCCCAGAAGATCATCGCGCCCGGATTGGTCAGCACGGCGCGCATGGAAAGCGCAATCGCTTCCATGGCCGAGACATCGCGGTCCACCAGCATGGGGATCGAAATCGCCGAGATCGAAAACGCCGCCGCTGCCAGAATGGCGCCCGCGCCGGTGCCGACAATCAAAAACGGTAGCAGCATGTCCGAACGCAGCATGGCGATCGGCAAATCTTCGATGGGGGGCGCGAAATTGATGCCGAACATCAGCATGAAAATCAGCGCCGCCACGCGCACCCAGAACAAATGCAGGATCACCAGCATCACGCCCAGAAAGGCCAACTGCTGGCCATTGCGCGTGAAGCCGCCAAGGCAGGCGGTGAAGGTGACTGGCTTGCCTTCGGCGCGGAGCCGGCTCGCCTCATAAAGCCCAGTCGCCAGCAAGGGAGCGACCATGAAAAACCCCGCCGAGGCCGGCAGGATCACCCAGGCGGAACGCACCGATAGCAGCACCATGACCAACAGCCAGCCGGCCAAGGCCAAGGCGCCACCATAGAAGAAGCCGATCCGGGGATTGGCCATCAAATCGCGCCAACCCGCATTCAGCCAGACCCAGGGGCGATCCGGCGCCACCTTGCGAATCATGAGCCGATGCGGCGCGATGGGTACATCGCTTGGCATGAAATGCTTCCCTCCCTTGCCCGCGGGCTGAAGCCCCGCGCAATCACCGTTGCAATTTAGCGTCTGATCCCCATTCGAAATTGATCAGGATCAAGGACGTTACGGCGGTGGCGGCCTTTTCTGCCGAAAGATGTGGGGCGTTTCGAGTCCCGTATCCTGAGGGAGACCAAGCATGGCCGTTACAGCCACCGCAGGGCATTACGCCCCGGCGGATCAGCCGGTTTACGTGGAAGGGCCGATCCGCGCCTTTGCCATAGCCACCGCCTTTTGGGGCGTGGTGGGGTTTTTGGTGGGCGTTGTCATCGCATTGCAGCTCGCCTTTCCGCTGCTGAACCTTGACCTGGAATGGACCACATTCGGGCGGCTGCGCCCGGTGCATACCAGCGCGGTGATTTTCGCCTTTGGCGGCAATGCGCTGTTCCTGACCAGCCTGTTCATCGTGCAACGCACCTGCCGCGCCAGGCTGTTTGGCGGCGATGACATGGGGTGGTTCCTGTTCTGGGGCTATCAATTCGTGATTGTCATGGCGGCCCTTGGCTATGTGCTGGGCATCACCCAGGGCAAGGAATATGCCGAACCGGAATGGTATGTGGATTTGTGGCTGACGGTGGTGTGGGTCTTCTACCTGGTCGCCTTTGGCGGCACCGTCATTCGCCGTGAAGAACCGCATATCTATGTGGCGAATTGGTTCTTCCTTGCCTTCATTCTGACCGTCGCGGTGCTGCATATCGGGAATAATATCTCGATCCCCGTGAGCCTTGGGTCATCCATGTCCTATTCCGCGCCGGCTGGCGTACAGGGGGCGATGATCCAGTGGTGGTATGGCCATAACGCGGTGGGCTTCTTCCTGACCGCCGGCTTCCTTGGGATGATGTATTATCTGATCCCGAAGCAGGCGGAACGGCCGGTCTATTCCTACAGGCTTTCCATCGTCCATTTCTGGACCTTGATCTTTTTGTATATCTGGGCGGGTCCGCACCATCTGCATTACACGGCGCTGCCCGATTGGGCGCAGACGCTCGGCATGGTGTTTTCCGTCATGCTTTGGATGCCGTCCTGGGGTGGCATGATCAATGGGCTGATGACGCTGTCTGGCGCTTGGGACAAGCTGCGTACCAACCCATCATTGCGCTTTAGCGTTGCTGCCGTTGGCTTTTATGGCATGTCCACCTTTGAAGGGCCGGTCATGTCCATCAAGGCGGTGAATGGCCTGTCGCATTACACGGATTGGACCATCGGCCATGTGCATTCCGGTGCCATGGGCTGGGTCGGCTTCATTTCCTTCGGTGCGCTTTATTATCTTTTCCCTGTGCTGTGGAAAAAGAAAGGCATCTGGAGCGAACGCCTGATATCCTGGCATTTCTGGATCGCGACGCTTGGTATCGTGTTCTACATCACGGCCATGTGGGTGTCCGGCATCATGCAGGGGCTGATGTGGCGCGCCTATGATGAGCTTGGCTTCCTGCAATATTCCTTCGTGGAAACCGTGGAAGCGATGCACCCCTATTACGTGATCCGCGCGCTGGGTGGCGTGTTCTACCTGACCGGCGCGCTGATCATGGCCTTCAATTTGTGGAAGACCGTCACGCAAGGTGAAGCCGCGGAACCTGCGCCGCGCCTGATCCCAGCCCATGCCGTTGCGGCGGAATAGAAGGAGGATTTGCAGATGTTCCGCTGGCTTCGTGACCATGGCGTTATTGAACGCAATGTCATTCTGATGGGCGTCTTGACGCTGCTGACCATTTCCATCGGCGGGTTGGTGCAGATTGTGCCACTGTTTGCCGTGGAAACCACGATTGAACGCGTGCAAGGCATGCGGCCCTACACACCACTTGAGCAAATGGGGCGCAATATTTATGTGCGCGAAGGCTGCTATGTTTGCCATAGCCAGATGGTGCGCCCCTTCCGCGATGAATTGGAACGCTATGGCCATTACAGCCTCGCGGCGGAGAGCATGTATGATCACC
>JBEDHL010000286.1:0-5176 GCA_041174145.1 Pseudomonadota bacterium
TCATAGGTATGGTCCACAATCCGATAGGCGCCATTGGAAGGCTTGCTGATCGCATTCATTGCTTCATCTCATCCTGCCAGGCGGCGGGGAATACGCCCCGGACCCGCATCAATCCTCAACCAAAAAACTCAAAGCGCGATGCGCAGAACACTCAGGCTCGCGGCCAGCCAAAGCAAAACGGCAAGGCCATTCACCGCACAAATCGCGGCAAAGCGCTTCAGCTCATCCCGCACATAATCTTCGATCACCACTTGCAGACCAGCCGCCGCGTGATGGAACGCCGCGGTCAGGAAAGCCAGCAGCAATACCGCATTGAAGGTATTACCGATCCATTCCAGCACCACCACGTATTCGGCGCCCATCAAGCGCGCCAGGGAAAAGATCAACCAGATCGAAAGCGGCAGCAGCGCAATCGATGTAATGCGCTGCATCCACCAATGATGCGTGCCGCCCTTGGCGGAGCCCATGCCACGCACGCGCCCAAGCGGGCTGCGGAGCGAACGGATAGAGGCGCTGTCTTCAGCCATGTTTGCCCCCTCAGACCAGAATCATCAGCCAGGTGACAATAGTCAGCACTGCCGTGCCGATCACCACCATGCGCCCGGAACGATAGGCTTCTTCCATGGCGAAGCCGCGGCCAGCATCCCAGAACAAATGCCGGATGCCGGCCAGCGTGTGATACCAGGCCGCGATCGTCAGCCCGAACAGCACCACCCAACCCAGGAAGGACCCGAAGAACCATTGCGCCGCGGCAAACGCGCCCTGCCCCGTGCCGGCAGCGACCAGCCACCAGACCAGCAGCACCAGCCCACCGCACCACGCAACACCGGAAATGCGGTGCAGAATGGACAGCAGGCTCGTCATTTGCATCATGTCATAGACTTGCAAATGCGGCGACAAAGGCCGGCGCGTCAGCGTGCCATCGGAACGCCGACCAATCATGGCCGCTTCCCGAGCATCTTTTATCCTTGCCATCAACCCAACTCCAACGATTCGACTCCGCGCGGAAACCACGCTGGCGAACTTCTGAACACCTTTCTAGGAGGCACATGCCATAGCGTCAAATCATGCCCAGAGTGATGATACTACCCCCAAAAGATTGACGAATTCGCCCCTCAGGCGCAGTTTCCAAGCCTAATCTGACAGGGGCCCGAGGGCTCAATGAACACGACACTTCCAGCATCCTCTGGCGCTGGCCAGGATACCCGCATCATCGCCCTGATCGGCACCGGGCATTTCCTGTCCCATTTCTACATGCTCTGCCTGCCGCCTCTTTTTCTCGTCTGGCGAGAGGAATTCGGCGCCTCCTATGCCGAATTGGGCCTGGCGGTCGCGCTCATGAGCGGGACGACCGCGCTATTGCAAACCCCGGTCGGCTTCGCGGTGGACCGTTACGGCGCGCGGCCCTTCCTGGTGGGCGGCACGCTGATCATGGCGCTATCCATCTCCGCCATGGCATTCGCGCCAGGGGTCTGGGCGCTTTGGCTGCTCGCGATCCTCTCCGGTGTGGGCAATAGCGTGATCCACCCGGCGGATTACGCCATTCTAGCCGGCAGCATCCGCCAGGAACGCATGGGCCGCGCCTTCGCCATGCACACCTTCACCGGCAATCTGGGCTTCGCCCTGGCGCCGCCCATTGTGGCCCTGCTGATGACGGTGATGGGCTGGCGGGAAGCGCTTCTGCTGGTTGGGTTGCTCGGTGTGCCGGTGGTGGGCGCCATTCTGCTGCAAAGCCGCGTCCTGAAGGACCAAGGGAAGCCCAAAAACGCTGCCGAGGCCGGGCAATCCGGCCGCGAATTACTGCTTTCGCGGCCCATGCTGCTGTTCTTTGCCTTCTTCCTGCTCTCGGCCTCGGCCGGTTCGGGCATTCAGGCCTTTGTCATCACGGTCATGGGCAAGCTTTGGGCGACCCCCATCTCGACCGCCTCCATGGTGCTGACCGGCTACATGGCGGGTGCAACGGGCGGCACGCTGGTCGGCGGCTGGGTGGTGGACCGCGCCAAGGGCGGCGGGCTGATGGGCTTTGTCACCATTCTAACGCTGATCGCCATGGGCCTGTTTCTGGTGCTGGGGCTGGTGGCTTTGCCGGAAGTTGCTCTACCAGGGGTTGGGCTGCTCGCCGGGCTTGCCATGGGCGCGTCACGCACACCGCGCGATGTCATGTTGAAAGATGCCTGCCCGCCAGGGCAGATCGGCAAGGTGTTTGGCTTTGTCTCCGCTGGCCTGCCGCTTGGCGGGGCTATCACGCCCGTGCCGCTCGGGTTTCTCATTGATATGGGCTATCCGATCCTGGTGTTGCCCGTGGTCGCCGCCTTGCTTGGGCTTTCGCTGCTCTGCGCGGGGGGGGCGCGGGCCAGCAGCAGAAAAACACAAGCAAACGCTGTTGCTGCGGAATGAACCAGCAGGAAACAAGCCAGCCGCCAAGGGCCACGCGGCCCTTGGACCCCAGGACTGAAAATGACGCCCTTTGAAGGCGCGGTAGCCTTGCTGAGTTGGGCCGCGGTTGCGGTTGTGGCGGCTTCCGGGGCGCTGAGTGCTTCCCGCAAACAGCTTGATCCAGTGGGCTTTATTTTGATTGCCTGCGTCACCGCGTTTGGTGGCGGCACAGCGCGGGACCTGATGCTGGGTGTGCCAGTATTTTGGCTGACCGCGCCCGGCATGGTTTTGCTGGCGTCTGGCATTGCATTGCTGGTTTTCTTCACGGCGCATCTGGTGGAACGGCGCTTCAACGCGCTGCTTTGGGCCGATGCGGTGGGGCTTGGCATCTTCGCTGTTCTTGGCGCGGAAGCGGCGCAACGCTGGGGCGCGCCACCCTGGGTCGCCATCCTGATGGGGACCATCACGGCAACTTTTGGCGGTGTGCTGCGCGATATCATCTGCGCCGAATTGCCGCTGATCCTGCGCCGCGAAATCTACGCCACCGCCGCTGCCTTCGGCGCACTGGTTTTTGTTGTGCTGACCGAAGCCGATATGCCGCGCAACCTGGCGCTACCCATCGGCGCCTTTGCCGGTTTTGCGCTACGCGGTGCGGCCATTCTGCGCGGCTGGTCCATGCCAACCTATCGCGCGCGACCGGGCCGCGACTACCCGGATCAGCGTTGATCCATGGCACCCTACGCCATCGCGGTGATCTTCACCCTGGCGAGTACCGCGCTCTATGCGCTTGGCTATGCGCTGGCGAAGGTTTTGGCGGAAAGCCTGCACCCTTTTGAAATCACCTTCCTGCGCTCTGCGCTCGTGCTCGGGTCGGTGCTGGCGCTGACAATGGTCAAGCCCGCACCGCTTGCCACCATCAAGCGCATCGCCGCCCCCGCGCGCCCCTGGGCGCAGCGCATGACGGGCGCGATGCTGATCTTCTCCTCCACCCTTGGCGTGATTGGCTATTGGCTGGTGCCGATTACGGAAGCGGCCGCACTTGGCTTCACCGCGCCCGTGATCCTGGCCGCCCTTGGCGCGCTTTGGCTCAAGGAAAAAGTCTCCGCCCGCCGCTGGATTGCCGTATTGCTGGGCTTCGCCGGCATGCTTGTGGTCGTGCGCCCAGGTGGCGAGTTGTTCACCTGGTATGCAGCAATTCCCGTTGCCTCCGCGCTGTCCTACGCCACCTATCAGGTCATGACGCGGCGCATTCGCGATGTGGCGACTGCGGAAGACATCACCACCCAAGGCGCGCTGATCGGCGTGGTGCTGCTCGCGCCCGCCATGCTGGTGCTGTGGCGGAACCCCGATCTGCTCACCTGGGGCTTGGTGGTGATTTATACCTTGTTGCAGACAGCAGCGCTGCTTTGCCTGGCCGGCGCGGTACGCAGGGCCGAGGTTTCCGCCCTCGCCCCCTGGCATTATGCGCGTATTGGCTTCGCGCTGGCATTGGATGCCGCGATGTTTGACCGCTGGCCCGGGCTTTGGGCGCTGGCGGGGTGTTTATTGATTGCAGCGGGCGGGCTGGTGCTCGCTTGGCCCAGCAAAAAATCTAATCCTTAAGCAAGGCCCAGAAGCTTGGCGTCAGCGGCGCTGGCGCATCGCCCTGTGCAAAAACGGCGAAGCAATCATTGAAGAAGGCCACAAAGGCATCGGCATGGGCGTGGCCACCGCGCAATGTCTGCACCAGGCCCCAAGGATCAGGCGCGGCATCGGCACGTGGGCGGAGCGATCCGGCATTATAAGCAATCGCCACCAAGGGTGGGTCAAAATGCGTGGGCAATTTGCGCCGGATCGCCTGGGCGCGAATCATCGCCGCCCCAGCGCGGATGGAAGTGGATGGGTCAAGCAAACGGGCGCGATCCAGGCTGGCATCGCCCAGAACCTCGCGCGCGGTTGCAATCAGGGTTTGCATCAGGCCAGGTGAGACGCGCTGCGGTGTTGCTTCGTCACTGATGAAGCCAGGTTCTTCGCGCAACGCGTCTGCGCGCCCGCCGGATTCGGTGCAGGCCGTGGCAATCAGCAATTCCACCGGCACGCCATAAGCGGCGGCGCAGGTTTCAAAAGCGGCACGAAAATCACGCCAGCAGCGCATCGCGGTTTCGGGCTTGCCTGGGCTGCGTGGCGGGGCGACGAAACCTTCCACGCGCAAGCCTTCCGGTGAGAGGCGCCAGCGCCGCGCCCCCTGCCCCACCGGCGGCGCGCTGCCAGCCATCAGGCGCTGGACATAGGGGCCGAGCGCGGCGCGCCATTCCATGGCACCACCAAGCCCGGCTTCGGGTGTTGCCGCACCAGCCAAGGGGTGTGGCGCGGCTTCGGGGAAAAGCGCGCTCCAGCTTTGCCGCCCGACAATGCCATCGGCGGCAAAGCCCGGATGGCGCGCCTGCATGCGGCGCTGAAAATCCACAACAGCGCGATGCGTGGCGGGGCCAAAAATCCCATCGGCAGCGCCGGCCAGCGTACCGGCGCGGATCAGTGCCTGCTGCACGGCGCGCACATCATCACCGCGTTGCAGCGGCAGGCGGAAGGAGAGTTCGCGGGCAAGCGCCATGACTGAGCCTCCTGATTTCAACGATGACAATCGGTGATGCGCTGTGCACGCAGCGCGGCATCATCAGCCAAGCGCTTGAGCGCCTGATCAGCGGGGTTGAGCGCCAAGCCGCGCTGCGCTTCGGCCAATGCCTCGCGCGCCGCAGCGCAGCGCGCGGCTTCGGTGCCGGCGCTGGGCCGTGCCGCAGCAAGTGCCGCGCGCCCACGCAAC
>JBEDHL010000287.1:0-7401 GCA_041174145.1 Pseudomonadota bacterium
CTAACCGCGCATCGCGCCGAAGCGGCGCCGGCCGCCCGCCCCGCCACCCCGCGCGGCCCAGCGAGCCCAGGGCCCATGCTGCTTGCCGATGTCAGGGCGATCATCGCGGTGGCTTCCGGCAAGGGGGGCGTCGGTAAATCCACCACCGCAGTCAATCTGGCGGTGGCCTTGGCGGCGGACGGCCTCAAGGTCGGGCTTTTGGATGCGGATATTTATGGGCCATCGCTGCCGCAAATGCTGGGCACGCGTGAAAGGCCGCGCTCAGAGGGCCAGCGCATTACGCCGCTCAGCCGCTGGGGGCTGAAGGCCATGTCCATCGGCTTCCTGGTTGAGGAAGAAACGCCGATGATCTGGCGCGGGCCCATGGTGATGGGCGCGCTTGAACAAATGATGGGCCAGGTCGCCTGGGGTCCCTTGGATGTCATGATTGTGGATATGCCGCCGGGGACGGGTGATGCGCAGCTTACCATGTCTCAGCGCGTACCCTTGGCGGGGGCGGTGATTGTCTCCACGCCCCAGGATGTGGCGCTGTTGGATGCCAGGCGCGGTGTGCGCATGTTCGAGAAGGTCAATGTCCCGGTGCTGGGGCTGATCGAGAATATGTCCTTCTTCTGCTGCCCGAATTGCGGCCATCGCGCGGATATTTTCAGCCATGGCGGGGCTAAGCGGGAAGCGGAAAGGCTTGGCGTGGAGTTCTTGGGCGAATTGCCGCTGAAGCTTGAAATCCGCGAATTGGCCGATGCGGGCACACCCATTGTGATGGCGCGGCCTGACTCGCACGAAGCGCAATCCTATCGCCGCATGGCGCGCCGCGTTTGGGAAAAGGCCGCGGCGAAGGCGGATGCCGCGCCGAAGATTGTGATGGAATAAGGATTTGTTAGCGCTTCTTCAGCGTCATCCGCCCCAGCGCGAAACCACCAATGAAGGCGGCCAGCACCATGGCCGCCATTTCACCCATCAGCGCATTCGCCAGCGGCAGGCCGATCAGCGCTGCCAGCACAAAGGCGATAATGAAGCCGAAGCGCTGGCGCCAACCGGGCGCGGGCATTCGCAGCTTGCGCCCAGCAGGCCGCGCCCTTACGCCGGAATGCGCCTGACGCGCCACGCCACGGCCGCGCGCATCGGACATGGGTTCAGCCTTCTTGCCCCAGCATTTCCATCATTTCGCGCCATTCGCGCTTGGAAAGCCCACTGCTTTCCTGCGTGACTTTCTCGCCCGCCAGCATCCGGCGCAGGATCGCCATCATCTGGGCCGAGAAGGTCACCGCACCCATGCGATAATCGCGGAAGGCTTCAAAGGCCATCGGCACCCAGGCCTGCACGGTCTTCAGCATGGCATCGGCATAGACACGGATTTCATATTGCGCATGGGCATCGGCGCGCAGTGACAGGAAATGCAGCAGATTGTGCAAATCCGTCTTCCAATACCATTGCGTATAGGCGTTCAGCGTCAGGTTCATCCGCGCCAATTCGCGCGCCAGGCCCTGGCGGCTTTCATCGCGCGCAGCGCCTTCATCATCCTCATTCAGCATTTCAAGGTAATGGTCGTAATTGCGCGTGGCGTCTTCACGTAGCAGATCAAGCACGCGCGCGGCTTCAGCGCCTTCAAGCACATCGCCGCGCCCCTGGCGGTTCATCGAAGATTGCGCGGCCAGATGTTCCGGCGCGGGGATGTAGAATTCGCGATCCAGGATGGAATAGCGCGCGGAATATTCATTCACATTGGCGGTGCGATGCCGGATCCATTGCCGCGCGACGAAGATCGGCAGCTTCACGTGATACTTGATTTCGCACATCTCAAAAGGCGTGCTGTGCCGGTGGCGCATCAAATAACGGATCAGGCCGCGATCCTCATTCGCCGCACGCGTGCCACGGCCATAGGAAACGCGCGCCGCCTGCACAATGGCGGCGTCATCGCCCATGTAATCGATCACCCGGACAAAGCCGTGATCCAGCACGGGGAGCGCCTCGAACAGCATGGCTTCCAGCGCGGGAACGGTTGGGCGGCGCGTCGGCGCCTCGCTCGCGCGCGCGGCTTCGATTTCCTGTTGCTGTGCTTCGGTCAGTGCCATGGTGAGATTCGCCCTTTCTGACGCTTTTGGCGGTAGCGGCGGGGGGCGGGCCGGTCAAGCACGGGTTCTTCCGCCCAGCCCCGCTTCCGGGCAGGATGGGCGGGAAACCGCCCAGAACCCCCGGAGCCACCATGTCCCCGATTGACGCAATCCGCCGCCACCACGCCGAACTGACTGCCTTCCGGCAGGACCTACACGCCCATCCGGAACTGGGCATGGCCGAATTCCGCACGGCGGAGAAAGTGGCCTCGGCCCTGGAAGCCCTGGGCCTTGAAGTTCATCGCGGCGTGGGTGGCACGGGCGTGGTGGGGGTGCTGCGGAATGGCAGTGGCAACCGCGCCATTGGGCTGCGCGCCGATATGGATGCGCTGCCGATGGAAGAATTGAATGATGTCCCCTATCGCAGCACGGTGAAGGGGGCGATGCATGCCTGCGGGCATGATGGGCACACCACCATGCTGCTCGGCGCCGCCAAATATCTGGCGGAAACCCGCAATTTCGATGGCATTGTCCATTTCATCTTCCAGCCGGGGGAAGAAGGCTGCGGCGGCGCGCTTGCCATGCTGGAGGATGGCTTGTTTGAGCGTTTCCCCTGTGACGCGATTTACGGCATGCATAACCGCCCCGGCATGCCGGTTGGCGAATATGCCATTCGCAGCGGCCCCACCGCGGCGGGGGGCGCCTTTTTCGATATCACCATTACCGGCAAGGGTGCCCATGGCGCGCGGCCAGAGGTCTCAATCGATCCCGTCCTGGCCGCCTGCCATGTCACCACCGCGCTGCAATCCATCGTCTCCCGCAATATCGCCCCGCGCGATGCGGCGGTGGTGAGTGTGACCAAGGTGGTGGGGGGCGATGCCTATAATGTCATTCCCGAAACCGCCGTGATCTCCGGCACGGCGCGGTTTTTCGCGCGTGAGGTCAGCGCCCAAATCGAAGAAGGGCTGAAGCGCGTGGCGGAAGGGGTCGCGGCTGGTTTCGGCGCTTCGGCCAGCCTGGATTACCGCCTGATCTTCGCGCCCACCATCAATGACGCGGAACAGACCGAAGCCTTCGCCAATGCCGCCGCCGAATTGGTGGGGGATGGCAAGGTGGCGCGCGACAAGCCGCCGGGCATGGGGTCTGAGGATTTTTCCTTCATGATGGAACGGGTGCCAGGCGCTTATATCCATGTCGGCAATGGCGATGGCGCCATGCCGCATAACCCGCGCTATCAATTCAATGACGAGGCCATCCCCTATGGCGCGGCGCTTTATGCGCGCGTGGTGGAAAAGGGGCTGCCGACTGGGTAGCCCCCCCTCGAAATCCTGCGCCACAACGCCTATATCTGCCCCGTCACTTCGGTGACTATGGCGATAAACACGGCTCGGAATAAGCGTTGCGGACCCGGGGGCGGTACCCGGCGCCTCCACCAATCACCCGCCTTATCAGCGGCAGATGGGGGCGAAACAGGCTCGACGCGCGTGGTAAAGGGGACGCTTTTGCTCGGCATTGTACCGCCGTTATCGGGCTAAACCTTAAGTGCGAACGATAACAGCCGTGAGGCTGCCGCACTCGCTGCCTAATAGGTAAGCGCGGCTCGGGGGGCGCCGGGCAACAGAAGCCCCCCACTCTTTCCAGGGCGCGCGAACAGTTCTAAGGACGGCGCCGCATGAGCGAGAAATCCCCCCCGCCCGAAAGCCTGCTTCCTTATGAAGCCTGGTCAGAAGACGCGATGCGCGAAGTGGCGCTGCGCGCCCTGGAACATGCCGCCGCGCATGGCCTGCCGGGGGAGCATCATTTCTATTTGAGCTACCGGACAGATCATCCCGGGGTCGCCATCCCCGGTCACCTCAAGGCGAAATACCCTGAGGAAATCACCATCGTCCTGCAACACCAATACGATGATTTGTTTGTGGACCGCGTGGCAGAGCGTTTTGGCGTGACGCTGCATTTCGGCGGTGTGCCGGCCAAGCTGGTGATCCCCTTCGGCGCGCTAACCATGTTCCATGACCCGCATGTGCGCTTTGGCCTGCGCTTTACGCCAAGCGGCATGGAAGAAGAAGCCGCCAGCCTGCCACCGGCGCCGGAAGCACCGCCAGCACCGCCACCGCCTGCAGCGGCACCGCAGGGCGAAGTGGTCAGCCTGGATGCCTTCCGCCGCCGCCCGAATAAGGATGGCGGCTGAAAACCCTTAGGGCAGGATCGCGATCCGCGCCGTATTCTGACGCGCGAAAATCGCCGGGCGATACATCTCCCGCGCCTCAGCCCCCGGCAATTCAAAACTCCCCGCCGTGACGGCACGCAGCCGCACCGCAATGCGTGCTCCGCGGTTTTCGCCTTCAAGCGTTACCGCCGCAGCAAAGCGATCATCCAAGGCGGGCTGGCTATCAATGGCGGTCAGGGCGCCAAGCCAGGGCAGGCCGGAAACTTCCCCCGCGCCGAAGCGCCCGGTGATTTCCCACCCCGCCGGCAGGCCCTGTTGCAGCAGCACTTGATGGCGTTCTTCGCCATCAGCGCGGGCTTCCAGCAGCAGGATGAACCCATCGCCCGCGCGTAGCTGATCGAGGTTCAGCGCGCTGCCATCAAGGGCAAGGAATTGCCGCCGGATGGTCAGACCTTGGCGCGCGGCGGGCGGCGCTTCCTTCGGGATGCCGGTGGTCGCCGTCATTTGCCATATCGTCGCTGCGCCCAGATTGCTGAGCCGCGCCGGGGCCGAAAGCGGCGCCACAACCACAGGGGCCGGGGTCAAGGCCATGCCATCCAGGCTTGCTTCGATCGGGCGCATGCCCTGGCCAAGCCGCGCCGCCGCCAGCACGGCCCAGCCCTGTTCCTGCGTGCTGGTGGTCTCCGGCGTGAAATTCTGCCCCGGCAAAACCCCCATAAGCGCCGCGAGCCGATCCGCGAGCAAGCCGCTTTCCTTGAGCAGCGTCGCCACCGCCAGCGCATCACGCTGCGCCGTGCCGTAATCAAAACTCCACCAGCGCCGGCCGAGCCGAGAAAGCGCGGCGTTGAAAGCCTGTTCCGCCCGCGTGCGATCCCCACCACGCGCAAACACCGCGCCCAATTGCGCAAGGGAGAGCGGCGTTGGCATATCGCCCGCGCTTTCCATCATCCGCCGCGCAGCACCAAGCCGCACGCGCCCCGCCAGCGCCAGCGCATGCAGCCGATAGGCTTGCGCCGCACGTTCTTCCGGCGTGGTTTCGCCCGTATCGCCCACCGCATCATCCAAAAAGCGCAGCGCATCATTCAGCGCCGCTTCCGGCAGCGTAGCGCCGGCAGCGCGGGCCCGCAGTAAGGCTTCCACCGCAAAGGGCGTCAGCCACAACTCCGCTTCCGCATTGGCGGACCACAGGCCGAAGGCGCCATCAAAACGCTGCCGATCCAAAATGGCCTGCACCGCTGCTTGTAGCCTGGCCGCGTGATCACCGCCGGCTGGCGTGAATAGCCCCGCGCTCAGCGCCAAAGCACGGGCAGCGCTTTGTTCCAAACACGCCAAAGGGAAAGCTTCCACCGCGCGCAAGGCCGCTGCCGCATCATAGCGCACCACGGCACCGAGGCTGAGTTCCGCCCGCGCCGTACCAGCAATGAAACGATCAAAGACGGGCGCGACTTCACGCTCCGCCCCGCCGGGCAATTCCGCCGCTTGCACTTCGGTCAGCAAGGGGCGCGCGGGGCGAATGGTGATGCGGCTTTCGCGCGTGACGCTGAAACCTTCAGGCCCACTGAGGCGGAGCTGCAAAAGCCCCTCCCCGCCGCTAAGTGCGCGCAAGCCGGTGGCGGGCGCGGCGCGCTCGCCAGTGGCAAGCCGCGCTGTCAGGCGTGCCGGCCCTTCAATCGCAATCGCGCCTTCGGTGCTGAGTTCCGCAACAATCTCGCCCGCCGGCAGTTCAATGTTGTGCATCAGGACGGGTAGGCGCGCGGTATCGCCGGGGGCGAGGAAGCGCGGCAGGGCGGCTTCCACCACCGCCTGGTCGCGCACCATCATGGGCCGGCTGGCGGCGCCGATGCGATTGCCTTCCCAGGCCACCGCCATCAGGCGCAATTCGCCGGCGAAATCCGGAATATCCAGCGCGATCATCGCAGAGCCATCCGCCGCCACGCGCACCGGGCCGGAAAATAGCGACACCAGTTTTTGCGGCGGCTGAATACCCATGCCTGCCAGCCCGCCATCGCCACCTTGGCGGAGCAAAGCGAGCGCACCTTCAGCCGGCGCCAATAAACGCCCGTAATCATCGCGGATATCCACGCCCAGCGCGCGGCGACCCAAGAAATGCGCCACAGGATCGGGCGAGGCAAAGCCCGTCAGGCGCAAAATCCCCTCATCCACCGCGGCGAGTGTGACCATCGCCTCACCACGCGCCTCAGTAATGCGGATCGGGATTTCGACGCGCTGGCGTGGGCGGATGCGTTCGGGCGCAGTGATCGCTACCTCCAACCGGCGCGGCGCGGGATCAAGCCCGATCCAGGCGAGGCCAAGCGCACGGGCGGGGCGGCCTTCACGCGACTCACCAGGGCGATAAGCGGTGATGGCAACATAAGCGCCGGGGCCCCAGGCGGCATCCACCGGCACTTCAATCTCCGTGCCTGCTTCGGCAAGGGTAATCTCGCGCAGCGACACCAAGCGATCCGTCAGCACCGCAACTGTCGCCGGCCCGGTGAAGGGAGGCGTGATGCGTAGCCGCGCAACCTCGCCAGACGTTAAGGCGCGGCGTTCGGCGGCGACATCAATCCGATCGGGGATTTCCGCGCTTTCAACGCCCGCCCAGCCGGCGCGGAAGCGATAGGATGCCATGCCAAGCCCATCCGCATCGGCAATTTCCAGCCGATAGCGGCCAAAGGGCAGGCTGCGCGCAAAACGCGAGGGCGCGGCAGGGGTGATGGCGACCTCAGCCGCATCCACCGGTTCATCGCGCCAGACGGTTTCAAACCGTGCGATGGAATCACGCATCACCAGCCGCCAATCCGGCCTTTCGCGCACCAAGCGCAGCCGCAACCGCGCAGGCGCTGCGCTGCCATCGGGTGCGACGGCAGCGATATCAAACGCCGCTTCCGCGCCAGCATCCACCGCATCGCCCTGAAAAGCCGGGCGCAGCACGGGGAACAGGCTGGCCGCACGCACCGGCACGGCAATGCGCGCGCGGCTTTCACGCCCGCCGGGTTCGGCAATCGCCAGCGTCACATTGGCCTTGATGGGCAGCGTGGTATCCGGCGCGCGCGGCAGGGAAAGCGCCACCACGCCGCGCCCTTCGCGGTCCAGCGGCGCGATTTCCTGGGCAATCAAATCCGGCGCGAAGTTTTCATCCTGCAAGCCGAAGCGCCAGCCGCGCCAGGCTTCAAAGGGCTCGGG
>JBEDHL010000288.1:0-6547 GCA_041174145.1 Pseudomonadota bacterium
GGCACGCTGCCGACGAGTGATACGGGAATGAAAGCGCGGCGCACATCGAAAGAAAGGTTGCGATAGAGCCCGGCATTCAGCACGGCGGAAGACATGGAATGAAACGCGATGGTATAGCCATCCGCCGGCGCCGCCAGCACCGCTTCAGAACCGATCACGCCGCCGCTACCGCCGCGATTTTCAACCGCAATGGTCTGGCCGAGCTTTTCTGACATGCCCTGCGCCGCGATGCGTGCCACCAGATCAGCCGAACCGCCTGCTGCAAAGGGCACAATCATGCGAATAGGCCGCGCGGGATAGGCTTCCGGCGCGGTCTGCCCAAGGGCTGGCTGGGCCATTATAAGGCAAAGCAAGGCAAGAAGGCGGATCATGGCGGCGTTTCCCAAGGCATTTCAGCGCAAGCCTATCCTGACGCTGGCCGGACGCAACCCGCCCCCGGTTGACCGCATGGCGCCATCACGCCAGCCTGCCCCATCCAATTCATGAAGGAGCATAAGATGTCCGACGATCAGGCGTTGTTTGATAAAGGTTTGCCCATCCGCCGTGCGGTGTTGGGTCCGGAATATGTGGATTCGTCCATGGCGAAGGCCGATGAATTCATGATGTCCTTCCAGCGCGCCACCACCGCCTGGGCTTGGGGCTGGGCCTGGGGCGATCCCACGCTGGACCGTAAGACGCGTTCGCTGCTCAACCTCGCGATGCTGACCGCGCTCGGCAAAATCCCGGAAGTGAAGCTGCATGTGAAGGGCGCGCTGAATAACGGCGTCACGGTGGATGAAATCAAGGCGACGCTGCTGCACGCCACCGCCTATTGCGGCATTCCGGCTGGGCTTGATGCCTTCAAGGCAACGCATGAAGTGCTGCTCGCCGAAGGCGCGATTCCGGGGAAGAAGTGATGTCCGCAGCATTGAAGCGCATCGCCTTCGCCGGCATCGGCAATATGGGTTGGCCCATGGCGGCCAATCTGGTGAAGGCGGGGTTTGAGGTGACTGTGTGTGATGTGGCGCCCGGCCGCGCCGCATCCTTCGCCACGGAAACCGGGGCGAAAGCCGCTGCCACCCCAGCGGAAGCCGCCAATGGGGCGGATTGCGTGGTGATCATCGTGCCCACCAGCAAACAGGTTGGTGAGGCTGTGGAAGCCATGCTGCCATCGCTCAAGCCTGGCATGCTGGTGATTGACATGACGTCTGGCCAGCCAGGCCGCACGCGGGAAATCGCGGCGATGCTGGAAGGCCATGGCGTTGCGATGATTGATTGCCCGGTTTCGGGTGGCGTACCGCGCGCCAAGACCGGCCAGCTTGCCATTATGGTGGGCGGCCCGGCCGCCGAGATTGACCGGGCCGAGCCTGTGCTGAAGGCGATGGGCACATCTGTCTATCGCTGCGGCGATATTGGCGCCGGTCAGGCGATGAAGGCGCTGAACAATCTGGTCTCCGCCGGCGGCTATCTGATCGGCATTGAAGCCTTGTTGATCGGCCAGCGTTTCGGGCTTGACCCGACGACGATGGTGGATGTGCTGAATGCATCTTCCGGCATGAACAATTCCACGCAGAAGAAGTTCAAGGAATATGTGCTCTCCCGCCGCTTCGATGCGGGGTTCGGGCTTGATCTGATGGTGAAGGATTTGTCCATCGCGCTGGAAGTAGGGCGGGAGACAACAACGCCCGCGCCATTCTCGGCCCTCTGCCGCGAAATGTGGCTGGCGGCGGCAACCACGCTTGGGCCGGGGGTTGATCACACCGCGGTTGCGAAAATGCTGGAACAAATGACCGGCACGGTGCTGGGGGGGAATAAGGAATCATGAATTGGGAAGTCTATGCCATCCGCTATGGGCGGCATGAGCGCACGGCGCAGACGAATTTTCTGCTGCCCGTGCCCGATGCGCATGAAGCCATGCCGCTTGATTACTTCATCTGGTTGCTGCGCGCGCCGGATGGGCAGGAAATTGTGGTGGATACCGGCTTTGATGAGGAAACGGCCGCAGGCCGGGGCCGCACCATCGCGCGCAATGTGCGCGATAGCCTGAAGGCCATGGGCACAGATGCCGCCAAGGTATCTGACGTGATCATCACGCATTTGCATTATGATCACGCGGGTTCGCTTGGCATGTTCCCAGGCGCCAAGTTCCATTTGCAGGAACGCGAAATGCATTTCGCGACAGGCCGGCACATGTGCGTGCATGCCATTCGCCTGCCTTTTGAGCCTGCGCATGTGGTTGCCATGGTGAAGGCACTTTATGCTGACCGCGTGGTATTCCATGACGGCGATGGCGAAGTGGCGCCGGGTGTTTCTGTCCATCGTGTCGGTGGGCATTCGGATGGCCTGCAAGTGGTGCGCGTGCAAACCGCGCGCGGGCCGGTGGTTCTGGCCTCAGACGCCATGCATTTCTACGCCAATGCCCTCAGCGGTAATCCCTTCCCGATCATCTTCGACCTCGGCGCCATGGCGGCTGGCTGGCGCGCGGCGAAGAAGTTGGCGGGCGGTGATGATAGCCGCGTGATTCCGGGGCATGACCCGGATGTGCGGCGGCGCTTTCCGGAAGTGGCAGGGCAGGGGGGCGAAGTGGTCGCGCTCCATCTGCCGCCGAAGGATTGAAGGCAGGATGGGCGCCTGAAAAATCTTCAGGCGCCCTTTTCGTTCACTGTTCCATCTTCACACCGGTGCGGTCCACCACCTGCTTGAACTTCGCAAGCTCTGCCTGAAAAAAGGCGCGCGCATCAGCCGGCGTATTTGGGCGTGTCCAGGGCGTGATGCCCGCAATCAAGAAACGTTCGCGCAATTGCGCATCCGTCAACGCGGCATTAATCGCGCGGTTTAGCGCAAGGGTGGTGCCTTCCGGCATGCGTGGCGGCCCGATCACTGCGAACCAATTCCCCAGATCGAAGCCTTGCATCCCGGATTCAGCCAGGGTGGGAATATCCGGAAAGGCGGGGAAACGCTCCAGCCCCGTAATGGCAATGCCGCGCACGCGGTTATCACGCACTTGCGCGGCGGCGGAAGCCAGCACCGCCACCCCCCAAGCGGTCTCCCCACGCGCGATGGATTCCACCATCAGCCCGCCTGACCGATAGGGTACATGCGAAAATTTCCCGCCAAGATTAAGAAAAACCGCAATGGCTTCACCCGCGAAATGCGGCATTGAACCAACGCCAGAGGATGCATAGGGCATGTTTTCCTGCGGCCCGGTACGGAATTTGGCGATCACATCGGTCGCGTTATTGGCTGGGAAATTCGGCGCTGCCACCAGGATCAGTGGCCCATTCGCCACCACAGCAATCTGCGTGAAATCATTCACCGGATCATAGCGTGTGCCGCCTTGCATCGCATTCGGGATCAAGGCGTGGGAGGATGCTTCCACCAGCATGAGCGATGTGCCATCCGACTGTTGGCGCCGCAGCCATTCGGCCGCGACGGTACCAGAAGCGCCGGGACGATTTTCCACCAAGACGCGCCCATTGGGGCCAAGATGCGCCTGCATCCGCTCCGCCAATAGACGCGCGGTTATATCGGTGGACCCCCCCGGTGCATAACCGCTCGATAGGCTGATGGGCCGATCTGGCAGTCCCTGCGCCAGCGCGGGCAAGGCCAAAGCGAGGCCCAAAGCTGCCCCTATAAGTCGACGTTTCATCCAGCCTCTCCCAGTTTTGATGGCGCGTTTTTGACTTCCGCGCCCTTTATAATCGTCCCATCACAACCCCGTCACGGCCTTCAGGCAAGCCCACTACGCGCTTTGACGGGAATTTTCAGATAGCGCACGCCATTGCTCTCGGCTTCAGGAAAGCGCCCGGCGCGGATATTCACCTGGATCGAAGGCAGCAACAGCGTCGGCGCGGCAAGCTTGGCATCACGCGCCTGGCGGAAGGCGACGAATTCATCCTCGGTCACGCCATCCTTTACATGTGGGTTATGGGCGCGCTGTTCAGACACCGTGCTTTGCCAGGCATAATCATTGCGTCCTGGGGCCTTATAGTCATGGCACATCCAAAGCCGGGTTTCGGGCGGCAGTGCCAGCAGGCGCTTGATGGAACGAAACAAGGCGCGCGCATCACCACCCGGAAAATCCGCCCGCGCCGTGCCGTAGTCATGCATGAAGAGCGTATCGCCCACGAAAACATCATCGTCGATGCGATAGCAGACACAGGCGGGCGTATGGCCCGGTGTATGGATCACCTCAATCTCTAAAGCGCCAAGCGCAATACGCTCACCATCGCGAAACAGCAGATCAAAATCACCACCTTCGGGCTTCACATCATCGGCCGCAAATACGGGGCGAAAGATGCGCTGCACATCCTTGATATGCTCACCAATGCCGATCTTCCCGCCGCAACGCTGCTTGATATAGGGGGCGGCGGTCAGATGATCCGCATGGGCATGGGTTTCCAGGATCAGCGCAATGGTAATGCCTTCGCGCTTGGCGGCTTCAATCAGCGCATCGGCGGAACGTGTATCGGCTTCTCCGCTCCGATGGTCCCAATCCAGTACGGGATCAATCACCGCGCCCTGGCGCGTTGCGGGGTCGAAGACGAGGTAGCTGACGGTATTGGTCGCCTCATCAAAAAACGGCCGGATACTGGCCTGATGCGCTGTGGCTGACATTGGCTGCCCTTCCTCAAGCTTGCGCTAATATAAGGCCTCGGGCGCCTTTCAGAAAGACAGGCTCAGCCTCACCGGCAGTTCAATATACGCACATCATAAACGGGGTGTTCCAGCATATTCACGCCGGGCGCATCGGCGAACATCCAACCGCGAAAGACAGGCGGGCTGCCCTGGGCTGCGCGGGAATCGGTCATTTCAAACCAGGCGGCGGCATCGGGCACTTCGGTCGGCGGGCGTGCATGGCAGGCGCCGATGCGAATGGAAAGTGTGCCGAAAGTCACGGTTTCGCCCACGCGCCCTTCCAGCACGGTAACGCGCGCCATCACCTTATCCAGCGCCTGGAGGCGCGCCTGCTGGCGCGGTTGCCATTCCTGCGCCTGCGCAAGCCCGGGCAGGCAGACCAGCAGGCTGAAAAGCAGCTTTTTCATGCGCCCCGTTTCGGGCTGGGCAGCGCCGCGATCATATCATTCAGAATGCCGCGCATCGCTGCCTCATCCACGCCCATCAGCACGGCGTCTTCAAACACATCGCGCAACATGGTTGCGGCTTCGGCGTGGTTTTCTGCCAGCATTTTCAGTTTTTCACTGCAGGAAACCGGCTTGCCATCGGCCCCGGGCCATGCGGCAGGCGGCTTGGGCAGCGGTTTCATCTCGGCGTTGCCGGCGCGTTTTCCTGATTGCCGCGCTGATTATTCTCACCCGCCGAGAAAATGAACCGCCCCAGCAGGCTTTCCAGATTAATGGCGCTTTGAGTGATGGTGATTTCGCCGCCATCGCGTAGGATCCGCGTATCACCGCCGGGCACGAGTGCTACATATTTGCCGCCGAGCAAGCCTTCGCTTGAAATCTCGGCCGAAGTGTCATGGGGCAGCTTCAGCCCGGCTTCTACGCGGAGCGTCAAGACAGCAAGGAAGCTTTCGGGGTCAATGCGCTGCGCTACCACCTGGCCCACTTTCACGCCGGCAATACGCACATCAGCGCCCTGGCCCAGGCCATCAATCCGATCAAACTTGGCAGTGAGATTCATGGCGGGCCCAGAAAAGCTGCGCCCCGTGCTGGTGACAGCATAGCCCAGAAAGGTGGCGGCAATGGCCAGCACCACAAAGCCGGTAAGAATTTCAGCCAGACTGCGCTTGTGCATGTGAATCGGTTGTCTACCGCCCCGGTGTCCAGGCTTCATAATCACCACCGCGATTGGCAGAGGTGCTTGCGGGCCGCCAGGCTTCGGCGGTGCCGGTCATATTCGGGCGATGTTCCTTCTGCCAGGCGCGGCGCGGCGCATCCTCGGGCAGGGGTTGTTCCGTGGTGTGATGCAGCCAGCCCCACCATTCGGCCGGCACGGCAGAAGCCTGCACTTCCTTGGCGAAAAGCACCCGCCGCATGGCCCGGCCATAGGAATCGCGCCTGGAGCGGGCTTCCCAATAGCTATTGCCGAAGCGGTCCTGACCAACCTTGCGGCTGGTGAAGCGAATGAAAAGCGTATCCAGAAACTGCATGACGAAACCCCAATGCGCGCAGCGCCAGACGCATATTCGCACAGCCGGGCGGGCCACGCAAAACCAAAGCGGCAGACAAGCTATCCACAGGATATTGTGGGTCGGACCCCAAAAAACCACTAAATAAGGCTTCCCAGCTTGGCGAGTCGCGCCTAGCATTCCCTCATGGCAGGAATTGTCGGAACCATCTGGGCTGGGGTTGCGCTGCGGCGCCTGAAAGCGGGGGCGGATCCTGATTCGCCGCCGCGCGCTGTCGCTATCCCTGTGCCTTGGGAAGATGAAGCCGGGGAGGCGCTGGCCGCGCTTGCCCCGGGAAGCGACCCGGCCACGCTCCCAAGCGTGGCAGAGGCCGGGATTCTGCGTCTGACACGGCGCGGTCGGGGGCTTGGCTTGCTCGATGGCGCGGATGAGGCGGAAAGCCTGGCCGCCGACCGCGCTGTTTCAGACGCTGAATCC
>JBEDHL010000289.1:0-5398 GCA_041174145.1 Pseudomonadota bacterium
GATGGGCGGTTTTTGGGGGCGGGAATCGCCCCGTCTTGGCCCTCTTTCCTAGAATTGAATTTAATTAATGAATGACTTTCAAGAATTTTAAGAATAAAGTAAAAAATATTCGATAATTACGACGCATTCCTTCGAACGGTAGGTGCTGTATGGGATTTCGTATCTTCTCTGGCGCGGTTTTGGCTATTGTGGTGTTCATTGCCGCGCAGAAGGCAGGCATGCAGGGCAGCGGCGCCTTCGCCGTTGCCATGGTGCCGCTGATCTCCGCCGCCATTAATGTCCTGACTACGCCGATTTTTTCCATCAGTGCCTTGGCGGGGATTTTTTTCATTATTGTGCCCCTGCTGCCGGTCAGTGCCTGGTTGGGCGAAGATGTTGCGGCCGCCTTGCGCGGGCTTACACGCGATTTGAAAACCAGCGTGGTGGAACCGGTGACCCCTCCTGCCTCCCCTGCCGCGCAGCTTGCCAAACGGCTCGCCGATATCGATGCGGCTTGCACATCAGGCATCCTCACGCCTGCCGCTTGCGAAGATGCCAAGCGCCAAGCGATTCAAAGCATGTCGCAAGCGCTTGGCCTCGGCGAAAATCCGGCGCCGCGCCAAGCGAATTGATGTGACGCGCCTATAACCACCTTGGCACTGGCAGGGCGGTCGCCAACCGCCCCTTGAAGCCGGCGGCGCGCAATTGGCCAGAGATTTCTTCCGCCAAATTCCAGGGCAGGATCAGAATGGCATCCGGCGCCATGGCCAGCAGCGCTTCCGGCGAGACAATCGGAATGGCGCTGCCGGGCAAAAGCCTGTCCTGCTTGGCTGGATTGCGGTCCGCCACCGCCACAAAATCCGCCGCCGTCCCGCCAGCGGCGTTCAGGAAGGTATTGCCCTTGGCCGCCGCGCCATAGGCACCAAGCCGCATGCCTGCTGCACGGCATTGCGCCAGCCAGGCTTTGAAGGCCGCCAATGCTTCGGCCACGCGGGCATTGAAGCCCTGGTAGAAGGCATCGCTCGCAATACCGCGCGCTTCTTCTTCCGCGCGCACCGCAACCAGCCCAGGCCCTTCCGCCCGTTCGGTATCCGCGCTCGCGAAATAGCGGAGGCTGCCGCCATGGGTGGTGAGCTTCTCAACATCAAAAACGCGCAAGCCCTGCGCGGCGAGTAAGCGTTCCACGGCGTAAAGCGACCAATAGGCGTAATGTTCGTGATAGATCGTATCGAATTGCACGCCATCCACGAGTGAGAGCAGATGCGGCGCTTCAATGGTGACAACACCACGCGGCCCCGCGAGATGCGCAAGCCCCGCCGCAAAATCCACCACATCCGGGACATGCGCCAACACATTATTGGCAATCACCAAATCCGCATGGCCGCGCCTGGCCACGACATCGCGCGCCGCTTCCCGGCCGAAAAACCGCACTTCGGTCGGCACGCCAGCGGCCACCGCGCTGGCCGCGACATTAGCCGCCGGTTCCACGCCCAGGCAGGGAATACCGGCGGCGACGAAATTCCTGAGCAAATAGCCATCATTGCTGGCGATTTCGACCACGAAGCTTTGCGCGCCGAGCGAAAGCCGCTTACGCATCGCCGCCGCATAGCGCGCGGCATGATCAAGCCAGCTCTCCGAAAAAGATGAGAAATAGGCATAGTCGGTAAAAATCGCCTCGGCTTCCACCACATGATCCAATTGGACCATGCGACAGGTGCCGCAGACCACGGCGGCCAGAGGGTAGCGCGGCAAAGGCGCAGACCCAGGCGGCGGATAATCATTGGCCAAAGGTGTCGCACCCAAATCGCAGAACATGGCGCTGATCGCGCCGCCGCAGGCACGGCAGGCGGTGATGGGGCGGCAGAGCGCGGGTGCATTCATGGCGAAAGAGCATCCTCAATTTCAGCCAGCGCCAAGGCGCGGCCATCTGCGCCGCCGCGCCAGGCTTCATACCAGGCGGCGGTGGCGGCAATGGCGCCGGCGGCATGATGGCGCGGTGCCCAGCCAAGGCTTTGCATGGCAAGGCTGCTATCCAAAGCGAGGCGTTGCGCTTCTTCCATGGGTGGTGTGCCGGCGGCCTGCCATTGCACCGGCGCCTTGGCCGCACTTCCGTAAAGCTCCAGCACGTGGCGGACGGAAATTTCAGCATCGCGCGGGCCGAAATTGAGCGCGGGCGGCGCCGCGCCATCCCACAGTGCCTCGGCATGCAGCAGATAGCCGCGCAGCACATCCAGTACATGCTGGAAGGGGCGCGTTGCATCCGGGCGACGGATAATGAGCGTTTCATCCGCCATGCGCGCGCGCACCAAATCGGGGATCAGTCGCTCTGCCCCGAAATCACCGCCTCCAATCACATTGCCGGCGCGCGCGGTGGCAATGGTGCCGATCTCGGTGCCGAAACTCGCGCGCCAGGAAGCCACCGCGATTTCGCAAGCGGCCTTGGAAGCGCTGTAAGGATCATGCCCGCCAAGTGGATCATTTTCGCGAAAGGCGCGGCCCTGATTGTCGTTGCGATAGACCTTGTCGCTAGTAATCATCAGTGCCGCGCGCACACCGGCGCCGCGCATAGCCTGCATCAGATGGATGGTGCCGGTAACGTTACTGGCGAAGGTTCCCTCTGGGTCGCGATAGCCGCGCCCGACCAGGGCTTGCGCGGCCAGATGCAACACAATCTCAGGGCGCGCGGCCTTGACCACTGCCTGCACCGCCGCCGCATCGCGCAAATCCCCGATATGCGAAGCAATTACGGGCCGCAACGCAACAAAGGCGGAGGGGCCGGCTTCTGGCGCCAGAGCAAAGCCCGTGACCTCCGCGCCCAGCTTTTCCAGTAGCAGCGCAAGCCAGGCGCCCTTGAAGCCGGTATGGCCCGTCAGCAATACGCGCTTGCCGCGCCAAAAAGCGGCGGAAGGCTGGCGCATCACCACTTCTTCCAGGGTGCCGCGCCGCTCTGCCAAAGCCCTTCCAACACATCGCGGTCGCGCGGCGTATCCATCGGGTGCCAGAAGCCGCGATGGTCGAAGGCGCGCAACTGGTCATCTGCCGCCAAGCGCTTCAGCGGCGCCTGTTCCCAAACGCAATCATCGCCATCTATCCGGCCCAAAACGCGGGGCGAGAGCACAAAAAACCCGCCATTAATGGTCGCGCCATCGCCGGGTGGTTTTTCGGTAAAGGCCTGCACGGCCTCCCCCCTCCGCTCCAGCGCGCCAAAGCGCCCCGGGGGCACCACGGCGGTCACGGTGGCATCGCGGCCATGGGCGCGGTGAAAGGCCATCAGCGCGGAAATATCGATATCGGCCACGCCATCGCCATAGGTCAGGCAGAAGCTATCCTCATCCCGCAAATGTGCCGCCACACGCCGCAAGCGCCCGCCGGTTTGCGTATCCTCGCCCGTATCAACCAGCGTCACGCGCCAATCTTCAATCGGGGGCGTCAGCCAGGTGGCGGTTCCGGTCGCAAGGTCAAGCGTAAGGTCAGACGAATGCCGACGATAATTCAGGAAGAATTCCTTGATCTGATCGCCCTTATAGCCAAGGCAAATCACGAAATCCCTGATGCCATGCAGGGCGTAGCATTTCATGATGTGCCACAAAATCGGCCTGCCGCCGATTTCCACCATGGGCTTTGGGCGGAGTTGCGTTTCCGCGCCTAACCGCGTGCCGCGCCCGCCAGCCAAAATGACCGCCTTGGCCATCCGATGCATCCTGTTAAAAACAAACAGGACGTAACTTATAAAAAATAAGACGAAAAGAGGTTACTTTTCGAAAAATATTATTCCCCGGCGGCGATGCCTTCCCTTCTGGGGTCAGATGCACCCACCAGCCCGGTATTGGTGACGCGAATGATCTGCAGGCCGGAAATCATCTCCCGGATGGTTGCCTCATGCCCGCGCCCGCGTAGCGCCGGGGCTAGGCCAGCCGCCGGCGTGCCTTGTTCCAATTCCACCGGCCCACCCATGGTGCCGATATGGGGCAGCGCCACGGCTTCTTCCGGGCTCATGCCCCAATCCAGCAGCGCCACCAGGGTTTTCGCCACATAGCCAATAATGCGCGGCCCGCCGGGGGAACCCACCACGGCATGCAGCCCGCCCGCCGCGTCCACCACAATGGAAGGCGCCATGGATGACCGCGGCCTTTTGCCGGCCTCCACCCGATTGGCGATGGGCCGGCCATTGGCTTCCGGCGCGAAGCTGAAATCGGTCAATTGGTTGTTCAGCAGAAAACCCCGCACCATCAGCCTTGCGCCGAAAATCGCCTCAATGGTGGTCGTCATGGAAAGCGCATTGCCCGCGCCATCCACAATGGCGATATGACTGGTGCCGGCTTCATATTCCTGGGTTTGCGGCGCCAAGGATGTCTCCCGCCAGGAAGGATTGCCCGCGCGCGGGTTTTGCAGCGCACGGTCCCGGTCAATCAATTGCGCGCGGGTGGTGAGGTAGGCCTGGTCGGTCAGGCCGCGCACCGGCACGGGCACGAAATCCGCATCGGCGACGAACAGGTTGCGATCAGCGAAGGCAAGCCGCCCGGCTTCTGCCAGCAAATGCGCCGCGTCAGCGCCGCGCGGATCAAGCCGCGGCATATCGAAATGCTCCAAAACGCCAAGGATTTGCGCAACCGCGACGCCGCCCGAAGACGGCGGTGGAAAGCCGCAAACCCGAAAGCCGCGATAGGGCGTGCAGATCGCCGCGCGCTGCCGGGGCTGAGAGCGCGCCAAATCTTCAAGCACCATGACGCCCGGATTGGTTGGGTGGTTGCGGATGGCGGCGATGATGTCTTCCGCAATCGGCCCGGCTTGCAGCGCCGCCGCGCCATCGCGCGCCACGGCGCGGAGCGTTTCAGCCAAGGCGGGGTTACGCAGCCTGTGGCCTGGGGGCAGGGGCAGGCCATCGGGGCTGACGAAATAGGCGGCCGACGCCGGGTCTCGGCGAAGCGGCAGCGTATCGGCGGCGATTTCGCGGGAAAGCCTGGCGCTGACGGGAAAACCTTCTTCGGCCAGCCGAATGGCGGGTTCAAACAGCCGCGCCCAGGGCAGCTTGCCATGGGCGCGATGCGCCGCCTCCAAGACGGGCAGCGTGCCCGGCACGCCCACGGCTCGCCCGCCCATAATCGCTTCCAGGAAGGGCATGGGCCGGCCATCACGCAGGAATAGCGCGGGCGTTGCGGCGGCAGGCGCGGCTTCCCGCCCATCCCAGGCTTCCATGCCGCCATCGGCGGCGCGGCGCAGCATGATGAAGGCACCGCCACCAATGCCAGAGGCTTGCGGTTCCACAAGCGTCAGCACCGCCTGCACCGCCACTGCGGCATCAAGGGCGGAACCGCCTTCGCGGAGCACGCCAAGCCCCGCTTCGACGGCCAGCGGATGGCCCGCCGCGACCATATGGCGCTGGGCGGGCTGGGCGCCGACGGGGAGGGTGACGATAAGT
>JBEDHL010000290.1:0-22765 GCA_041174145.1 Pseudomonadota bacterium
CTTGGTTTTGATGGCCGGCATGTCGCCGGGGTTTGGGTGGGGCGGCCCGATGGCACGCCGATCCCGGGCCTCACCGGGCGGGATGCGGCTTTGCCGGTGCTCGCCAAGCTTTTTGCCCTGCTGCCGGAAGCACCTTTGGAACGCACGCCAAGCCGCCCCGATACGCCCGTGGCTGCCTTGGGGAGCGATCCGCTGCGCCTGATCTTCCCCCCGCCTGGCGCGGTTCTGGCCGAAGGCGCGGGGCCGGTGGTGCTGCGCGTTGCCGGCGGGCGGCGGCCTTTGACCTTTTTGGTGGATGGCGCGCCACTGGCACCCGCGGCGGCACGGCGGGAATTGGGCTGGCTGCCCCCCGGCCCCGGCTTTTACCGCATTGCCATCATGGATGCCGAAGGCGCGCTGGTGGCGGCGGATTTGCGCGTGGCGGCACCCGGTGCCCGCCCCGCCGAGGGGGCAGTGCTACGGCTTTTGCCCGCTGACTAAGGGCGGGGCTTGCGCAATGGTGCGGCTCGCCTGACGTTATGGTTTGGAAAGACGGAGCAGAGCGTGGCGCAGTTCAAAGGCACTGAAAGATACGTCGCAACCCGAGAGCTGGAGGTCGCGGTCAATGCTGCGGTGGCGCTGGAACGCCCACTGCTGATCAAGGGTGAACCCGGCACGGGCAAGACCGTACTGGCGCAGGAAATCGCGAAGGCGCTCGGCTATCCGCTGATTGAATGGCACATCAAATCCACCACCAAGGCGCAGCAGGGCTTGTATGAATATGATGCCGTGAGCCGGCTCCGTGATGGCCAGCTTGGTGATCCGCGCGTGCATGACATTGCGAATTACATTGTACGCGGCAAATTGTGGGAGGCCTTTGAAGCTGACCATCCCGTAGTGCTACTGATTGATGAAATCGACAAGGCCGATATCGAATTCCCGAATGATCTGCTGCTTGAGATCGATCGTATGGAATTCTACGTCTATGAACTGCGTCGCAGCATCAAGGCAAAACATCGGCCGGTGGTGATCATCACCTCCAACAATGAAAAGGAATTGCCGGACGCGTTTCTCCGCCGCTGCTTCTTCCATTATATCCGCTTCCCGGACCGGGAGACGATGGAAAAGATCGTGCAGACGCATTTCCCGAATATTCGCCAGGATTTGCTGCGCGAAGCGCTAACCGTGTTCTTTGATGTGCGCAATGTATCTGAATTGAAAAAGAAGCCCGCCACATCGGAATTGCTGGATTGGCTGAAGCTGCTGACGATTGAAGACATGCCGCCGGAAGCGCTCCGCAGCCAGGACAATAAAACCGCCATTCCGCCGCTTTATGGCGCGCTGTTGAAGAACGAACAGGATGTGCATTTGTTTGAACGCCTTGCTTTCCTGACGCGGCGGAAGGTTTGATGCAGCGGCATCAGGCATAGGCGGCACAGATGTTCGCACCCTTCATCATTGCGCTACGCGCCGCTGGTGTGCCGGCTTCCATTACGGAATATCTGGCGCTGCTGCGCGCGCTGAAAGCCGGCGTGGCAGGGTTTGATGTGGAGGATTTCTACCACCTGGCGCGCGCGGCGCTGGTGAAGGATGAACGGCACCTGGACCGCTTCGACCGGGTCTTTGGGGAAATCTTCAAGGGATTGGAATCGCCGCCCGGCACAGCGGAAACCACGGTGGAAATTCCCGCCGAATGGCTGCGCAAAATGGCAGAGAAATTCCTGACCGAAGAAGAACGCGCCCAGATTGAAGCGTTGGGCGGCTTCGACAAGCTGATGGAAACGCTGCGGCAGCGTTTGGCGGAACAGAAGGGCCGGCATCAGGGTGGTTCGAAATGGATCGGTACCGCCGGCACATCACCCTTCGGTGCCTATGGCTATAACCCGGAAGGGGTGCGGATCGGCCAGGAAGAAAGCCGCAATCGCCGCGCCGCCAAGGTTTGGGACAAGCGCGTCTATAAGGATTTGGATGAGGATGAGGCGCTATCATCCCGCAACATGAAAGTCGCGCTACGGCGCCTGCGCCGCTTTGCGCGCACCGGCGCCGCCACAGAATTGGATATGCCGGGTACGATTGGCGCGACCGCGCGCAATGGTGGTTCGCTTGATCTGCATATGGTGCCGGAACGGCGCAATGCGGTGAAGGTGCTGCTGCTGATGGATATTGGCGGTTCGATGGATGATCATATCCGTATCTGTCAGGAATTATTTTCAGCAGCGCGCGGCGAATTCAAGCATCTGGAATTCTACTACTTCCATAACTGCCCTTATGAGAGGCTGTGGCGCGAAAATCGCCGCCGCAAGGAAACCGAAAAAACCACGCAGGAAGTGCTACGCACTTATGGCCCGGATTGGCGCCTGGTATTCGTGGGTGATGCCACCATGGGGCCTTATGAAATCTCTCAGCCCGGCGGTTCGGTTGAGCATTGGAATGAGGAATCGGGCGTGGTCTGGATGGGCCGCCTGACGCGGCATTTCCGCCGCGCTGCCTGGCTCAATCCCGTGGACCAGCAGCATTGGCGCTATACCCACTCCATCGGCATGATGCAGGGGCTGATGGAAAACCGCATGCATCCGCTGACACTGGCGGGGCTTGAATCCATGGCGCGGGAATTGGCGAAATGATGCCTGCGCCGCAATCAAATCATCGCAAGAAGGAAGTCCATTCTCATGGCCACTAAGCCTCGTCTGCCGCGCGGGCGGCAATTCTTTGCCAATCCCGGCCCCACCAATATTCCGGATTCCGTGCTGCTTGCAGTGGCGCATGTCACGGTTGATTTCAATGATCCTGCCTTCATGCCGGTCTATGAAAAATGCGTCGCAGGGCTGAAGCGCATTTTGAAGACCGAACAGGAAGTCTTCATGTACACAGGCTCTGGCCACGCGGCCTGGGAAGCGAGCCTGGTCAATCTATTCTCCCCCGGCGATACGGTGGCCATTATTGAAACCGGCCATTTTTCGCAAAGCTGGGCGCAAATGGCCGAGGATTTGTCCTTGAAGGCCGAAGTGATCAGTGCCGATTGGCGCCGAGGCGTTGATTTCGCCGCGCTGCGCGCAACCCTGGCCGCCGATACCAGCCATCGCATCAAGGCGATTTGCGCCGTGCATAATGAAACAGCGACGGGCATGGAATTGCCGCTGAAGGATGTGCGCGCGGCGCTGGATGCCACGAAGCATCCTGCTTTGTTGTTGAGTGATACGATTTCCTCGCTCGGTTCGCTTGATTTCCGCATGGATGAATGGGGTGTGGATGTCGCCGTGGGCGGTAGCCAGAAGGGCTTGATGCTGCCCACCGGCATGTCCTTCACCGGCGTTTCGGCCAAGGCGATGGAAGCGCACAAAACATCGCGCCTGCCAAAATCATACCTGTCCTGGACGAATATGCTGACGCGCAAGCATAAATCCTTCGTCGGCACAGTGCCCACTTCCTTCTTTTACGGGTTGCAGGAATCACTGCGCTTGCTGGAAGAAGAAGGGCTGGATCAGGTTTTCGCGCGCCATTCGCGCCTGGCGGAAGCGGTGCGGCGCTGCGTGCGCCACTGGTCCGGTAATGCCGGGCCGCAGCTTTTCTGCATGAATCCGGATCGCTATTCGGATAGCGTCACCGCGATTTTGATGCCGGAAGGCCTCGATGCGGAAGCGGTGCGCCGCACTGCGCTGCAAAGCTTTAATGTCTCGCTCGGTGGTGGGCTTGGGCCATTGGGCGGCAAGGTGTTCCGCATCGGTCATTTGGGTGATTTGAATGAACCGATGATTTTGGGCACGCTTTCCGTCGTTGAAATGGCGCTGAAGCTGAATGGCGTGCCGCATGCGCCAGGCGGTGTTGCAGCGGCGATGGAATATCTGGCGGAAGCCGCGCGGTGAATTAACTACAGGGCGCGCCGTCAAGCGCGCCCTTCATAGACCAGACTGGCGCATCAAGCCGGCAGAGCAGGAGGAAGCAAGGCAATGTCCATCACCCAACGCGGCGTTTATCGCCATGCCGATATGCAGCGGCTGTTCAACCCTGCCTCGATTGCCGTGATCGGCGCTTCCCCGCGCGCGGGTTCCTTCGCGGATCGTACCATCAGCGCGCTGTCTGGCTATACGGGCCGGCTGCATCTGGTGAATAGCCGATATGAAAAAATTGGTGAGCGTCCCTGCTATCCTTCCGTTGCCGCGCTGCCGGAAGTGCCCGATTGCTGCATTGTGGTCGCCGCCAAGGATGCGGTGGAAGAAATCGCTACCGATTGCGCCAAGGCGGGTGTGGGCGGCGTGATGATTTATGCCTCCGGCTTTTCGGAAACCGGGCGGGCTGAGGATATCGCCGCGCAACAGCGCCTAGCCGCGATTGGGCGCAATGCGGGGATGCGGATTGTCGGGCCGAATTGCATTGGCATGTTGAATTTTGGCAGCAAGGCCGGCGTGACCTTCATGATCCCGCCGCCGATGGAAGCGCCTTTGCCGCATGCAGTGGGGCTGGTCAGCCAATCGGGCGCGCTTGGATTTTCGCTGGCGCAGGCGGTGATGCGTGGTGTGTCCGTGAGCCACCTTCTCACTACCGGCAATTCTTCCGATATTGATGTCGCGGATTGCGTTTCCTTCCTGGCCGATGATCCGGGGTGCAAGGCGATTGCCTGCGTCTTTGAAGGCATGCCGGACCCGATGCGCTTCATTGAAGCCGCGCAAATAGCTGATGCCGCCAATAAGCCCTTGGTGGTCTTCAAGCTTGGCACGGGTGAACAGGGCGCTGCCGCTGCAATGTCCCATACAGGTTCTCTCGCGGGCTCTCAGGCGGCCTATCGTGCGGCGTTTGAACGTGCGGGCGCGATATTGGTGGATAATTTTGAAGCCATGGTGGAAACCGCCTCCTTCCTCGCCAAGGCGCCGCCACCCAAGGCGCGCGGTGTTGCGGTGGTCGCGGTATCCGGCGGTGCGGCCATCATGTCCGCCGATCGCGCGGAAGAACGTGGCATTCCGCTGCCGCAGCCCACACCGCCGGTGCAGGCGATTTTGGAATCGCGCATTCCGGATTTCGGTTCCGCGCGCAATCCTTGCGATGTCACCGCGCAAGTGGCGAATGATCCGGAAAGCCTGACCGCCTGCGCTTCTGCCATGTTGGGTGAAGACCATTACGGCACGCTGCTTTACGCGCAGATTTATTCAACCGAGCTTTCCGCCAAGCGCCCCGGCGAATTGGCCGCCATTGCCGAACAACATGACAAGCCGATTTGCGTGGTTTGGACCACGGAATGGCTGGAAGGTTTCGGTTCGAAGGAGGCTGAGCAAAACCCGCGCATCGGCCTGTTCCGTTCCATGGATCGCTGCTTTGCCACGCTGGATCATTGGCACAAGCGCGAAGAACGCCGCCGCGCCGGCCCGCGCAACTATACGCGCATATCGCGCCCGGAAGCGGCAAGCGAAGCGGCGGCTTTGATCAAGGCGGCAGGGGATCGCACACTGACAGAACGCGAAGCAAAGCAGGTGCTGGCGGCCTATGGCGTGCCGGTAGTGCCGGAACGGCTGACGGCAACAGAAGATGAGGCGCTGGCGGCGGCCAAGGCGCTTGGCTGGCCAGTTGCGATCAAGGTGGAAAGCCCCGATCTGCCGCATAAGACCGAAGCAGGCGTGATCCGCCTGAAACTGAAGGATGAGGCGGAATTGCGCGAAGCCTTCCGCGCCGTGATGGCCAATGCCAAGCACCACGCGCCCAATGCGCGCATCAATGGCGTGCTGGTGCAGCCCATGGCGAAGCCTGGCGTTGAAATTATGGTTGGTGCGCGCATTGATCCATTGATGGGCCCGCTTATTGTCGCTGGCCTGGGTGGCGTACTGGTGGAATTGATGCGCGATTCAGCGCTCGCACTCGCCCCTGTCACGCAGGGCGAAGCGCGCGGCTTGCTTGAGCGTTTGAAGGGCCGCGCAGCTTTGGAAGGCTTTCGCGGTGCGCCCGCCGCCGATATGGATCGGCTGGCCGATATCATCATCAGGCTGTCGGAATTTGCTGCCGATCAGCGTGATCTGATCGCGGAATTGGATGTGAACCCCATCATCATCGCCGGCAGTGACGCGGTCGCGGTGGATGCACTGATTGTGAAAGCCTGAGGCATTATCATGAACAAGCCCCTTTTCCTGCTCTGGACCGATGGCGCGGAAGCCTATCGCAAGGCAATCTCCGCAGCGGGGCTTGATCAACGCATTCGCCTGGAAGAATTGCCGCGCAACGCGACGCCAAGCGCAGCGCAATTGCAGGAAGCGGAGGCGATGCTGACCTGGGGTCCGCCCGCCGGGACATTGGCGCAAATGCCAAAGCTTCGCTGGGCGCAGGCACTCACGGCGGGGGTGGAGCATTGGCTTTCGCGTGCGGATTTGCCGCCTGCCCTGACGCTCACCTGCGCGCGGGGAACGCATCGCGTGCAGATGCCGGAAAACATTCTGGGCGCGCTGTTTCACATCACGAAACCCTATGCCGCGATTGTGGGTGATAACGCCGCCAGCACCTGGACGCGCCGCGTTTCCTCCACGCTGGCGGGGCAGACGCTTGGCATTCTGGGCCTGGGTGCGATTGGGCAGGAATTGGCACGCAAGGCTGCGGCTTTGGAAATGCGCGTAATCGGCACGCGCCGTGCGACCGGCGCCTTGGCGCATGTGGAACATGTTTATGCGCCGGAAGAAACCGATGAAGTGCTCGCGCAATCCGATTTCGTCGTGCTGCTGCTGCCCGCCACGCCCGAGACTGAAAACATCATCAATGCCACACGCCTTGCGCGCATGAAGAAAACCGCCTGGCTCCTCAATTTCGGGCGCGGCGCCTTGATTGATGATGCCGCCTTGGTGGCCGCGGCCAAATCCGGCAGCATTGCCGGCGCCATCCTGGATGTGTTCCGTCAGGAACCGCTGCCCAAGGATGATCCTTTCTGGAGCACGGAGAACATTCTGGTGCTGCCGCATATTGGCGGGCTGCATCCGGCGCGTGATTCCATGGTGGCGGCGCTGCTGGTGGAAAATCTGCGGCGCTTTTTGGATGGCGCACCGCTCAAGGAAGTGGTGGACCGCAAGGCGGGCTACTGAACCCCATGGCCTATGCGCCTTTTGATCTCAGCGGCAAGGTGGCGCTGATCACCGGCGGCAATTCCGGCATTGGGCTTGGCATGGCGCGCGCGCTGGCGGAAGCCGGTGCGGATATCGCGATCTGGGGCAGCAATCCCGCGAAGAATGTCGCGGCTTTGGCAAGCCTGAAGCCGCTTGGCGTTCGTCTGCACGCGGTGGTCTGCGATATTGGCGATGAAGCCGCGGTGGAAGCCGCTTTCGCTGAAACCCTCACCGCACTTGGCCACGTGGATGCCTGTTTCGCCAATGCCGGCACCTATGGCCATGCGTCCCGCTTCACCGCGCTGGAAACCAGTGAATGGCAGCGCGTGATGCGCATCAATCTGGATGGCGCCTTTTTCACTTTGCGCGCCGCCGCGCGGCATATGGTGGACCGCGGGGGCGGCGGTTCCCTGGTAGCCACCGCATCGCTGGCCGCCATTGAAGGGGCGGCGCGCAACGCCCATTACGGCGCGACCAAGGGTGGGCTGGTGGCTATGATCCGCGCGCTGGCCGTGGAGTTGGCGCGGCATGGCATTCGCGCCAATGCCATCCTGCCCGGCTGGATCGAAACCGCCATGACGGCCGGTAATGTGGCGGATGAGCGTTTCAGCGGCGCCGTGCTGCCCCGCATCCCGGCCAAGCGCTGGGGCCAGTCGGCGGATTTCGGGGGCATTGCGGTTTATCTGGCCAGTGAGGCTTCGGCCTATCATTCCGGCGATTGCCTGGTGATTGATGGCGGCTATTCGCTGTTTTGAGCCTCCCCCTCTGGACCATGGGGCGGTGCTTGGGTTAGGAAGACGCTGCGTTGCCCCTGTGGCGGAACGGTAGACGCAGACGACTCAAAATCGTCCGCCCGTAAGGGCATGGGAGTTCGAGTCTCCCTGGGGGCATTCCTTTCCAAATATCTCTGTTTCACCTGCTTTGCGCGTTGCGCAAGGCTTCAAGGCGAAGCGCGCTTGCCAGCGGCAAGCTTTGGTCGGCCCGCGCCGAATCCACCTCAGCCACCAGCGCGGCAAGGCTTTGGCCCTTTTGCACGGCCTGCGCTTCCAGCACCGCCCAGAAGGCCGGTTCCAGCGCAACCGATGTGGCGTGGCCCGCCAGGCGAAAGGAACGCTTGTTCAGGTGGCCTTTCATGCCTTGCGGTCCGCAAGCGAAGGGCTGATCATCGTCTCAGGCCGCACAAGCCGATCAAATTCCGCGGCACTGACGCTACCAAGTTCAAGTGCTGCCGCGCGCAAGGTAAGGTTTTGCGCCAGGGCGTATTTCGCAATCTCTACCGCACGATCATAGCCAATCACCGGGGCCAGGGCTGTGACCAGCATGGGCGATTTCGCCAAATTTTCCGCAATACGCGGCAAATTCGGATTAAGCTTTGCCACCATATGTTCTGCAAAGCTGCGCGCCGCATCCCCAAGCAAGGATGCACTTTCCAGCACGCATTGGATGATGA
The DNA here is from genome assembly GCA_041174145.1 of Pseudomonadota bacterium. Taxonomy (GTDB): domain Bacteria; phylum Pseudomonadota; class Alphaproteobacteria; order Acetobacterales; family Acetobacteraceae; genus Neoroseomonas. The sequence goes on from JBEDHL010000290.1 coordinate 8,500, forward strand.
GTGGTTTGAAGACATTCAGCTGCAAATGCCCCTGCGCCCCTGCAATGGTGATGGCGGCATGATTACCCATCACGCGCGCCGCCACCATGCTCAGCGCTTCGGCCTGGGTCGCATTCGTCTTGCCCGGCATGATGCTGCTGGAAAGCCCATCATCCGGTAGAATGAGTTCCGCGAAACCGCCGCGCGGCCCACTTCCCAAAAGGCGAATGTCATTGGCGATTTTGGTAAGGGATACCGCAGCCGTATTCATCTCACCCGAAAGCGCCACAAGCGCGTCATGCGCTGCCATGGCTTCGGATTTTTCAGCCAGCGGCGCGAAAGCTTCCCCGGTACGTTCAGCAAGAATGGCGCAGAAAAACTGATCAAAATCCGGATGCCTATTCAAGCCACTGCCAGCTGCGGTGCCACCTTGGGGCAGCAGCCGCAAGTCAGGCAGGGCCTGAGAGATCCGGGTGATATTACGTTCAACCTGTACCGCCCAAGTGGCGCATTCCATACCAAGCGTGATTGGCACGGCATCCATCAAATGCGTTCGGCCAAGCTTCACAATATCACGCCATTCGGCGGCCCTGGCGGCCAGCGCCGCATGCAGCGCTGCAAGCCCTGGCAGTAATTCATGCCGCAATACGGCCAGCGCTGCGATATGCATCACTGTTGGGAATGAATCATTGGATGATTGGCATAGATTGACGTGATCATTCGGATGCACGGGATGGCGCGCACCCAATGCGTGGCCAAGGAATTCATTTGCCCGATTGGCGATGACTTCATTGGCATTCATATTGGTTTGGGTGCCTGAACCGGTTTGCCAAATGGGTAGCGGGAATTCCGCATCATGCAGGCCAAGTTCAATTTCCGCCGCCGCTTGTTGAATGGGCGCTGAGAGGCCCTCCGGCAGCAAGCCCAGGCGCTGATTTGCCGCCGCCGCCACCCATTTCTGGGTGCCCATGGCGCGGATCACACGAAAATCCAAGCGCTGATCGCCAATTTGGAACAGGTGCCGCGCCCTTTCGGTTTGCGCGCCCCAATATCTGCCCGCCGGAATCGATACCTCACCCAAGGCATCTTTCTCTCGGCGGAATTCAGCCATGTCATTGGGTTTCATGGTTTTTTCCTGATGTATAAATAATATTGCAAAGGCATATATTTTCCATATGCTAATGATCTCGTCATCAGAAATGGGGAGGTTACAGGCATGAACTACAAAATCGAAACCATTGAAGGCATTGGCAAGGTCATGGGCGATAAATTGCGCGCCATTGGCATTGCCGATACGGCATCCTTGCTGGCCAAAACCGCAACCCCGAAGGATCGCGCTGCGGTTGCGGCCAAAAGCGGCATTTCCGGTAAGCTTATCCTTAAATTCGCCAACCGCGCCGATCTGATGCGCGTGAATGGCGTGGGTGAGGAATATGCGGATCTGCTGGAAGCCGCGGGCGTGGATACCGTGCCGGAACTGGCGCAGCGCAAGGCACAAAACCTATTTGATGCCTTGACCAAGACCAATGCAGAAAAAAAGCTGGTGCGCCAAACGCCGCCACTCAGCGCCGTGAAAAGCTGGATCGCGGCCGCAAAGGATATGCCGCGGGTGCTGCAATACTGAATAAGGTAGGCGATATTCGCCGCTGATCATTACGCTGAATAGCTCGCGATCTCGATCAAATTACCATCGGGGTCGCGGCAATAGCAGGACATGATGGGCCCAAGCGCGCCGGCTTTCGCCACCGGGCCCAGTTCTATTGTCACGCCGCAGGCGCGCAGATATTCCGCCACCTGTTCGGACTTCATGGTCACCACAAAACACAAATCATCCGTCCCCGGCACGCCGCCGGCTGCCCCCGTGAACCATTCTTCCTGCGTCGCCGTTACGGGACGCAGATTGATCTTCTGCCCGCCGAAGCGAAGGGATGTGCGGCGATGCGGGCCGAATTCCTCCCGCTCCATGCCCAGTACGCGCTGATACCAGGAAGCGGCAATTTCAACATCGCGGCAGGTGATGACCAGATGGTCCAGGCGATCCACGGCGAAACGCATGATGCTTCAACCCTTCTTCGGCAAGCGTGCTGTCACTTCGATTTCAATGCGCATGATATCGGTTTGCAGCCCTGCATGGATCAGCGTGGAAGCCGGCCGCGCCTTGCCGAAATGCTTACGGAAGACCGGCCAGCAGGGTTCCCAATCTTCACGCCGCGGCACAATGGTCAGCACACGCACCACATCATCCAAGCTGCAGCCAGCTTCCGCCAGCGCGCGGCTGATATTGGCAAAGCATTGTTCCGCCTGCGCCACAACATCAGGTGCGATGGTCATGGTGGCGTAATCATAGCCCGTGGTGCCAGAAACCCAGACATAATCGCCATCCACCACCGCGCGGGAATAGCCGATTTCCGCTTCGAATTTGGACCCGGAGGAAATCAAACGGCGTACATTCATGGCGTTACGTCCCTATCACGCTGTCAATGGCCCGCCGCATTTTTCCGGGCGGAATTTGCGTTCGGTGGAGGCTGGGAATTTCGCAAGCTTATCGGCGGGCCGGATCGGGCGGCGCAGCAATTCGCCACCGCAATTCGGGCAAAGCCCACCAGGCAATTTCGTGCGCGCGCAATCGACGCACCAGGTGCATTCAAAAGAACAGATCAGCGCATCACGGCTTTCAGGCGGCAAATCCCGCCCGCAGCATTCGCAATTGGGTCTCAGTGCCAGCATCAGTCTTCCCCCTTCACGGCGTTGCCACGATGCGCGCAACAATACGCCGCACGATCGGCAGCACCACCAGCACGGTTGGGAAGGCGATGATCCAGGAGGAAATCCAGGCAATCGGCCAACGTGCCAGAAACTCCGCCCCCGGCCCCAGCGCCAAAAGCGTTGAGATGCCGGAGATGATGATCGTCATGATCCCAGAAAGGATGAAGCCCGTCACCGGCAGCATGAAGCGCGCCGGCAGACGACGATCACCCGCCGCGCTCACTCCAGCCCCTCATAGAAATCATTGCCCTTGTCATCCATAACGATGAAGGCTGGGAAATCCTCAACCTCAATCCGCCAAACGGCTTCCATGCCGAGTTCGGGATATTCCAGCACTTCCACCTTCTTGATGCAGTCCTGCGCCAGGCGCGCGGCAGGGCCACCGACGGAACCCAGATAGAAGCCGCCATAATTTTTGCAGGCGTTCAAAACGGCTTTGGAACGATTGCCCTTGGCCAGCATCACCATGGAACCGCCGGCCTTCTGGAAGGCTTCCACATAAGAATCCATCCGCCCCGCCGTAGTGGGGCCGAAGGAACCGGTTGCCATGCCCGTCGGCGTTTTCGCCGGGCCCGCGTAATAAACCGGGTGATCCTTCATATATTGCGGCAGGCCCAGCCCGGCATCGATGCGTTCTTGCAGCTTCGCATGGGCAATATCACGCGCCACAACCACGGTGCCGGTTAGGCTCACGCGCGTCTTCACCGGGTATTTGGAAAGCGTGGCGCGGATGTCGCTCATGGGGCGGGATAGATCAATCTTCACCACTTCGCCATTCAGGATATCGGCGGTGGCTTCGGGCAAGTATTTCGCGGGATCATGTTCCAGATCTTCGACGAATACACCTTCCGGCGTGATCTTCGCCTTGATCTGCCGATCGGCGGAACAGGAAACGCCAATGCCAATCGGCAGGCTCGCGCCATGCCGCGCAAGCCGCACCACGCGCACATCGTGGCAGAAATACTTGCCGCCAAATTGCGCGCCGATGCCAAGGTTTTGCGTGAGCTTATGCACCTCCGCTTCAAGTTCCGTATCGCGGAAGGCGTGGCCGGAAAGATCACCCTTGGTCGGCAGCGCATCCAGCCATTTCGTGCTGGCCAGCTTCACGGTCTTCAGCGTCGCTTCCGCGCTGGTGCCGCCAATGACAATCGCAAGATGATAGGGCGGGCAAGCGCTGGTGCCGAGCGTCTTGATCTTATCTTCCAGAAAAGCCAGCAGCTTCGGCTTGTTCAGCACGGCACGGGTTTGCTGGAACAGGAAGGTTTTGTTCGCGGAACCGCCACCCTTCAGCACGAACATCAAATGCATTTCATCTGCGTGATATTCGCCGGGCTGCGCCATGATGGAAAATTCCACGGGCAGATTATTGCCGGTATTCTTTTCTTCATACATCGTGATCGGCGCCATTTGCGAATAGCGCAGATTGGTTTCCGTATAGGTGCGATGCACGCCGTAAGACAGCGCTTCTTCCTCATCGCCTTCCACCCAAACGCGCTGGCCCTTTTTGCCGAAGACAATGGCCGTACCGGTATCCTGGCACATGGGCAGCACGCCGCCGGCGGCGATATTGGCGTTCTTCAGCAGATCGAGTGCGACAAAGCGGTCATTGGCACTCGCTTCCGGGTCCTGCAGAATTTTCGCAAGCTGCGCCAAATGCGCCGGGCGCAACAGGTGGGACACATCCTTGCAGGCCTGGAAGGCAAGCGCTTCCAGCGCGGCGGGCTTCACCTTGAGCACCGTCTTGCCATCCACCTGCATGGTGGAAACGCCTTCAATCGGCAGCTTGCGCCAGGGGGTGGTATCGGCGCCCAGCGGGAAAATGGGGGAATAGCGGAAGTTTTCGGGGCGCGCCGGGGCGGCGGCATCAAGCGGGGGTGTCATTGGCATTCTCCAACCATCAACCTATTCGCGGCTTGCTGGCCGCGTTTTTCCAGTAAGCTTCTACCAGTAGCGGCAGGGAACCAGCAAACAGGCCGATCAATCCCGCCCATCGCGCCAACGATTCTGGGCGATGGTCCAGGCAATGCCAAAGGCGCGGAATTCATGCCCGGCGATCCGGCGCAGCTTTTTCTCAACCGGCGCCGCAATATCGGCCAAAGCGGTGCCATTGCTTGCCTTGGCCAATTCACGCCCGAGCGCCGTTGCCAGCGCCACACCGCGGCCATTGCAGCCGGTCCAGGTCAGCACACCAGGCGCCAATTCATAGACATGCGGCATCTTGTCATCAGTGGCCGCCACATAGCCCCACCAGATGTAATCAAATTTCACATCGCCAATCTGGGGAAACACGCGCTTCACCCGTTCCGTAATACGCGCACGGATACGCCCTTCCCAGCCAAAGGGCACAATCAAGCCTCCGCCCGTCACCAGCCGGCCATTGGCATCAAAGCGATAGAAGTAAAGATCGCCCTGCGTATCTGATAGCGCATGGCCCTCTGGCAGGATGGATTTGCGGATATTATCGGACAGTACCGAAGTGCCCATTTGGTATGACCGCACCGGCACGATGCTGTGCTTGAGGCCGGGCCAGAAATCGCCCGTATAGGCATGGGTTGCGATAATCACGCGTTCGGCGTGCAGCACACCGCGCGGCGTTTCCACCGCCCAGCCGCCGGGTTCCTGCCTGATGGCGCGCACCGGGCTTCCGGTATGCACCACCGCCCCCGCGCGCATCGCCGCCGCCGCCAGGCCGCGCGCATAGCCGAGAGGATTGATCCGCCCGCCGGTCTTATTCTCCCACCCGCCATGCCAGTAATCAGTGCCGGCCAGGGCGGCCATCTCAGCACGATCCACCATGCGCACGGGCGCGCCTCGGCGGCCCCATTGTTCCACGCGGGAAGCCGCCAGCTTCATGCGTGAAGGCCGATGCGCCGGCTGAATCCAGCCATTTTGTACCGCTTCCGCCTGGATGCCGTGCTTGCGGATCAGGTCAAACACCAATGATGCACTGTCGCGGATCAGTCCGACCAATTCCTCGCCCTTGTCGCGCCCGCCATGTTCGCGCGCGACACTCGCCACAATGGCATCGGGATCAAGGCGCGACATATTGGGAATCACCTGGCCATTATTGCGCCCAGAAGCGCCCCAGCCGATTTCCGCCCCTTCCAATATCGTGACGGGTACACCAGCTTCGGCCAAATGCAGCGCGGCCGAAAGCCCGGTGAAGCCCGCGCCCACCACGGCAACGCCAGTGCGCGCTTCGCCCAGCAACGGTTCCGTCACGGGCGGTGCGGGCGCGGTGGCGGCCCAAAGGCTCGGCGGCATAGGCGTTGAGACGGCATTCATGCGCTTTTCCTTCCGGTAAACAGCACCGCGGCGAGCATCCCAGCAACGGCGAGCCCGGCCCCCAGAATTTGCAGCAGAGAAAGCGGTTCGCGCAACCAAAGCCCCGCCAGCAGCAGCGCCACCACCGGCACCATGACGGAAAGCGTGGCGGCGCGGGTTGCCCCCAATAGCTCCACCGCGCGGGCGAAGAAGAACATCGCCACACAGCCCAGCACCAGCCCCTGGGCGATCAAATGGAACAAAACAAGCCCCGCCGGCATGGCGAAAACCTCGGCCGCGCGCAACGGCAGCCAGAAGGGCAGGATGGCAAGGCCCGAGACAATGGTGATGGCCGCCGTCGCCGGAATGGCCGGCACCTGCCAGCGCCGCAGCAGCAGCGTAAACACCGCCCAGGTGGCGCCGGATGCCATTAGCAGCAAATCACCGCGCCAGGCGCCGGGGTAATCCCCCATCACGCCATCCCAGCCAATCATCAAAACGCCCATCACCATAACGCCAAGTGCCATGGCGCGCCCGCGTGTTGGCCATTCGCGCAGCAAGGGAATGGCAAGCAAGGCCCCCACAATGGGCGAGGTCATGGGCGCGATGGTGCCGCCATGGGATGCCGGGGCATAAACCAGCGCCACCAGAAACAGCAGCAGATTGGGCAAACCGCCAAATAACGCCAGCAACAGCACGCGCCGAAGGCCAAGGCGCAGCAGCGTGGCGCGCGCCGCCCAGGCGAAAGGCAGCAGCGCCATCATGCCAACACCATAACGAAACGCCGCCAGATCAAAGCTGCCGAAACTGCCATCCGCCAGCACGGGCCGCGCCACCACGGCATGGCCGCCCCAGATCAGGGCGGAAGCAAGCCCAAAGGCCAGCCCCAGGATGAGCTTTGCATTCATTACCCCCCTTTGCACGCAAGCATGGCGCTGCGATAGCCCAAACTGGCAACCCGCTTCCCTTGAAGCCACGCGGGGGATACAGCGAGGGCAACCGCAAGAAAGGCTTTCGCATGTTCTATGAACCGCATCTGGGCCATGGCCTGCCGCATGACCCCTTCAAGGCCATTATCGCGCCGCGCCCGATTGGCTGGATTTCCAGCCTGGATCAGCAAGGCCGGCCCAATCTGGCGCCTTACAGCTTCTTCAACGCCGTGCATTCCAGCCCGCCCATGCTGGCCTTCACCAGCGAAAGCATGAAGCACAGCGCGGCCAATGCGATCGCCACCGGGGAATTCGTATTCAACCTCTGCACGCGCGCGCTATTTGATGCCATGAACATCTCCTCAGACACTTTGCCTGAAGGTGTCAGCGAATTCGAAGCCGCCGGGCTTGCCACCGCGCCCTGCCGCATCGTGAAGGCGCCGCGCGTCGCCGCCGCGCCCGCCGCTTTGGAATGCAAGGTGACGCATTCCATGCAATTGCAGGACATGAATGGCGCGCCATTGAAAGGCTGGATCATCATCGGCCAGGTCGTCGGCGTCCATATAGATGAGGCCTATATCACCGATGGCCGTTTCGATACCGCGAAGGCGCAACCGCTCGCGCGCTGCGGCTATCGCGATTACGCGGCGGTGACGGAAATGTTTGAAGCGCTGCGCCCGACGGATGGCGGCGGTTACGCACCGGGGCAGAAGGACAAGTAACGTCCTTCAGAAATGGCTCCAGCCACCTTGCGGCAGCGTGATGGCGGCACCTGAGGCATCACGCACCACAACGGCTTCGCCTGCGATGAAGCGCCCAATCCGCGCCACGGGCACAGCAGCCTTTTCGCCGGCGGCGCGCACCGCAGCGGCATCTTCCGGCGCGGCGGCGAAAAGCAATTCGTAATCATCGCCGCCGGTCAGGATCAGCGGCAGCAGCGCCGCATCGCCAGCAAGTGCGGCGCGCGCCGCGGTGGAAAGCGGCACGTTAGCGGCGGAGATTTCCGCCCCGCAGCCGCCAGCGCGGCAGAGATGCCCCAAATCCTGCGCCAACCCATCCGAGATATCCATCGCCGCCCGCGCCACACCGCGCAACGCTTGCCCGAGCGCAAGCCGTGGTTCCGGCAGGCGGTAGCGCCGCGCCAAATGGCCTTCACCATCCGCGCCAAGTTTGCCCTGCAAAACCCGCAGCCCAAGCGCGCCATCGCCAATGCTGCCAGAGACCCAGATGTCATCGCCGATGCGCGCGCCGCGCCGATGTAGGGCCTGGCCAGGCGGCACAACCCCAATGATCGTCAGCGAAAAACAGGCGGGGCCAGGGGTTGCCACCGTGTCGCCACCCAGTACTGCAATGCCAAAGCGCGGCTGATCTTCCGCCAAGCCAGCGACGAAATCCGCAATCCAGGAATCCGCCGTGCCGCGCGTGAAAGCCGTTGTCATCAGATAACCCAGTGGCGCCGCCCCCATCGCCGCAAGGTCCGAGAGATTCACCCGCAGCAATTTACGCGCGATCATGCCGGGTGGATCATCGGGCAGGAAATGCACGCCTGCCACTAGCGCATCCGCGGCCAGCACCAATTGCTGCCCGGCGGGCGGTGTCAGCAGCGCGGCGTCATCACCCAAATCCAGCGCGCCTTCGCCGGCCAATGGGCGGAAATGCCGCGCGATCAGGGCAAATTCGCGGGGCAGGCCCATGGCGCGCTTCAGGCGTTCGGCGCGAAATCCGCCGGGCGCAGCCGATGCGCCAGCGTATCCAGCATGCCATTGGCGTAGCGGGTTGCTTCCTCATCCAGGAAGCCCGCCGCGATATCCAGATATTCGTTGATCACCACCCGCGCTGGCGGTTCATGCACCTGCATCAATTCGCCGGTGGCCGCACGCAATAGCGCGCGCAGCACGGGGTCCAGCCGGTCCAGAGTCCAGCCCTTTTGCAAGCAATTAGTGATGGCGGCATCAGCGGCTTCGGCATGTTCCGCCACCTGCTTCAATATCGCCTGGAACAGCGGAATATGTGCTTCCGGCACGCCGCCTTCTTCAAATTCAATCGGACCGGTGGGCGCGCCGATACGATGGCGGATGAATTGATCCGCAACCGTTTCAACGCTTTCGCCCGTATGTTCGCTTTGGAACAGCGCCTGCACCGCAGCAACGCGGGCGCCGGTACGTGGGCGCGCGGGTGCGCGCCTTTCGGGTTTCATGCCAGCCCCCAGCCCCGTGCCAGCGCGATTTGTGCGACCAGCGCATGGGCGGCTTCCACGCCCTTATTCATGCGATCAGGGCGCGAACGCGCTTCCGCTTGCGCCAAAGAATCAACAGTCAGCAAGCCAAAGCCAATCGGCGCGCCACTTTCCACGGAAATATCCATCACACCCTTGCAGATGGCTTCACAGATGAAGGTGTAATGATCCGTCTCTCCCTTCACCACGCAGCCCAGCAGCAAATAACCATCCCAGCGCCGCCGCGCCTTCATCGCCATACGCAGGGCGGCAGGCAATTCATAGCCGCCGGCCACATCAACGGTTTCAACCTCGGCCTGCAAATCCTGGAAAACCGTCATGGCGCCTTGGCGCATACCTTCAACCACATTGCGGTAGTAAGGCGCCTGGATCACCAGAATGCGCGGCGGGGCGCCTGGCAAATGCGCCGCACCACGTTCGGGGGAATCAATCGTGCTCATGGCGTCTTCTCCGCCGCAATGGGGCGCGTTTCCAGCACTTGCAGCCCGTAGCCTTCCAGCCCAATCAGCGGGCGCGGATTATTCGAAAGCCGAATAATGCGCTTCACGCCCAAATCATCCAGGATTTGCGCGCCAATACCATAATCGCGAATTTCCGGCGCAATCGCAGCCGCATTACCGCGCTTCAAGCGAATGGAAAGCGCATCGGGCCTGGGGTCACGCAGCAGCACCACCACGCCGCGCCCGGCCGCATCAATTACGCGCATCGCCGCATGCAAATCGCCAAGCCCGCGGCCCGAAACAATTTCGCGAAACAAGGATGCCGCATGCATCCGCACCAGCACCGGCGCGTCACTGCTGACATCGCCCTTGACCAGCGCCAAATGCTCGCCCGGCGCTGCTGTGCTTTCATAGACTATGGCGCGCCAGGTGCCGCCGATGGCCTGTTCAACCTCGCCTTCCTGCACACGGCGCACCAGCTTTTCCGTGCGGCGCCGATGCGCGATCAAATCCGCAATGGTGCCAAGCTTCAGCCCATGATGCTGCGCGAAGGCCACCAGATCCGGCATGCGCGCCATGGTGCCGTCATCATTCATGATTTCGCAGATGACGCCGGAAGGATTGAGCCCCGCCAGACGCGCGAAATCCACCGCCGCTTCGGTATGGCCCGCGCGCACCAGCGTGCCGCCTTCCCGCGCCACCAGCGGAAAGACATGGCCGGGGGTGACGATATGTTCCCGCCCCAATTCGGGATTGATCGCAACGGCCACGGTCCGCGCACGATCAGCCGCCGAAATGCCGGTGGACACACCATCACGCGCTTCAATGGAAACCGTGAAGGCGGTTTGGTGCCGCGTGCCATTGGATTGCGCCATCAGCGGCAGGCCCAATTGGTCAACGCGCGCGCGCGTCATGGAAAGGCAGATCAGGCCGCGCGCATAGCGTGCCATGAAATTGATCGCATCCGGGGTCGCGAATTGCGCGGGGATCACCAGGTCGCCTTCATTTTCGCGGTCTTCATCATCCACCAGGATGAACATGCGCCCGCGGCGCGCTTCTTCCAGCAATTCCTCAGTCGGTGAGATGAATTCGGCGAAGGAAGTGCGGATGGGGTTTTCCGCTGTTTGGGAAGTCATGCCCTGAACTCCATCATGCGGGCAACGTAACGGGCCAGCGTGTCTATTTCGATATTGACGCGATCGCCCGGCTGCAAGGTGCCAAAGCCGGTCATCGCGGCGGTATGGGGGATGATGTTGACGCCGAATGTCGCGCCGTCAACCTCATTCACCGTCAGCGAAACACCATCCAGCGCGACCGAGCCCTTGGGCGCGATGAAGGGCGCCAAAGCCTCCGGCGCGCGGAAGCGCCAGCGGACCGAGGCATTTTCGGGGGTAGCGGAAATCACCTCCGCCACGCCATCCACATGGCCAGAGACCAAATGCCCGCCCAATTCATCACCAAGCTTGAGCGCCCGCTCCAGATTGACCTTGGCGCCTTTTTTCCAGCCACCCAGCGTGGTTTTTGCCACCGTCTCAGCCGAGGCATCCACACTGAAGGAATCGGCCGAAAGCTGCACCACCGTCAGGCAAACGCCCGAACAGCAAATGGAAGCACCCAAGACAGCCGGCGTTGGTTGCAGCAGAAAATCCGGGGTTACGCCCATAACCAGGCGCAAATCATGCCCGCCGCCAATCGGCTGCACCTCTCTGACCGTGCCAAGCGCGGTGACAATGCCGGTGAACATGGCGCTAATCCTCGATCCGTTCGAATTCAGAGAGCATATCATCGCCGATCGCCCTCAGGGCAGTACGACGAAAACGAGGCATGGCGCTGAGCGCGGCAAGACGCAAGCCCTCAGTTGCCGGATGCCCATCGCCGCCCATCACAGCGGGGGCATGAAACCAGACCAGCCGGTCCACCAAGCCCTGCCGCAGCAGCGCCGCCGCCAGCCCCGCGCCGCCTTCGGCCAGCACGCGTGTCACGCCGCGCCGGCCAAGGGCGCGCAGCAGGGAGGGCAAATCAAGCCCGCCACCGGCATGGGCGGGGGCGGTGATGATATCCGCCCCGGCAGCGATGAAGGGGGCCTGCGCCGCTGGCGGATGGCCGGGCGCGGTCATCACCAGCACCGGCGCCGCGCCCGCGCTTTGCACCAACCGGGCGCTGGGTGGCGTGCGCAGCCTGGCATCCGCCACCACGCGCAGCATTGGCACGCGTTCCATGCCTGGAATCCGGCAGGTCAGGTCCGGATCATCCGCCAAAACAGTGCCAGACCCCACCAGAATCGCATCATGCCGCGCGCGTAGCGCATGCACTTCCCGCCGCGCGGCTTCCCCGGTGATCCAGCGGCTTTCGCCAGAAGCAGTCGCGATGCGGCCATCCAGCGTGGAGGCAAGCTTCAGCGTAACCACCGGCATGCCGGCCTGAATGCGGCGGAAGAACCCGGCATTGAGCGCGCGGGCTTCGGCTTCCAGCAGCCCTTCTTCCACGGCAATCCCGGCGCCGCGCAGCATGGCTAGGCCGCGGCCATTCACGCGTGGATCAGGGTCGCGCATTGCCATCACCACGCGGGCGATGCCGGCCTCGGCCAAAGCCTCACAACAGGGCGGCGTGCGGCCGTGATGCGAACAGGGTTCAAGCGTCACATAAGCGGTAGCACCCCGCGCCGCATCGGCCGCGCGACGCAGCGCCTCAGTCTCTGCATGGGGGCGCCCGCCGGGCTGGGTCCAGCCGCGGCCAATGACGCGCCCATCCTTCACCAGCACGCAGCCCACGGCAGGGTTAGGCCAGGCATTGCCCAAGCCGCGCCGCGCCAGGGCCAAGGCCGCGCGCATATGGGGCAAATCCTCGTTCATCGCCGCATCATCGGGGCAGGCGCCAATCGCGCGCTATTCCTTCCGGCCCAATTCACCGAGAAACGCCTGGAAATCCTTCGCCTCGCCGAAATTGCGATAGACGCTGGCAAAGCGCACATAGGCCACCTGGTCCAATTCCTTCAGCGTTTCCATCACAATCTCCCCAATCTTGTTGGAGGGGATGTCGCTTTCGCCTTCGGTTTCCAGCCGGCGCTGGATGGAATTGACTAGTTTTTCGATGCGGTCCTCATCCACCGGGCGTTTACGCAAGGCAACGCGGATGGACCGCGCAAGCTTTTCCCGTTCAAACGGCACGCGCCGCCCATCGGTCTTGATGATGGTAATCTCGCGCAACTGCACCCGCTCAAACGTCGTGAAACGCGCGCCGCATTCTGTGCACGCACGGCGGCGGCGAATGGCCGCGCCATCTTCCGCCGGGCGGCTATCCTTCACCTGCGTATCGTCAAATCCGCAGAAGGGGCACTTCATGCCGGATAGATCGGGAAGCGATGGCAGAGTTCCATCACCCGCGCCTTCACCGAAGCTTCTACCGCGCCATTGCCGGCTTCATCATTGGCCCGCGCCGCGCCATCCAGCACTTCGCCGATCAGCTTGCCAATCTGGCGGAATTCCGCCTCTCCAAAGCCGCGCGTGGTGCCGGCGGGCGTGCCAAGGCGCACCCCCGATGTCACCATCGGCTTTTCGGGGTCGAAGGGAATGGCGTTCTTGTTGCAGGTCAGATGCGCGCGATTGAGCGCCGCTTCCGCGACCTTACCTGTCAGCTTCTTGGGCCGCAGATCCACCAGCAACAGGTGATTATCCGTGCCACCCGTCACCAAATCCAAACCCTGCGCCTGCAATTCGCTGGCCAGCGCCTTGGCATTGGCGACGATCTGTCGCGAATAGGTGCGGAATTCCGGGCGCAGCGCTTCGCCGAACGCCACCGCCTTGGCCGCGATCACATGCATCAGCGGTCCGCCTTGCAGGCCAGGGAAAACAGCGCTGTTGAATTTCTTCGCGAGCGCTTCGTCATTCGTCAAAATCATGCCGCCGCGCGGCCCACGCAAAGTCTTATGCGTGGTGGTGGTGGCCACATGCGCATGCGGGAAGGGCGAAGGATGCGCGCCGCCGGCAACCAGGCCCGCGAAATGCGCCATATCCACCATGAAATAGGCGCCAACTTCATCGGCAATGGCGCGGAAGGCCGCGAAATCCCAAATGCGGGCATAGGCGCTGCCGCCGGCAATGATCAGCTTTGGCTTCGCTTCACGCGCGATGCGCGCGACTTCCGCCATATCAATCTGCTGGTCTTCGCGCCGCACCGTATAGGGCACCGGCTTGAACCATTTTCCGGACAGGTTGGCGAGTGAGCCATGCGTCAAATGCCCCCCCGCCGCGAGATCCAGCCCCATGAAGGTATCGCCCGGCTGCAATAGCGCCAGGAACACCGCCTGATTGGCCTGCGCGCCGGAATGCGGCTGCACATTGGCAAAGCCGCAATCAAACAGCTTGCAGGCGCGTTCAATGGCGAGCTTTTCGGCGACATCCACCGCCTCACAGCCGCCGTAATAGCGCCGGCCCGGATAGCCCTCGGCGTATTTATTCGTCATCACCGACCCCTGCGCTTCCATCACAGCGCGGGAGACGATGTTTTCTGACGCGATCAGTTCAATCCCATCCTGTTCGCGTTCCAATTCCTGCGCCACGGCAGCGGCGATTTCAGGATCGGATGCGGCGAGGCTCGCGGTGAAAAAGCCGGCAGGGGGCGGGGCGGCGCCGAGGCCTTCCGGCGCACGGACC
>JBEDHL010000291.1:0-2656 GCA_041174145.1 Pseudomonadota bacterium
GCCTATCTTCGCTGAGGCAGCGCGCCGGGGCCAAACCCTTCCAAGGTCCAGTAATAGGCCGCCGCGCTAGACCGCAGGCTACCGATGCGCGGTGCGCTCAAATCCAGGATCACGACAATCACCGAAGTCCACATGGCGATCAGCAGCACCGACAGGATCGGCAGCGATAGCCCACGCATGCCCAATTGATAGCCAAGCGCGCCGATGCTCAGCACCGCAATGCCCATCAGCAGCCAGACCATTTGCGGCGGCATGGTCAGGCTGAAGGCAAAGCGTTCGGCGGTTGAACGGTCGAAAACCTCATTGGTCGCGGCCATCAGGGAGGCGGAAATGGGGTCCGGCCTTTCGCGCACAATCACTGTGACATGTTCCCAGATGCGGTTTTGCAACGCCCCGGTCTTGTCATTGATGGCGCGCACCACATCACGATCCGCCGGCGCCGTGATGAATTCGGCGCGCAGCTTGGTGTATTCTTCGAACAGCTTGGCCAATTCCTCACCGCGCGGGTGGCTGATCGCCTTGGCGCGGAGCCAGGCAGTGCCAAGCGCATTGGCTTCCATCAGCGTGCCTTGGCGGCGTTCTTCAAAACGCGCCGTGGCGAAGGAAAGTGTCAGCGCCAGTACGAAGGCGAGCAATCCGAGCATACCGCCCACCACCACGCCAACCCCTTCCGCCGGGGCCGTACCGCTCGCCGAATGGCGACGCCCAAGCCAGGCGCCAATCGCCTGCGCGACCCATTGAAGGACAAAAAACACCAGCCAAAATGCGAAAAGGCTGAAGGCCAGGATTTCGGCCAGGATTGTCATGGCGCCGCTTCCTCCCCATTCAGGAAATCAAAGCCGGCCAGGGCATGCACCTGGGCTATGGCTTCCAATTCAGCGACCGAAACCCATTCATCCGCGCCACCCATATTATGCGGGGTCGGGCCATAAACCACGGTGGGCAGCCCCGCTATGCGGAACCAGCGCGCATCGGAACCGCCAACGCGCATATTCACCGCAATGGGTTCATGCAGCACTTCTTCCGCCACGCGTTGCAGATCGCGCACAATGGGGGCGGCGGGGTCGGTGTGGTTCGGTTCAAAACAGCGCAGCACGCGCCAGGTAATGCCGGGCAGCGCATCCAGCCCCTCATGCAGCGCGGCCAGCAGTCGGGCGCTGGGAACCCCCACTGGCAGGCGGATATCGCATGCCGCACGCGCTGCCGCCGGCACCAGATTGGGCGAGGCGCCGCCTTCGACGCGCCCGATATTGACGGTGACGCTGCCAAGAACCGTGGCCTCACCGCTGCCTGACAAGGGCTCGCTAATGTCACGCGCGGCGGCGATGGCGGCGGTGACGCGGGCAGGCGCATCGGGGGCCAGGGCGCGCAAAGCCGCCACGGCATCAAGTGCCGCGCGCAACCGGTCTATGGCGTTGTCCCCCAAATGCACATGCGCGCCATGGGAAGCGCGGCCCGTGGCCTCGATCTCGATCCAGACAAAGCCCTTTTCGCCGAAGCGCAGCACGCGCGGGCTGCCGGCATCACCGATGATCACGCCAGCCGCCTGCTTGAGGCCCGGCACATTGTCCAAAAGCCATTTGGTGCCAAGCGGGCCCATGCTTTCCTCATCGCCGGCCAACGTCAGCACCGCCTCCCCCCGCCAGGCATGGCGGTATTCGGCCAGCAGGGCGAAGGCGAGCATGGAAGCAGCAATGCCGCCCTTCATATCGGCGACACCGCGCCCATAAAGCCGACCATCGCGCAAAAGCCCGCCAAGCGGCGGCACGGTCCAGGGCAGCGCCTCATTCACCGGGTAGGTATCGAGATGGCCATTATACGCGAGCAAGCGGCCCGGCCCGGCGCCCTTGATGCGCGCGACCAGATTGGTCACTTGCGGGTCGGTTTCATGCAGCGAAATCTCGGCGCCAGGGGCCAAAGCGCGCAGCATTTCGGCGGCTTCTGCCGCCACATCCCGAACATCGCCGGGTGGGTTGGGGGAGGCAATGGCGGTCAGGCGCTGCGTTAGCGCCACCACTTCCGGTGCGCGGCGGGCGGCGGCGGCGGCGAAAGCGGCGCGGCTTGGGTTGGCTGGAGGGTTCATGGGGCAAGCCTGCTTGCGGGACGCGGCGCTGGCAAGCCAGGAAAAATCCTTGCAATCCCGCGAGACGCAGTCATATCCGCCCCGGAAGGGCCTTGGCCGGGCTGCCGCAGTGGTACCTCGCCCCGCCCTCTGGAGAGACCCCATGCGCATAGATGCCATTCCCATCGGCAAGGATCCGCCGAATGATGTGAATGTGATCATTGAAGTCCCGATCGGCGGCGAGCCCATCAAGTATGAGATGGATAAGGCCGCCGGCACGCTATTCGTGGACCGCTTCCTGCACACGCCCATGCGCTATCCGGGGAATTACGGCTTTGTGCCGCACACACTTTCCGAAGATGGCGACCCGATTGACGTGCTGGTGGCCAATACGCGGCCCATCGTGCCCGGTGCGGTGTTGAATGTGCGCCCCGTTGGCGTGATGAAAATGGAAGATGATGGTGGTGGGGATGAAAAAATCATCGCCGTGCCCTCATCCAAGCTGACACAAAGATATGTCCATGTGCATGAACACACGGATTTGCCGCGCATCACCATTGAACAGATCCAGCATTTCTTTGAGCACTACAAGGA
>JBEDHL010000292.1:0-17244 GCA_041174145.1 Pseudomonadota bacterium
AATCATTGCCGCCCAAGCCATCGTAGGTGTCATCACCTGCCAGCAGATCAATCGTATCGGCGCCGCTGGTGCCGGAAAGAATGTCATTGCCAATGGTTGCGGACATAGCGGTCAGCTCCTGTCGTGTGGGCTTAAAGGGTGGGCATCAGTGGCGAAAACGCGGGGGCGCTGAAACGGCAGCGCTGAGGGCATGGGGGCGCACGGCGCAGGGGCATGTTGCGCCGCCGTCCCATCGTCTCGGCCCAAAGCCGAAAGCCTGCCGATGCGTGTTCTGGAAAGAATGAAGGCCTCCTAAAACGCGTAATAACAGTTAACGGAAAATTCAGATAATAATTGCTAAAAGTCAAAGGAAAATATGCGGTTTTCAGTGAATTTATTTTAGCGAAATCAGCCTTATTACACCAAAAATCTACCCAGAGTTGTAAATGTTAATGCTGCTTCTACCCATGGGATCGTGACAGGGGCTGCCGCCCTATCTTCAGGGCCCATGCTTGATATGCCGCAAGATCCGCCATGCCCCGCCGCGCTACCCGTGGCAGACATGGAGGACCCAAGCATGCGCGCCCGTGATCTGATGACCACGAACCTTGTCACCATCCCGCCCGATGCCCCGCTGGAAGCCCTGGCGCGGGTCCTTTCGGAACGCGGCATCTCCGGCGCCCCGGTGATGGATGCCGATGGCGCCTTGCTTGGCATGGTGACCGAAAGCGATCTGATCCGCCGCTTGGCCGCGAAGGAAGATGCGCCGAAATCCTGGGTTTTGGGGTTATTGGCCTCAGCCGCCGAACAGGCTGCCCGCTTTGCCCGCACCCATGGCCACCGGGCGCGCGATGTCATGACCACCGACATCGCCTCGGTCACGGAAGACACCTCAATCGAACATGTGGCTCATATCATTGAGGAAAAAAAGATCCGCCGTGTGCCGGTGCTGCGTGATGGCAAGCTTGTCGGCGTGGTGTCGCGGTCAGATCTGATCCGGGCGCTGCTTGCAGCCCCGGGCAGCCTGGCTGCCGATGCGCCGGATGAACGGATCCGCCGCGACCTCAGCCTCGCCATGCGGAACGAACCCTGGGTGGATACCTATTTCATCTTCCCCGATGTCAAGAACGGCCAGGTAACCTTCCACGGCTTCTGCCGGTCAGACGCGGTGAAGCAGGGCTTGCGCGTGCTGGCGGAAAGCGTGCCGGGGGTGAAGGGCGTTGCGTTTGAAACCCAGGAACCGCCGGCCTATGTGATGGGGGTTAGCTGACCTCCCCACCTTATCAATAAGGCACTTCCTTCAACCAGGGGTAGCCGGCCCGCGCCTGGGTGAAGCCGTAGTCATAGAGTCTGCGCATATAAGCCTGTTCGAAGGGTTCCTTGGGTTCATCCTGGAAGTCCGGGCCGATGGCGGCCAGGTTGAAATCCACCCGGTCTTCCCGCGCCGTGGTCAGGATGCGCGCCACATCATTATAGCCGCTGGCGGAAATCATGCTGGAGATCGCGCGTTGGGCGATTTTGAAGGTTTGCCTTTCGGTCGCGGCCGGGTTGGGGGTGATGCGGCCATTGCGGATGATATAGGCGCGCGCTGGGCGTACATGATCTCCATGGCGGATTTGCGCGCGTCGGTCGCGGGTCACGCTGCGGGGGTAGAGAAACACCTGCGTGAAGGCGCCGCCATCCACATGCATTTCCTGATAGGGTTTCCCATCCAGCATCACGTCGATCATCACCGGCGGGAAGGCGCCCGGCACGGCGGCTGAGGCCAGCAAAATGCGGCGCACCAGATCCAAGGCGCGCGGGTGGCCGCTGGCCGCGATGGCCCCGATATTCCAGGCCACCGGTAATTGCGCATCAATATCGGAGGTTCCGATTAAAAGTAGCCTGCCCCGACCATAGGCGGCGGCGATTTCAGCCAGCATCGCCTCATTCAAATGGCGTGAGATGGTCCGGAATAGGGGGGCGCTATCGGCCAGCGCATCCTCAAACAGCGCGGCATTGAGAACATAGCGTTGCTCCAGCACGTCCCGCGGGGTGATGTCAGTGTAAACGCTTTTTAGGGCAGCATCGTAGCGTTGGCCCAGAAAGGCGAAGGGGGCGGTCAAGGCGCCGGTGGAAACGCCGGTCACCAGGCTAAAGGTTGGCCGGGTTCCAGTCGCGGACCAGCCATTCAGCAGGCCGGCACCAAAGGCGCCATCCTCCCCGCCGCCCGAGATGGCCAGCATTTCAATGGTGCGTTCGGCGCCGCGCGCGGGCGGCCCATAGTGGCGTCGCGCCCGTTCCTGTGCCGCAAGCGCTTCAACCCGGAAGGCATCGCCATCCCAGGGGAAGAAGAAGCGTTCATTGCCAAGGCCAAGTGCGCGGGCTTCCCGCGTCCGGGCAAAGGGCACGGCGGGGCCGCGCGGCGGGGTGGCGCAGGCAGCAAGCCCCAACGCGGCGGCGCCGAAAAGCCCGGCGCGGCGCGTCATCCTTATCCCTTTGCTCGGCGCTTGACCCATGCCTACCCCCTGTGAAGCTTTGGCCTTCCAACAGGTTAATCGCTTAACAAAAACCAAATATTGCGTCGAGGCCGCACGGCGCCCCGCGCCCCTTTGGGCTTTTTGCTTGACCCTGAGGCGCTTGGCGGATAGATGCGCCTCATTCCCTGGTTCGCCCTGAACCTTGGTCCGCCCGCCTGATGCGGGTTGGCTCCGTCGCTCCGCGAAGGTTCGCGCAGCGGCGCGTTCTGTTTTGGGGCAACCGCAACGCGAAAGGACTACCGGGCGACGCCATGTTTGAGGCTCTGTCCAGCAAGCTCAACGGGGTTTTTGATCGGCTGCGCCGCCGTGGCGCGCTGAGCGAAGCCGATGTGACGGAAGCGCTGCGCGAAGTGCGCGTGGCGTTGCTGGAAGCTGATGTCGCCTTGCCTGTGGTGCGGGACCTTGTTGCGCGCGTGAAGGAACGCGCCGTGGGGCAGGAGGTGATTCGCTCCGTCTCCCCCGCGCAGCAGGTCATCAAAATCGTCAATGATGCGTTGGTGGAAGCGCTGGGTGGCGCTGAACAAGGCCCGCGCGGGGTTGATTTGAATGCGCCCGCGCCTGTTGCCATTCTCATGGTCGGGCTCCAGGGCTCGGGCAAAACCACAACTTCGGGCAAAATCGCGCTCCGCTTGCGTGGGCGTGACAAGAAGAAGGTGTTGCTCGCGTCGCTCGACGTGCATCGCCCGGCGGCGCAGCTGCAATTGCAGCAATTGGCCGAACGCGCGGAAGTCACCAGCCTGCCGATCATCGCGGGGCAGAAGCCTCTGGATATCGCAGCCCGCGCCATGGATGTGGCGCGGCGCGAACTCTACGATGTGGTGGTGCTGGATACTGCCGGGCGCCTGGCGATTGATGAAGCGCTGATGGCTGAAGTGGCCGAGGTAAAGGCCGCCACGAAACCGCATGAAACCCTGCTGGTCGTGGATGCCATGACCGGGCAGGATGCGGTGAATACCGCCAAGGCCTTTCAGGAAAAAATCGGCGTCACCGGCATTGTCATGACGCGTGTTGATGGCGATGCGCGCGGTGGTGCGGCGCTTTCCATGCGCGCTGTCACGGGCGCGCCCATCAAGCTGCTCGGCGCTGGTGAAAAGCTGGATGCGCTGGAAGATTTCCACCCTGATCGCATCGCGGGCCGCATTCTCGGCATGGGTGATATTGTCTCCCTGGTCGAAAAAGCCGCTGAGACGATTGACCAGGCGGAAGCCGAAAAACTCGCCGCGCGCATGCAAAAGGGCCAGTTCACGCTGGATGATTATGCGGCGCAGCTGAAGCAAATCGGCAAAATGGGCAGCCTGCAAGGCATTCTGGGTATGTTGCCCGGCGTGCAGAAGGTGAAGGCGCAGTTGGAAGGCGCCAATCTGGATACCGCCATTCTGAAGCGTCAGGCTGCGATCATTTCCAGCATGACGCCCAAGGAGCGCCGCACGCCTGATTTGCTGAAGGCATCACGCAAGCGCCGTATCGCGGCCGGGTCCGGCACCACGGTGCAGGATGTGAACCGCCTGCTGAAGCAATTCGACGATATGTCCGCCATGATGAAGCGGATGAATAAGATCGGCCAGAAGGGGCTGATGCGTGGCGGGCTTGCCGCGCTGCTACCCCAAGGCCGGAGGCCGTTTTGATGATGGCCGCAACCAACCCTCAAATCTCAGTTGCTAACGAAAGGACTACCTGAATGGGTCTCAAGATTCGCCTCGCGCGCGCTGGTGCCAAGAAGCGCCCCTATTATCACATCGTGATTGCGGATAGCCGCAGCCCGCGCGATGGCCGCTTCATTGAAAAGGTGGGTTCCTATAACCCGATGCTGCCTTCCGACCATGCGGAGCGTATTCGCCTGCAGGAAGACCGGCTGAAGCATTGGCTCGGCAATGGCGCGGTGGCCACTGAACGTGTCGCGCGCTTCCTGGGCCGCGCCGGCCTGATCGCCATGCCGGCGATCCCGGCGCAGACCAAGCAGGCCGCGCCGAAGAAGAAGGCGCAGGAACGCGCCGCCGCCGCGGCTGGCTGAGCTTAGCCAAAGGCAGCACGGCACATGGTCGGCAAGCGCATTATGGTGGGGGAGTTCGGCAGGCCGCATGGCGTGCGCGGGCTTTTGCGCCTGCGTGCCTTCACCGCCGACCCTGCCGCCATCACCGCCTATGGTCCTTTGTCCGATGAGGCCGGCGCGCGGCAATTCCGCCTGACG
The DNA here is from genome assembly GCA_041174145.1 of Pseudomonadota bacterium. Classification (GTDB taxonomy): domain Bacteria; phylum Pseudomonadota; class Alphaproteobacteria; order Acetobacterales; family Acetobacteraceae; genus Neoroseomonas. The sequence goes on from JBEDHL010000292.1 coordinate 4,687, forward strand.
CTGAAGGGGCCTGATCTGGTCGCGGTGGAAGGCATCAATGATCGTGATGCCGCGCAGCGCCTGACCGGCACCAAGCTTTTCGTCGCGCGGGAGGCTTTGCCCCCCACCGGGGAAGATGAATTCTACCTGACGGACCTGATCGGCCTTGCGGCGGTGACGGAAGCCGGCGATGCGCTTGGCGTGGTGCGCGCGGTGGAAGACCATGGTGGTGGCGCCTTTCTGGTGATTGAAGGGGGCCGCGAAATGCTGCTGCCTTTCACGCGCCAGGTGGTGCCGGTGGTGGATATTGCCGCTGGTCGCCTGGTGGTGGTGCCGCCGGCCGAAGTGCTGGTGCCCCCGCCCGACGGGAAGGAGGCCGCGGCATGAGCTGGCGCGCCGATATCCTGACCCTGTTCCCGGAAATGTTCCCAGGCCCGCTGGGGCTTTCCCTCGCGGGGCGTGGCTTGCGGGAAGGGCTTTGGTCGCTGATGGCGCATGATATTCGTGATCATGCGAAGGACCGTCATCGCAGCGTGGATGATACACCCTTCGGGGGCGGTGCCGGCATGGTGCTGCGCCCGGATGTGGTTGATGCGGCCATTGGCGCGGCCTTGGCCGAAGCGCCTGCCCGGCCGGTGATCTACCTTACCCCGCGCGGGCGGTTGCTGGATCAGGCGCTGGTCCGGGAATTGGCAGCGGGGCCGGGGGCGGTGCTGCTCTGCGGGCGTTATGAAGGCGTGGATCAGCGCGTGATTGAAGCGCGCGGCATGCTGGAAATCTCGATCGGCGATTATGTGCTGAGCGGGGGGGAATTGGCTGCGCTCACGCTGCTGGATGCTTGTGTGCGCTTGCTGCCTGGGGTCATGGGGGCGGCGGAAAGCGCCGCCGAGGAAAGCCATGGCGCTGAGGGGCTTTTGGAATATCCGCATTACACGCGCCCCGCCGAATGGGCCGGGCGCGCCGTGCCGGAAGTGCTGCTTTCGGGCCATCACGCCGCCATCGCGGCTTGGCGCCGGGCCGAAAGCGAAAACATCACCAAGGAACGCCGCCCCGATTTATGGGCGCGGCACGAAACGCAGCGCGGAGGCGCGGGGGCCATTGCCGGCCATCCCGCCGCCGCCTAAAGAAACCGAAGAAAGGGTATCAACATGAATATCTTGCAGCAATTCGAAGCGGATCAGCAGGCGAAGCTCTCCGCCGCCCGCGCCACGCCGGAATTCGGCCCGGGCGATACCGTGCGCGTCATGGTGAAGGTGGTGGAAGGCGAACGCATCCGCACCCAGGCCTATGAAGGCGTTGTCATCGCACGTTCCAACAAGGGCGTGCAGAGCAACTTCACCGTGCGCAAGCTTTCGTATGGCGAAGGCGTGGAGCGCGTGTTCCCGCTCTATAGCCCGAATGTCGCGGAAATTCAGGTGGTGCGTCGCGGTAAGGTGCGTCGCGCGAAGCTCTATTACCTGCGTGGCCGCACCGGCAAATCCGCGCGCATCGCGGAAAAGCTCGGCATGAAGGCCGATGGCGCCGCCAAGGCCGCCGAAGGCTGAATGTAACGCGCCGCGCTGAAAGGCGCGGCGTTTTCATGTGATGCAAGGGGGAAGATGAAATGTCAGCGCAGAAGCCGCGCACGTTGTTCGACAAGATTTGGGACGCGCATGTTGTTGAAACCCTGCCGGATGGCACGGCGCTGCTCTACATTGATTTGCATCTGACCCATGAAGTGACCACGCCGCAGGCCTTTGATGGCCTGCGCGCCGCGGGGCGCAAGGTGCGCCGCCCGGATGCGACGCTCGCCGTGGTGGACCATAACATCGCTACCGATGACAGCCGCCGCACCGGCATTGTGGACCCCGAAAGCCGATTGCAGGTTGAAACGCTGGAAAAGAACGTCGTTGAATTCGGCGTGCCTTACATCCCGCTGCTCGATGACCGTCAGGGCATTGTGCATGTGATCGGGCCGGAGCTTGGCCGTTCGCTGCCGGGCATGACGATTGTGTGCGGTGATAGCCATACCTCGACCCATGGGGCCATGGGCGCGCTTGCTTTCGGCATTGGCACATCCGAAGTGGAGCATGTGCTGGCGACGCAGACGCTGCTGCAAAAGCCCGCCAAGAACATGCGCGTCTCCGTGGATGGCAATCTGGCCTTTGGCTGTTCCGGCAAGGATATTGTGCTGGCGATCATCGGCAAGATCGGCACGGCGGGCGGCACCGGGCATGTGATTGAATATGCTGGTGATGCAATCCGCGCTTTGGACATGGCGGGCCGCATGACGGTCTGCAACATGACCATCGAAGGCGGCGCGCGTGCCGGCATGGTGGCGCCGGACCAAACCACTTTTGATTATATCGCCAAAACGCCGAATGGCCCGAAGGGTGAAGCCTTCAAGCGCGCACTGGAATGGTGGAAGACGCTGCCTTCCGATGCGGGTGCGCATTTCGACAAGGAATTGCGGCTCGCCGCGCATGAAATCGCGCCGCAAGTGACTTGGGGCACCAACCCTGAGGCGGTGCTGCCGATCACCGGCATTGTGCCGAACCCGGCGGATGAGGGCGATGAAGCGAAGCGCGCGCAATTGCAGCGCATGGTTGACTATATGGGCCTGACGCCCGGCCAACGCCTGACCGATCTGAAGGTGGATGTGGTTTTCGTCGGTTCCTGCACCAATAGCCGTATCGAAGACATCCGCGCCGCCGCCGCCATCGCCAAGGGCCGCAAGGTTGCCGATCATGTGCGCGCGCTGGTCGTGCCTGGTTCTGGCCTCGTGAAGAAGCAGGCGGAAGCGGAAGGGCTGGATCGCATTCTGCGCGAAGCGGGCTTTGAATGGCGCGAAGCGGGGTGTTCCATGTGCCTTGGCATGAACCCGGATAAACTCACGCCCGGTCAGCGCAGCGCCAGCACCTCCAACCGCAATTTTGAAGGGCGCCAGGGCCCCGGCGGGCGGACCCATCTGTTGAGCCCCGCCATGGCGGCGGCGGCGGCGGTGGCCGGTCATCTGGCCGATGTGCGTGATTATCAGCCGAAGGGAGCGCTGTAAGATGCAAGCCTTCACCAAGCTTACCGGTATCGCGGCACCTTTGCCCAAGGCGAATGTCGATACGGACCAGATCATCCCGGCGCGGTTCTTGAAATCCATCAGCCGTCTCGGCTTCGGGAAGAATCTGTTTGCCAATTTCCGCTTCAAGGAAGATGGCACTGAAAATCCGGATTTCGTGCTTAATCAGGAACCTTATCGCAAGGCGGAAGTCCTGATTGCGTTTGAGAATTTCGGCTGCGGTTCTTCTCGTGAACACGCGCCCTGGGCCTTGCTGGATTTTGGCATTCGCTGCGTGATCGCACCTGATTTCGCCGATATCTTCCACAATAACTGCTTCAAGAATGGCGTGCTGCCGGTGCGCCTGCCGCGCGAGATTTGCGAAAAGCTGATGGAAGACGCGAAGATGGGCGGTAATGCGCGCATCAGCGTTGATCTGGAACGCCAAGTGGTGGTGCGCCCGAATGGGGAGGAAATTCCCTTCCAGATTGACCCGCTGCGCCGCCATCTGATGCTGAATGGCCTGGATGATATCGGCCAGACCATGCAGCACGCACCCGCGATTGATAGTTTTGAAACGCGCCAGCGCGCCGCCCAGCCCTGGCTTTACGCCTGATTGAATAATGCCCCGGCGTGCAAAGCCGGGGCCAGAAGGACAACGCCATGTCATCGAACAAGAAGCTTCTTATCCTGCCCGGCGACGGGATTGGCCCCGAAGTGATGCGCGAAGTGCGCCGCGTGGTGGATTGGATGGATCGCCGCCGCCATGTCTCCTTCAACATCGAAGAAGGCCTGGTGGGCGGTGCGGCGCTGGATGCGCAGGGCACGCCCTGTTCGGATGAAACGGTGGAACGCGCCAAGTCCGCGGATGCCGTGCTGTTCGGCTCCGTTGGCGGGCCGAAATGGGATTCCATGCCCTTCGATAAGCGCCCGGAATTGGGCGTGCTGCGGCTGCGCAAGGATCTTGGCCTTTTCGCTAATCTACGCCCGGCCGTGGTGCTTGACGCGCTGGTGGATGCTTCGTCGCTGAAGGCTGATTTGGTGCGTGGCCTTGATGTGATGATTGTGCGTGAAAGCACGGGCGGCATTTATTTCGGTGAACCGCGCGGCATTCATACGGATGCCAAGGGCAAGCGCACCGGCATTGATACGGAAGTCTATACGGAAGATGAAATCGCCCGCGTGGCGCGCATTGCCTTTGATCTGGCGCGCAAGCGTCGCAATAAGGTGACCAGCGTTGAAAAGGCGAATGTCATGCAATCCGGCCGCCTATGGCGCGCCGTGGTTGGTGAAATCGGCAAGGCCGAATTCCCCGATGTCGAACTTGAACACATGTATGCAGATAATTGCGCCATGCAGCTTTGCTCTCGGCCCAAGCAGTTTGACGTGATCCTGGGGTCCAATTTGTTTGGCGATGTGCTGTCTGATTTGGCCGCCGCGCTGACCGGCTCGCTCGGTATGCTGCCATCGGCCACGCTGGGCGCTCTGGATGCTTCTGGGCGCCGTCACGCGCTCTATGAACCCGTGCATGGCTCGGCGCCCGATATCGCCGGCAAGGGCATTGCCAACCCTTGTGCGCAGATCCTTTCCTTCGCCATGCTGCTGCGCTGGTCCTTCGGCATGGAAGAAGATGCGCGGCTGGTCGAAGCTGCGGTGGAAAAAGTGCTGTCAGGTGGGCTGCGTACCGCTGACATTATGCAAGCCGGCATGGCGCGCGTTGGCACCACGGTTATGGGTGAAGCGGTGGTGCGTGAATTGGATAAACTCGCCGCATGACATTTTAACGACGGTTGCGGGGTTGCGCCTTTGGCGTTGCTCCGCTATCCGTCCCGACATCAAGGGCGCCCGTAGCTCAGCTGGATAGAGCACCAGACTACGAATCTGGGGGTCAGAGGTTCGAATCCTTTCGGGCGCGCCATTTTTCCAAAAATGCTTTTTCTGTTTGTCCTTCGCCGCTGCCTTAGCGTCGCTCACGCAATAGTGAATCGCTGATGCGGCCCCCGGTGCTTTATCACTCCTCCGCCACAGAAAATGTCGTCCTATTCGCAAAGGCCACACGCCTTTTGTTCACCTTCGATGGTGTTGAAGCGACGCGTTATTTGAGGCTTGCGGATAGCGCCAAAAGAAAGGCCACAGCAATTCTCGCGCAATGGCTGTATCTTCTACTCATAATACATTCTCTGAGCGACTCAAATTTTGCTTTTTGATTGAAAAAATCGTTTATCCGTGAGATAAAAATTTCGTTAATTTGTCCAAAAACAATTCTAAATCAGCTATATACGGTAAGACCGTGAACGCTTTTCAAATTATAGGAAGAACCCCTTGGACTTGCTTCGGAGTCAATGGTGACTAGCGCTATGGCTTTACGGATACCCGATTCGAGCGTGCCGGAATGGTCCCGACGCCTGCGCCGCGCGCGTCGGGCAAAAGGATTATCGCAGGCAGCGCTTGGCGATTTGATTGGCGCTTCACAAGCGACCGTGGCTGATTGGGAAACCGGCAAAACACGCCCGCGCCATGAAACCTTGAAACGCTTGTTGCTGGCACTTGATCTCGCGCTTTTGGAATTAATGCCCGATATGCCGCGCAGCGCTGCAGAAACCATTGCACAGGCACCGCTTTCCGCAGGCGAAGTGGCGGAACAATTCGGCGCTTTACTCGATATTGTCTCTCGTGAATTGGACGGCACTGGCCATCCGGCCAGCCTTTCCAGCAAGGGGCGCTTTGCCTTCCAGATATGGCGCAGCGCAGGTGGCACCATGAATGAAGCCGCCGACCCTGAAGCCGCACGCGAACAATTAGGGGCGATCAGGGCACTTTTGGCCGATATGCGGCGTTTAAATAGCGATAGTTAGATTTTTATTCCGGTTAACATTGACACGAAATCGGAAAATCCGGTAATAATGCTACCGGAGGTTGTGTTATGCCGTTACCGTTCAAACGCCTGGCCGGATCCCATGGGTCTGAGGTCACGCTAGAAGCCGCTGCCTTCACCTATGTTACCCCGCGCGCGCAGGGGTTGCTGATTTCGCCCGAAGCTAGGCAGCCCAGCAATCAGAAGCTTCTCGTGACGATCAGCTTCATCGGGCTTGGGATAGGTGTTGTCCTATCCATGTTGTTGTTCCTGCTGGCGCTTATTCAACTCATTATGGTCTAGCGCCCGATCGCCCCCAGGGTTGCCCCGCCCGGCGCGCGGTTGCAAACTCAGCCCAGCAAGGGAAGGGGATGCCGCTGTGATGAGTACCTCGGCGCGACGCGCGCGTTTTCGCGCAATCTTGGCCGGGGATGCCTGTATGCACCCGGCCTCAGTACATGACCCGATCGCGGCGCGAATCGCGACTGATCTGGGCTTTGAAACCGCCATGTTCGCCGGTTCCATCGCCTCCATCGCTGTTCTGGGCGCGCCTGACCTGATCCTGGTGACACTGACGGAATTCGCGGAACAAGCGCGGCGCATCTGCCGCGCCGGGGCGCCGCCGCTGATGGTGGATGCCGATCATGGCTATGGCAATGCGCTTAATGTCATGCGCACCGTGCAGGAATTGGAAACCGCCGGTGTTGCGGCGCTCACCATTGAAGATACCGACCTGCCCCGCGCCCATGGCGCTGGCGAACCTGGCTTGCTCACCCTTGAAGCGGGGCTTGGCAAAATCCATGCGGCGCTGAGCGCGCGGGAAGACGCATCGCTGGTGATTGTGGCGCGCACCAGCGCGGTCAATCTCGTGGGGCTGGACGAAGCCGTCCGCCGCACCCGTGCCTATGCCAAGACGGGCGCCGATGCGCTGTTCTATACGGGGGTCACGGATTGGGCGCAGCTTGGCGCACTTCAGGAAGCCGCCGGCGGGGTGCCGCTGATGCTGGGGGGCACGCCGCCCGCACTGGCTGATAAGCCAAAGCTTGCCGCCCATGGCGTGCGGATCGCGCTGCAAGGCCATGCGCCGAGTTTCGCCGCCATGGCCGCCGTGCATGCCACGCTGAAGGCCTTGCGCGATGGCACGCCGCCCGGGAAACTGCCTGGGCTTGCGGATGCGGCGCTGATGAAGGCGGCGATGCGGGAAGATGATTACGCGCGCTGGACGCGTGATTTTTTGGCTGGTTGATCATTGAGGAAGACAGAAAATGTTGAGTGAGACTGAAGGCAAACTCCTGACGATGCACGAATTCGCCAAGGCGGCGAAAAATCGGCTCGATGCCAACATCTGGGATTACCTGACCGGGGCGACGGAAACCGAAACCACCATGCGCCGCAATCGCCTGGCGCTGGACACACTCGCGTTCCGCCCGCGTGTTTTGCGCGATGTCTCCAACATAGACACAACGTCGGAAGTTTTCGGCAAGAAAATCCGCCTGCCCGTGGCGCTGGCGCCGGTGGGGGGCTTGGAAAGCTTCGGCGCCAATGGCGCGGCCACAGCGGGGCAGGGGGCTTCGGCCTTCGGCGTGCCGCTGATTGTTTCTTCCGTCACCAAGCCTGGCCTTGAGGAAACCGCAGCGAATACGCCGGGGTCCAAGGTCTTCCAGCTTTATGTGCGCGGCGATGACAGCTTCATTGATGATTACGCGGATCGTTCCGTCGCGGCGGGCTATGATGCCTTCTGCTTCACCGTGGACACGGCCGTCTATAGCCGGCGCGAACGCGATATCGCGCGCCGCTTCGCCAAGCCCTGGCGCGCGCGGGTGCAGGGCATTGAATTCCAAGCCGCCCTTTCCTGGAAGCAGATTGATCGCTTCAAGGCCAAGTACAAAATGCCTGTCATCCTGAAGGGCATTGCGACCGCCGAAGACGCCAAGCTGGCCTGCGAACATGGCGTTGATGTTGTCTATGTTTCCAACCATGGCGGTCGGCAGTTGGATCATGGCCGGGGGGCGATGGATGTGCTGCCCGAAGTCGTGCAGGCCGTTGCTGGCCGCGCCAAGGTTTGGATTGATGGCGGTTTTTCGCGCGGCACGGATGTGGTGAAGGCGCTTTGCCTGGGTGCCGATCTGGTCGGGCTTGGGCGGCTTTACTGCTATGCGCTGGCTGCCGATGGCGCGGCGGGTGTGCAGCGCATGCTCGAAATCATGGAAACCGAGATCTACACCACGATGGGTTTGCTTGGGGCCACCAAGTTCAGCGAACTCAACCCAAGCTTCATTCATTCCGGGGCGCTGGCCACTAATGCGCCGCATGTCTTCAGCGCCTTCCCGCTGCTGCATCTTGGTGATTCAGGCTATTGAAACTGAAGGGTATCGCGCGGTTTCATGACTGACCCCGCGATACCCCAAACTGCGCAGCCGTCACCGCTGCGCGTCTTGCTCAGTGACAGCACCTTTCTGAAGCTTTGGGGTGCGGGTGGGCTGACCAATTCCATGCGTTGGGTGGAAATGCTGGTCAGCGGGCTTTACGCCTATCACCTCACGCGCTCCGCCTTTGCGGTTTCGCTGGTACTGATGGCGCGCGCTTTGCCCATGCTACTGATGGGCGCGCTTTCGGGCGCGGTGGCGGAAAGCCTCAATCGCAAATATTTGCTGATGGCCGGCCAGGTGCTGACGGCGCTTGGCGCCATTTCCATCGCCACGCTTTCCGCGCTGGGCTGGCTTTCGCTTTGGCATTTATGGATCAATGGCCTGATCGGCGGGCTGGTTTGGACCAATGAATTGGCCACACGCCGGCGCATGGTGGCAGAAACTGCGGGACCGGAACGCATTGTGCCCGCTGTTGCATTCGATACTACAACGGGCAGCACGACCCGCATGCTGGGGCCGATGCTGGGTGGGGTTTTGTATGAAACCCTTGGCGTCACTGCGGCTTACGGCATTGCCTCGGTGATTTATCTTGTGGCGCTTGGCTTGGTTGCCACGGTTTCTTACAGCCAACCGCGCCGCGCCCTGGTGCCGCGCCGTCTTTTTGCCGAAGTGGCTGAGGCTTTGCGGATCGCCCTTGCCCATCCTGCCTTGCGCGCCGTGCTTGGCGTGACTTTGGTGATGAATATTTTCGGCTTTTCCTACAATTCCATCCTGCCGGCCTTTGGCGACCGCGCCTTTGGCGCAAGCGCCATTGAAATCGGCTTCCTGGCTGCCGCTGAACCACTTGGCGCGCTGATTTCGGGGCTTGCCTTGGCGCTCAGGAGCGGGCCGCAAGCGGGCAGGCGCTTGTTGCTTTTCGGGTCCACTGCCTTTCTGTCCGTGCTGGTGCTGGCGGCACTCGCCCCCTCATTATGGTTTGCGGCGCTGTTCCTGATGCTGGGTGGCTTTGGCACGGCGGCCTTTGCCAGCCTGCAAACCGGCATTGTGATGATGGAAGCACCGGTTGAGGCGCGTTCGCGCATTCTGGGCCTGACCACCACCTGCATCGGCACTGGGCCGCTCGGCGTGCTGGTACTCGGCGCCTTGGCGGATGGCATTGGCCCGCCCTTCGCCATTGCCGGCTTCGCGCTTTTGGGCCTCGTTTTCCTGTCGCTGGTCGCCATCGTCACGCGGCGATAACGCCCCTGCCGCATTCCTGCCTTGTAACGCGCCGATAAAGCCTCTTGCGGGGTTGCGCCGCAAGGTCGAAGCTTCGCCCAAGGCTCACGTTTGGACTGATTGGAATCGCGATGCAGGTCTACCTGCCCATCGCTGAAATGAGTGTAGATGCCCTGCTGCTGCTTGGCATCGGCTTTGGCGTGGGCTGGCTTTCAGGGCTTTTCGGTGTGGGCGGCGGGTTTTTGCTGACGCCCCTTTTGATGCTGATTGGCATTCCATCCCCTGTTGCGGTGGCGTCTGGCGCCAATCAAACGCTGGGTGCTTCGATCTCTGGCCTGATTGCACAGTGGCGCCGCGGCAATGTGGATTGGCGCATGGGGCTCACGCTATTTGCGGGCGGGCTGGTTGGTTCCGCACTTGGTGTGCAGATCTTTGCGCTTCTCAAGCGCTGGGGCCAGGTGGATATCGCGGTCTCGCTATTTTACGTGGTGATCCTTGGCATTGTTGGCGCCTTGATGGTGCGTGAAAGCGTCACGGCCTTGCTCCGGCGCCGGCGCGGCACGGCGCCACGGCGCAAGCTCCATGAACATACCTGGCTGCATGGCCTGCCCTTCAAGCTGCGCTTTCGCGATTCCAGGCTGTATATTTCGGTTATTCCGCCGCTGTTGATTGGCTTTGGCATTGGCATACTCTCCGCCATCATGGGGGTGGGTGGCGGCTTCATGCTGGTGCCGGCGATGATTTACATCCTTGGCATGCCGACCGCGATTGTGATTGGCACATCGCTGTTTCAGGTGGTTTTTGTCTCGGCCAATGTCACGCTGTTACAGGCCTGGCAGGTGGGCAGCGTGGATATTGTGCTGACGCTGTTGTTGCTGGCCGGCGGCGTAGCGGGCGCGCAGTTTGGCGCCGCCATGGGCACCAAACTGCGTGGTGAGGAAACCCGCGCCCTGCTTGGCTTATTGGTGCTGGCGGTTGCTTTTGGTCTCGCCTGGAATCTGCTGCAAACGCCAAGCCGCGCCTTCACCCTTGGCCCGATTTCATGAAGGCCTGGGCGCGCGCGCTGTTCCTGCTTGGCGTGCTGATTGCGCCTGCCGCTTCCTTTGGCCAGCCCATTACAGCAGAACTTTCCACGGATAGGGTTGAAATCAGCACCGGCTTCACCGGCGCTTCCGTGCTGGTCTTTGGCGCCACGCAAAACCCGCTTGGCGGCGACCCGCCAGAAGATTTGATTGTGGTAGCCACCGGCCCGACCCAGGGCGTGGTGGTACGGCGCAAGATCAATGTGCTGGGCATTTGGCTGAATGGCCCTTCCACGCGCTTTCCCGAAGTGCCGGGCTTTTATGCCCTGACTGGCACGCGCCGCGTCTGGGAAATTCTGCCCGAGGATGAAAGGCGGCAATATCGCCTGGGCTTTGATAACCTTCGCCTGCGCAGTGAAGGCAATCGCAACCCCAGCTTTCGCGCGGCCCTTTTGGAATTGAAGCAAGCCGATGGCCGCTGGCAGGAATATGCCGCCCCTGTTGCGCGGGCAGGCGAACGGCTTTTCAGCGCGCGCATTTCCTTCCCCGCCACGGTGCAAACCGGCGATTATCAAATTGAGGTGCTTTTGGCCCGCGAAGGGCGCGTGATCGCGCGGCAGGAATTATCGCTGCGCCTCGAACGCGTGGGCTCGGCGGCGGAGATTGCTTCCCTCGCGCGTGGCCAACCGCTGCTTTACGGCGTGCTATGTATTGTTTTGGCGGTACTGGCAGGCTGGCTCGGCAGCGTGCTGTTCAGGAGGAATTGATGCCCGATACTGAAGAAGCCGCCGCCGCCACCAGCAAGGCCAAACGGGATCGCGTTTTCCTGGTGGTGGTGGATGACAGCGCCGAACAGGCAGTGGCGCTGCGCTATGCCTGCCTGCGCGCCCGCAAAGGCGGTGGGCGCGTGGCGCTGCTGCGCGTGCTGGAACCGGTGGAGTTGGTGGAATGGGCCGGCGTTGGCGTGATGATGCAGGAAGAACGCCGCGCCGAGGCTGAGCGCCTGCTCGCGGGCCTTGCCTCTCATGTCAGTGAGATTACCGGCGGCATGCCCATGCTGATCATCCGCGAAGGCGAAGCGCGGGAAGAATTGCTTTCCTTGATCGACGAAGACCCGCGCATTTCCATCCTGGTGCTGGCCATGGCAACCGGCAGTAGCGGGCCGGGGCCGCTGATTTCCGCGCTGACAGGCCGCCACGCATCCCGCCTGAAAATCCCCATGGCCCTGGTGCCTGGCGGTATGACGGAACAGGAATTGGACCGGGTGACGTAAGCTCGGTTCAGGGCGGCGGGATTTCTGCCGCCAAAACCTGGCCAGATTGGCTTTCCGTGATCAGTAGCGTGATGCCATCCGGCGCGAAGCAGCAATTGGTGGGCATGCGGCCAAAGGGCCGGCAGTCCAGCGCGAAAAGCGGCACGCCATGCGGATCAACGCCCCAGACCATGCCATGGCCGGGATTGGCGATGAAAAGCCTGTCATGCACATCCACCGCCATGCCATCGGGCCCGGATGTGCCGGCCGGCGTGCGGAAGAACAGATTAGCCTTGCCCACAATGGCGTCCCCGCGGAGCGCGAAGCGCCAGACCTCACAAGAACGGGTCATCGCCACATAACAATGCGTGCCGGCCTTATTCAGCGCTATGCCATTGGGGCTCGGGCCGTTGGAGATCAGCCGATCCAGCCGGCCATCTGGCGATAGCCGATAAACCCGCCCACGCGGGTCCTGCAGGCCGGTCTGGCCTTGGTCGGTGAAGAAAATCGCGCCATTCGCGCCAAGCGTCACATCATTCAGGCCAAGAAAGCCTTCGCTGCCGACATGTTCCAATAGCGGCGTGATGGAACCGCGCGCTGGATCAAGGCTGAGAAGCCCATGGCGATAATCGGCAATCAACAGCGCATCATCGGTACCAAGGGCCAGGCCATTCGGCCAGCCCTCATATTCCGCCAGCACGTCCCAACCATCACCGGGACCGACCAGCAGGATGCGGCCATTTGGGATATCGGTGACCAGAAAGCGCCCGGCGCGATCAAAGCATGGGCCTTCCAGGAAACTATCAATTGGCGCGCCGGCGCGATTGGCATCA
>JBEDHL010000293.1:0-6055 GCA_041174145.1 Pseudomonadota bacterium
GCATAAGTGCCACCTCCAGCGGTCCCGCCCATCGGGGCGGGTTCCATCTGCCGCGCGTAGCCGGAAGGACCAGCCATGGCAGGGGCCGGCTGGCGGCGACGGAAGATCCGGAAGGCCAGCCAGATCAGCCCGCCAATCAGCGCAACTTGCAGCAGCATGCCAAGCAGCGCGGCAAAACCGCCGGCACCGCCGAACAAACCGCCGCCGAACATCATGCCGATCAGCCCGCCCATCAGCAGGCCACCCGCCAAGGCGCCCATGAAGGACCGCTGTGGCTGCGCCTGTGGCGGCATGCCGGGGCGCGCGGGGGCGCCAGCCTGTTGCGGGCTGGAAGGCTGGGTCGCGGTGCGTTCCATCGGGCGTGCCGAATTAGGCGCCGTTTGGGTCGGCGGCGGCGCGCTATAGGTCCGGCTGCCACGGCTGCCGGAAGACGAATTGCCCCCCGGCTTGGCATCGGCCAGGACCGGCACCAAAGCCATGGCAAAGGCCGCTAAAACGGTCAGAAGAAAAGCTGGTCGACGCATTGGACTCCGGATCTCCCCGCATGAAGTAAAGTTAATATAGAGATTTTTTTACCCAAGCGAAGGGGTCAAGAAGCTTCGCACAAGAATTTGTCGCATGCCTGGGCGAAGCGCCGAAACCAAAGCAGCGCATTTTTTAGACTTCGTATACCCGGCGCTAGTGAAATTCTGCTAATGATTACATCAATCATGGACTCTGATCAGTTTCCTGCCGGCGCATCGCGCACCAGCCCAGCTTCGATCACGGAGGCGCTTCGGCGCGCCATGCGCCCAAGGGACGGGCGTGCGGCCCTTCGGGTGGCGCCAGGGCATCAGCCCGAACTGCAACGGATCATCTTCTGTCTTTTACGAGAGACTGCCGATCTGAAGGGCGGTTCACTACTGGAAATCGCCACGGATGACTGGCTGCTGACCGAAGCACCTACCCCCGAAGCCGAAAGGCTCCATGCGCTGATCAGCAAATTACTACCCGAAAGCCAGGTCCAGCTATTGCCGCTTCCGCAATCAATGGCAGTGCTTGGTGGCTTGCTGGGCGCGGTTCCTGCGCCCAAATTCCTGGATCTGCCTGCCCCTGCTCCAGTCTCACTGCTTGGGCTGGAGGCCAGGCTTGGCCGGATCAATTTGGCCCAGGTGGTGGCGCGACGAAGCTATGTGACGCTTTCCGCACAAGGTGATCCAGCGCTGCGGCTCCAGCGCCTTGCCTTGGATACTGCGGCGCTGCGGCAGGCCCTTGGTAATTATGCTGAGGATCCATCGCTGCTGCGCCATGCGCAATCGGATTTTCAGGAAAAACTCCTGGCGGCCTTAGGCGAACCCGAAAGCCGAAACGGGCTTCTGGGCGGCGCGCTGGCTGCCCCCCTTTTGGTAGATATGCTGGCGGCACTTCTTCCTGAAGTATCTGAAAATAACGTGGATGCCGGGGAAGCCGCCACCAGCACAGCGCTATACGCAACGCTCGCCCTGCATGAAGCAATCAGCCTTGAAAATCTGGCGGCGCGCAGGGCTTTTTTGAAAAGGGATGCCTGGGGCATAGCCATTACGGGGCTATCTGCCGCGGCGCTCACCTTGCTTAACCTGCAAGCGCTTCCTGCGGATTTTCTGCTACTGGAATGGTGCGAAGAACTCACGGAAAGAACAAGCGCGAAGCTTTTCGCGCGGCTTGATCCCTCACGCCTCATTCTGGATGCCTGTGATGGAGATGCAGCGATAAGTTTCGGCTTGGGCCTTGGCATTCAGCATTATGGCGGCCCTTGGGTTGAGGATTTGGTCGCCGCCCGGCGAATGAACCTATGCCCTGAGGCGCAAGGCTGCACCCGCGCGGAATGCCTCAATCGTGGGCTTGCCGCAGCAGCATCCGGGCGGATGGGCTGCCATATGCCGCATTTGCTGGAAGCCGTTCTGCCCAAGGCTTCAGCATGAAAACCATGCGTTCCGGATTCGATAAGCCCGGCAGCATCCCAGAAGAAATGAATAGCGCGGTGGCTCTTTCCATCACCGTGCGCGATGCCGTGGCCTTGGGGGAAGAAAGGCTTGTGCTCATGCTGCGCTTTTCGGCCCTGCCAAGGGCAAGAAGGCTTGGCAATCAGGCAGCGCTATTGCGCACCAGCTGGGAGCCGTTGAACAGCACCGCCAGAGTGAAAAGCTTCAAGCTCCCCGGCGGTGATCTTGTGGCCCTTGGTCTGCCGAATGCCGCCGCGGCCCTGGAAGAGCACCGCGCAGCGCTTTTTTCCATGCTGGGGGAGGAAGAAGCAAACCACGCCGTGCAAATGCTGCGCCTGCCGGCACAAGCTGCTGCGGTATTGGCGCTAGTGCATGATAGCCTTGGCTTCACCACGGCCCTGGGTGCCATCGGCCTTAAGCAATCGGGGGATGAGCAACCCGATGGCGCGGCCATCGCCGCCGCCGAACGGGCCTTGGCTGGGGTGGATTTAAGCACTTTTGTGCGCCGACAACGCATCGTGTGGCTGGAACCCGGCGGCGCAAATACCCGCCTGTTATGGGAAGATCGTCGCGTCAATCTGCCCCAAATATGCGAAAGGCTCATGGAAAGGGCGGATCTGTCGCTGCCCAAAGCCTTTGCGGAACGCCTCCTCAGCGCCATTGATGAGCGTCAGTTGAGCGATCTGGCACGCCCGCAGGAATTACGGGATATGCGCGCCACGGCTTTGCCTTTGCGGGTTGAGAGTATTTTTGCACCGGCCTTCCTCAGGCTTGATGCCTTAATTCCGCAAAGTCAGCGCCAGAAACTGCTCATCGCTTTCAATGCCAGCGATGTATTGGCCGCCCCAGAACTTTTCCTTCTGGCGCGCAAATTCCTGAATGCGCGGGGATATAGACTGATCCTTGAGGCATCGGGCCCCATGGCGGCATTGGCTTTGCCAAGCCTGCGCGCCGGCTTCGCCTTCCTGCGCCTTATCTGGTCTTATGATTTCCCGACCGCCAATAGCAACGCCGACGCCGTTTTACGCGACCGGATTGCCTATCCGGCCGAGCACGTGGTCTTGGCAGGCGCAGATAGCCCCGCCGCCATCGCCTGGGGCTGGGAAGCCGGCATCCGCATGTTCCAAGGCCGCCTGATCGAAAGCCAACGCCCCTTGGGTTGAGGCTGCGGCTTGGCGAAACGCCGCTTTGCGCCGATATGCCCCCCATGCCGCTTCCCGCCATCGAGGCCCAGGGCCTGACGAAAACCTATAAAGACAGCGACCCGCCCGCCGTGGCGGGGCTGGATTTCAGCCAGCCCGCCGACAGCACCTGGGCGCTATTGGGGGGCAATGGGGCGGGCAAATCCACCACCATCGCCATGCTGCTCGGCCTTTTGGTACCAAGTGCCGGGCGCGTGCTGGTGCTCGGCCATGATATGGCGCGGGATCGCTTCGCCGCCCTGGCGCGGATGAATTTTTCTTCCCCCTATGTCGCGCTGCCGCATCGTCTGACGGTTGCCGAAAACCTTCACGTTTATGCACATCTCTATAACGTGCCCAAGGCCAAGGAACGGATCGCCGAATTGGCCGAAAGGCTGCAATTGACTGGCTTTCTGGATCGCCCAGCGGGGCAGCTTTCAGCGGGCCAGAAAACCCGCGTGGCCATTGCGAAATCCTTGATCAATCGCCCGGAATTGCTGCTGCTGGATGAACCCACCGCAAGCCTTGACCCCGATACGGGCGATTGGGTGCGGACCCTTTTGGAGGAATACCGCGCTGAAACCGGCGCGGCCATTCTGCTCGCCAGCCATAACATGGCGGAAGTCGAACGGCTTGCGGATCACGTGCTGATGCTGAAGGGCGGGCGCATTGTGGACCAAGGCAGCCCCGCCGATCTGATCGCGCGTTATGGCCGCGATGATCTGGAACAGGTGTTTCTGGATATCGCCCGCGGCCAGGGGCGCGCGGCATGAGCGGGGCCATGCGGCGCATTTGGGGGCTGGTCTATCGGCATTTGGCGCTTTACCGGCGTTCCTGGCCGCGCGTTTTGGAATTGATGTATTGGCCCGTCTTGCAGATGCTGGTCTGGGGCTTTGTCACTGCTTGGCTCGCTGGCGTGCAGAATAATACCGCATCTGTCACAGCCGGGGTGCTGCTGGGCGGCGTGCTGCTGTGGGAGGTAACACTCCGCAGCCAAATGGGCTTCGCCATTTCCTTCCTGGAGGAAATCTGGTCGCGCAATCTGGGCCATATTTTCGTGGCCCCTTTGCGCCCGCATGAATTGGTGGCGGGCCTGGTTGCCATGAGCATCCTGCGCACCGCGATTGGCGTTGGCCCGGCCATTATCCTGGCCTTCCTGCTTTATGGCTTTGGGATCTGGGCCTTAGGGCCGGCTTTGGTGCTTTATTTCACCGCACTCATGGCCATGGGCTGGGCGGTGGCGCTTGGCGTGACCGCCTTGATACTACGACACGGCGCGGGGGCGGAAGCGCTCGCTTGGGGCGTGCTGTTCGGTCTCGCGCCATTTTCGGCGGTTTTCTACCCGGTTTCGGTACTGCCTGGCTGGTTGCAGCCGGTCTCACTCGCCATCCCGGCAAGCCATGTGTTTGAAGGCATGCGCGCCGCCCTGCTGGAAGGGCGGATTGCCTGGGATCATCTGGCCTATGCCTTCGGGTTGGATCTGATCTGGCTTGGCCTCGCCGCTTGGCTTTTCATGGCGCAATTCCAGGCCGCGCGGGTCAGGGGCGCGCTATTGAATATCGGCGAATAGCCCGCCCCTTTCATCTTGCGCGCTTTTCCGGCAAGTTTCCGCTTTCCGGTTCTTGGCGGGGCGGTGGTCGCCCCGCGCGGGCCGGTTTGTTGCGGAGACTGGAAACGTGATTCCCGCCCTGATGCCGACCTATAACCGTGCCGACCTTGCTTTTGAGCGGGGCGAAGGCGCGCGACTTTGGACGGAGGATGGCCGACGTTTCCTGGATTTCGGCGCGGGCATCGCGACCTCCTCGCTTGGCCATGGGCACCAGCATCTGACGCGGGTGATTGCGGAACAGGCGGGCAAGATCATTCATGCCTCCAACCTCTATCGCATCCCGCAGGCTGAACGCCTCGCGCAGCGGCATGTGGATAATTCCTTCGCCGATAGCGTGTTTTTCTGCAATTCCGGCGCCGAAGCGAATGAGGGCATGATCAAGGCGGTCCGCAAATACCATGCGGAAAACGGCCATCCGGAACGCTACCGACTGATCTGCTTCGATGGTGCCTTCCATGGCCGCACCATGGCGGCACTGGCCGCCACGGGGAATGAGAAATACTTGGCCGGCTTCGGCCCGCCGGTTGAAGGCTTCGACCATGTGCCCTTCGACAATATGAATGCGGTGCGCGATGCGATTGGTCCCAATACCGCCGGCGTGATGATTGAACCCGTGCAGGGTGAAGGCGGCGTGCGCCCTGCGCCGCTGCGCTTCCTGCGTGAATTGCGCGCCATGTGCGATGAATACGGCCTGCTGCTGGCGATGGATGAAGTGCAGACCGGCATGGGCCGTTCCGGCAAGATGTGGGCCCATCAATGGGCCGGCATTGAACCGGATGTGATGTCCTCCGCCAAAGGCATTGGCGGCGGCTTCCCGCTGGGTGGCATTTTCGCCAAGGAACATGTGGCCAAGCATTTGAAGGCCGGCACGCATGGTTCGACCTATGGCGGTGGGCCTTTGGCCTGCGCCGCCGGCAATGCGGTGATGGATGTGGTTTCCGCCCCCGGCTTCCTGGACCGCGTGGATCAGGTGGCGCGCCATTTGTGGCGCGGCCTGCTTGGTCTTGCCGCCAAGCATCCTGCGGTGATTGAAGATGTGCGCGGCGCGGGCCTGCTGCTTGGCCTGAAGCTGCGGCCTGAGGTCAATAATGGCGAAATGCAGAATGCCGCTGTCGCGGAAGGGCTGCTGACCGTTGCGGCGGGGATGAATGTGCTGCGCTTGGCGCCGCCCTTGATCATCACCGAAGCGGATGCGGATGAGGCGGTGGCGCTGCTTGATCGCGCCTGCCAGCGCCTGACCCCAGCCGGTACTCAAGCCGCGGCGCAATGAGTGCCATGTTAAAATCAGTGAGGGGCGGCGATGC
>JBEDHL010000294.1:0-7402 GCA_041174145.1 Pseudomonadota bacterium
TAATCCCGCCCTTCTTCCACCGCGTGGCAAGCCACCATGGCATCCCCCGCTGGCTTCAATTCCGGCCTTTCCGCCTTGCAGCGCGGGCCCGCCAGAGGGCAGCGCGGATGGAAGGCGCAGCCCGTTGGTGGGTTGATTGGGCTGGGTACCTCCCCCCCCACCGGAATCCGCGCGCGCCCGGTCATGTCCAGATCCGGTATCGCTTCCATCAGCGCGCGCGTATAGGGGTGGCGTGGGCGGCGGAACAGGCTTTCCGCCGGCGCCAATTCGGCGATGCGGCCCAGATACATAACACCGATCTGGTCACTGACTTGGCGCACCACGGCCAAGTTATGACTGATGAAAAGGTAAGTAAGCCCCATGCGGGACTGCAATTCCTTCATCAAATTCAGGATTTGCGCCTGCACCGAAACATCCAGCGCCGAGGTCGGTTCATCGCAAACCAGAAATTCCGGATTGGAAGACAGCGCGCGGGCGATGGAAATGCGTTGGCGCTGCCCGCCAGAGAATTCATGCGGGAATTTGTGCCCATCCAGCGGCGATAGACCCACCTGCGTCAGCAATTCCGCAACCCGCGCTTCTTCTGCCGCGCGGCTGGCAAGCAGGCGGAAGGCACGCAGCGGTTCGGCAATGATATCCCTGACGCGCCAGCGCGGATTGAGCGAGGCGTAAGGGTCCTGGAAAATCATTTGCATCCGTCGGCGTTGATCGGATGCGGCACGGGCTTCGGCCAAATCCCGACCATCAAACATCACCTGGCCGGCGCTTGGCCGGTAAAGCCCAACCGCCAGCCGCGCCACGGTGGATTTGCCGCAGCCAGATTCACCCACCAAGGACAGGGTGCGGCCCTTTGGCACGGAAAGGCTCACACCATCCACGGCGCGCAGCAGGCGCTTTCCCTCACCCGCAATCACGCGCTGCAAGACAGGGCGGGAGACATCGAAATACCGCGCAGCATCGCGCAGTTCCAGCATCGGGGTATCAGCCATTGGTCTTGCCCTCCCCCGCGTAGAGCCAGCAGGCGGCTTGCGTGGCACCCGCCGGCAGCAAATCCGGCCGGTCTTCCGTGCAGCGCGCGAAGGTCTTGGGGCAGCGCGGGTTATAGGCGCAGCCTTTGGGGATGGCCGAAAGCCGTGGCATGGCGCCATCAATCTGCGCCAGGCGTTCAACGCGCCGATCCAAGGGCGGGATGGAGCCCATGAGCCCCACCGTATAGGGATGGCTTGCCTGCTTCACCACATTGCGCACGGGCCCAATCTCCGCGATGCGCCCGGCATACATCACGGCCACGCGATCAGCGGTTTCCGCGATAACGCCCATATCATGCGTCACCAGCATCATCGCCGTGCCTTTTTCGCGGGCGAGTGATTTCAATAGCGCGATGATCTGCGCCTGGATGGAAACATCCAAGGCCGTGGTCGGTTCATCCGCCACGATCAGGCGCGGTTCCGCACAAAGCGCCAGCGCAATCACCACGCGCTGGCGCATGCCGCCTGAAAATTCATGCGGGTAGGAATCAATCCGTTGCGCCGCCGCCGGAATACCCACCAGATCAAGCCAGCCAATGGCGCGCTTGCGTGCCTCGGCCGGCGTGATCGGCAAATGGGTTGTCATGGTCTCGGCCAATTGCCGGCCCACGGTATAGAGCGGGTTGAGCGTGGTCAGCGGGTCTTGGAAAATCGCGCCGATTTCCTTGCCGCGGATGCGGCGCATATCCTCATAGCGCAGATTATCAATGCGCTTGCCATCCAGGCGGATTTCACCGGCCGCGATGCGTCCGGGCGGTTCCAGCAAGCCGATGATCGCGGCCCCGGTCATGGATTTGCCGGCGCCTGATTCACCAACCACGCCCAGCACTTCACCGGCGGAAATGGTGAAGGACACATCATCAATCGCCACCAGCGTGCCGCGCCGCGTTGGGAATTCCACGCGCAAATGGCGTACTTCAAGCAGGGGGTTCTGGCCAGTCATTAGCGGAGCTTCGGATTGAGGGCGTCGCGCAGCCAATCGCCCAGAAGATTAACGGAAAGCACCATGGCAATCAGCGTGACGCCGGGGAAGATCGTGATCCACCATTCGCCGCTGAACAGGAAGTCATTGCCAATACGGATCAGCGTGCCGAGGGAAGGTTGCGTCGCCGGCACGCCGACGCCCAGGAAGGAAAGTGTGGCTTCGGACAAGATCGCAAGCCCCAGATTGAGCGTCGCAATCACCAGCACGGGCCCCAACACATTGGGAAATACGTGGGAAAGCATGATGCGCGGGGGCGAAACACCAATCACCCGCGCCGCCTGCACATATTCCTTATTGCGCTCCACCATGGTGGAACCGCGCACAGTGCGGGCGAATTTCGGCCATTCGCTGATGCCGATGGCGAAGATCACCACGAAGAGCGCGATCTGGTCATGCACTTCGCGCGGCAGGGCAGCGCGCACCACGCCATCAATCAGCAAAGCCACAAGGATGGACGGGAAGGTAAGCTGCACATCGCAAATGCGCATCAGCAGCGCATCGAGCTTGCCACCCAGATAACCCGCCAATAGCCCGAGCGTGACGCCAAGTGTGGTCGCAAAGAGTGTAGCGGAAAGCCCAACCAACAGGGAAACCCGCGCGCCATACATGATGGCGGAAAGCACATCGCGGCCTTGGTCATCGGTGCCAAGAAGGTAATCGGTATCGCCTTCCTCAATCCAGGCCGGCGGCTTGAAGGCATCCAGCAAATTGAGCGAGGCAAGATCAAACGGGTTATGCGGCGCGATCCAGGGCGCGAAAAGCGCGCCCAGAATGCAAGTAAGCGCCACCACGGCGGAGAACATGGTGACGGGTGAGCGTGTAAAGGACCACCAAATATCGCTATCGAAAAAGCGGCGGAGCGTATCAGCCATGATCAATGCGCCCCCTGCCCGCGCCCGATGCGGAGCCTTGGGTCCACCGCGTAATAGAGCAGATCAACAATCAAATTGATGGTGACAAAAAGTGCCGAGATCAGCAGCAGATAGGCCGCCATGACCGGAATATCGGCCTGATTGACGGATTGAATGAACAGCAATCCCATGCCCGGCCATTGGAAGACCGTTTCCGTCACAATCGCGAAGGCGATGATGGCGCCCAATTGCAGCCCGACAATAGTGATGACCGGCACCAGCGTATTCTTCAGCGCATGGCCGAAATGCACGGCGCGATTGGGAAGGCCGCGGGCGCGGGCGAATTTGATGTAATCCGTGCGCAGCACTTCCAGCATTTCGGCCCGCACAAGCCGCATGATCAGTGTCAATTGGAACAGCCCAAGCGTGATGGAAGGCAGGATCAGGGCCTTGATGCCTGTCCAGGTCAGGAAGCCCGTGGACCACCAGCCAAGCTTCACCGTGTCGCCACGCCCGAAGGAAGGCAGCCAACCTAACCAGACAGCAAAAACCAGGATCAGCAGAATGCCGATCAGAAAGGTGGGCAGCGAAACGCCGACCAGGCTGAAGGTCAGGAAAAACCGCGATAGCCAGGAATTACGATAGAGCCCAGTATAGACGCCCATAGGCACGCCAATCAGCAAGGCCACAATTGCCGCGGTCAGGGCAAGTTCCAGGGTGGCCGGCGCGCGTTCCGCGATAAGGTCCGAAACCGGGCGCGACAGGCGGTAGGAAAGCCCGAATTCGCCCTGCACCGCATTGCCGATGAATGTACTGAACTGCACCCAGAAAGGCTGATCCAGCCCCAAATCCTTCACCAGCGCCTGACGCTGCGCCTCGGTGAAATCCTGCCCGAGCATGATCGCCACCGGATCACCCACATAGGCGAACATGGCGAAGGAAATCAGCGCAACCGTCAGCATCACAGGCAAAGCCTGCAAGATGCGAGAGATGATGAAGGCGAACAAAGGGGAAGCTCCGAAATCGGCGCGGCGGGCGCAAAACCCGCCGCGCCAGGGGGTCAGTTCATTTTCGCCCAGCGGAAATAGGGCTGGTTATTGGCCATATGCGGAATGGTGAGGTTGGACCGCATGGCCCAGGGGATCATCTGATGGTGCAGCGGAATATGCGGCACATCTTCGCGGTAGATGCGCAGCGCCTCCCGGATCGCCTCATCACGCGGCGCGCCGGATTGGGTTTTCATGCGTTCAATCAGCGCATCCATGCGCGGGTTGGAATAGCGCCCGTAATTCCAGATGCCATCGCCCTGCGCGCCATTGCGGGTCGCGACCAGGGATTGGAAGGAATAAAGCGCATCCAAGGTCGGCACGCCCCAGCCCAGCAGATAGACCGATGTGTCATCACGCTGGATCTTGGCAAAGAAAGGCGCCAGCGGCATGGCATTCAACTTGGCGCGCACACCAACGCGTGCCCACATCGCCACAATCGCCTGACAAATCTGCTCATCATTGATGTAGCGGTTATTCGGGCAATCAAGCGTGATTTCAAACCCATTGGGGTAGCCCGCTTCAGCCAGTAAGGCCCGCGCCCGCGCCGCATCATAGGGCAGGCGCACATCTTCTTCTTTCGTGTAGCCATTCACCTGGGGCGGGAAGAAGGTGCCTGTCACCACGGATTGGCCGCGCATGGTGGTGCGATGGATCGCCTGGATATCGATCGCGTGATAAAGCGCCTGGCGCACGCGCAAATCCTTCATCGGATTGCGCCCCTTCACATCGGAATAGAGCAATTCATCCCGATGCACATCCATGGCAAGGAAGATCGTGCGCACTTCCGGGCCTTCCAGCACGCGGATATTCTGCGCCTGACGCAGGCGGTTCAAATCCTGCAGGGGCGGGTCAAGCACGAAATCAACTTCGCCTGACAAAAGCGCCGCAATGCGGGTCGCATCGGAAGCGATGGGGCGGAAGATGATTTCGGTGATATTGGCCTCGCGGCTGGCAGGTTCCTGCCAGCCCCACCAATCATTGTTGCGCGTCATGACAGTACGCACATCGGATTCACGCGCGGTCAGGCGGAAGGCGCCGGTGCCATTCGTGTTGCGAACCGTGTGCATTTCTTCGCGCTGGCGGGTATTTTGCGGCCGCGCGGCATTGTTCTTTTCAGACCATGAACGCGACATCATGAAAACGGACGCGATCTTGTTGGGCAGGATCGGGTCAGGGATTTTGGTGATGATATCCACCACCATCGGTTCCACCTGAACGGCGCGTTCCACCGTATCAACATAAATCCCGTAATTGGAGGTCGGCGCCAAGGCGCGCGTCACGCTGAACACAACATCATCAGCGGTGAAGGCCTCACCTTCATGGAATTTCACACCGTCACGCAGCCAGAAGCGCCAGCGGTTCGGTTCCTGCTGTTCCCAGCGGAGCGCCAAGCCCGGCGCCAGGCCCAAATCCTGGGTACGGCTGATCAGCGTGTCGTAGATCTGCTGCAGCACCATCGAAACCGTGCCGACATTCTGGCTATGCGGATCCAGCGTATTGGGATCGCCCGAGGCCGCCCAGCGCACCGTTCGCGCATCGGCGTTTGCTCCGCCCAGGGCCAGCCCGCAGGCCAGCGCAGTCGCCCATAACAGCTTTCGCATCCCATTCTCCCGTTTTTGGTTTAAGCCCAGATGGCGCCTATAGGGGCACCTGACCCTGCCGGGAAGGGGTCTTTTCGGGGGAGATTTCCCCAGGCGCGAAACTGCTTTAGCCTAATCCCTTTCCGGGCCAAGAGACGAAAACCATGCCGCGCTTCGCCGCCAATCTTTCCATGATGTTCAATGAGGTTCCCTTCCTGGACCGCTTCGCCCTGGCGGCGAAGGCCGGCTTCAAGGGGGTGGAGTTCCTGTTTCCCTATGAGCACCCAGCGGCTGAAATCGCGGCCCGGCTCAAGGATAACGGCCTGCAGCAGGTGCTATTCAATGCGCCGGCAGGGGATTTCGGCAAGGGGGAACGCGGCATGGCCGCCATCCCCGGCAAGCAGGCCGCCTTCCGGGACAGCATCAAGATTGCCCTGGAATACGCCACTGCCCTTGCCTGCCCGCGCCTGCACATCATGGCGGGCCTCAAGGCCGAAGGGGTCGCGCATGACACGCTGACGGCGGTTTATGGCGCCAATTTGGCCTATGCGGCGGAAGAATGCGCCAAGGCGGGCGTGAAGCCCATCATTGAACCGATCAATCACCGCGATATTCCGGGCTTCTTCCTGAATACCACCGATCAGGCGGCGGCCATTATCGCCGCCATCGGCCCCGAAAAGCTCGGCCTGCAATTCGATCTCTATCATTGCCAGATCACTGAAGGCGATGTGGTCAAACGCGTGGAAAAACACTTGCCGCTGATCGCCCATATGCAGGTGGCCGATACCCCAGGCCGGAACGAACCCGGCACCGGGGAAGTGAATTGGCCCTTCGTCTTCAAAACCATTGATGCGCTTGGCTTCCGCGGCTGGATTGGCTGCGAATACCGCCCCGCCGGCGAAACCCTCGCCGGGCTTTCCTGGTTCGCCCCCTATAAGGACTGAAACACAATGAACATCGCCTTTATCGGCCTTGGCATCATGGGCCGCCCCATGGCCGGGCACCTCAAGAACGCTGGCCACGCCATCACGGTGGTGGAACGCAAAAGCCTGACGGCGGAAGACCGCGCAGCCTTTGCCGTGGCCCCCGATGCCAAAGCCGCCACTGCCGGGGCGGATGCCGTGATCATCATGGTGCCCGATACGCCCGATGTGGAAGCCGTACTGTTCGGCGCGGGCGGTGTCGCGGAAGGGCTGAAGCCCGGCACGCTGGTGATTGACATGTCATCCATCAGCCCGACCGCCACCAAGGAATTCGCGGCCAAGATCGCGGCCAAGGGCGGTGATTATCTGGATGCCCCGGTCTCGGGCGGCGAAGTCGGCGCCAAGCAGGCGAGCCTGACCATTATGGTTGGTGGCTCGGAAGCCGCGTTTGAACGCGCCAAGCCGCTGTTTGAAGCCATGGGCAAGAACATCACCCTGGTGGGCGGCATCAGCGCGGGGCAAACCTGCAAAGTCGCCAATCAGATCATTGTGGCGCTGACCATTGAAGCGGTGGCGGAAGCGCTCACCTTCGCCTCCAAGGCGGGCGCGGACCCCGCCAAGGTGCGCCAAGCCATTACCGGCGGGCTCGCCACCTCCCGCATTCTGGAATTGCACGGGGAACGCATGATCAAGCGCACCTTCGCGCCGGGTTTCCGCATCCGCCTGCACCAGAAGGATTTGAACCTCGCTTTGCAAGCCGGGCGGGAATTGGGCGTGGCTTTGCCCAATACCGCTTCCACCCAGCAGCTTTTCGCCGCCGTGGCTGCTGCGGGCGGTGGGGATTTGGACCATTCCGGCTTGGTCAAGGCCCTGGAAACCCTCGCCGCACACCCCGTGGCGCCCGACGCCTGAGGCCCAGTGCCACTTTCTGGCTGCGTGTGAGGCCCCGCCTGGTGCGGGGCCTTCTCATTTTTGGGGCATTTATG
>JBEDHL010000295.1:0-27172 GCA_041174145.1 Pseudomonadota bacterium
CTGCCGCGTCAAAACGCTCACCGGTCAGGGCGTAGCGGCGGGTTTGCCTGAGGCCCAGCGCATCCACCATATGCGTACTGATCGGCGTGGGGGCGACGCCAACGCGCACTTCCGTGATGCCGAATTGCGCCGCCGGCGTGGCCAGCGCCACATCCACGCAGCAGGCAATGCCAACGCCGCCGCCGAAGCAGGCACCCTGGATCACGGCAAAGGTGGGTTTGGGGAATTCATTGAGCTTGCGCATGGCCTCGGTGGTTGCGAGCGATGCCGCAAAGGCGGGCTCGGGCGGATAGGCCGCCACTTCCGCCAGCCAATCAATATCCGCCCCGGCCTGGAAATGCGCCCCGGCACCGCGGATCACCAGGCCGCGAATGGCGGTATCGGGGCGGAGTTGATCGAGCCCGGCAATCAGCCCTTCCAGCATGGCGGCGTTATAGGCATTGCCCTTATGCGGGCGGTTCAGCGTGGCAGTGGCAATGCCGCGCGCATCAATGGAAAGCAGTACGGGTTTATCGGTTTCGGTCATGGCGAACCCCATCCTTGGTGTGGCCCGTATTCTCCCCCCTTGCGGGAATTGACGCCAGACCCGCGCAGGCAGAGGCTTCAACCCTCATCTGCGGAGATCAGCCATGCCCGCTTCCCGTCCAACCCTTAGCGGCCCGCGCCATGCCATTTCGGCGGGGCATTATTTGGCGGCGTCCGCCGGTTACGCGGTGCTGGAAGCGGGCGGCAATGCGGTGGATGCGGGCTGCGCTGCCGGCATTGCGCTTGGGGTGCTGCTGCCGGATTTGGTGAATGTCGCGGGTGTCGCGCCCATAATGATCCGGCTGGCCAATGGGCAGGTGGAAACCATCGCCGGGCTTGGCCATTGGCCGGCGTCTCTGCCGCCTGATGTCTTCATGCGCGAACATGGCGGGAAGATCCCGCAAGGCGTGCGCCGCACCGTGGTGCCCGCCGCGCCTGATGCCTGGATCACGGCTTTGGAACGCCACGGCACCATGGGGTTCGGCGATGTGGCGCAATATGCCATTCGCTACGCGGCGGAAGGTTTTGCGGTTTATCCGCTACTCGCGGAAAGTGTTTCGGCACACCTCGCGGAATATGCGCGCTGGCCATCCAATGCAGCGATTTTCCTGCCCGGCGGCGCGCCGCCCAAAATCGGTGAGCGCTTCATCCAAAGCGATCTGGCGCGCAGCCTGACCTATATGGTGGAAGAAGAAAAACGCGCGGCGGGCAAAGGCAGGCTTGCGGGGCTGGCGGCGGCGCACGCGGCTTTCTATCGCGGTGATATCGCCCGCGAGATTGTGGCCTTCCAGCAGCGTGAAGGCGGCTTTCTGACCATGGAAGATCTGGCCGTTTTCCGTTCCCGCCTGGAACCCGCCATTACGCGCCGCTGGCGCGGGCATGAGGTGATTACCTGCGGCCCATGGTGCCAGGGCCCCGCATTATTGGAAGCGCTATTGCTGATGGAACGCGCCGGGCTGGATGGGCTGGAACACAACTCGGCGGAATATCTGCATCTGTTTACCGAATGCGTGAAAGCGGCGATGGCCGATCGCGAATATCATTTTGGCGACCCGGCTTTCATTGATGTGCCGCTCGATAAGCTGCTGTCAGACACACATCTTGCGGCGCGGGTGGCCGAAATGGACCCGGTGCGCGCGCATCCTGCCATGTATCCACCCTTGCTCGGCGCGGGTCGCGCGGCGGATGGGCCAGTGCGGCGTGACCTGCCGACGATTGAAGCGGATACATCCTATGTCGCGGTGGTGGATCGTTGGGGCAATGCTTTCAGCGCGACACCTTCTGATGGTTCCTGGAATTCGCCGGTGGTGCCGGGGCTTGGGCTCATTCCTTCCAATCGCGGCAGTCAAAGCCGGCCTGATCCCGCGCATCCCGCCGGTGTCGCGCCTGGCAAGCGCCCGCGCCTGACACCCAACCCGGCCATGGTGGTGACGCGGGGCGGCGGCGTGATGCCCTTCGGCACGCCGGGCGGGGATGTGCAAATTCAGGCCATGTTGCAGGTGATGTTGAATGTGCTGCATTTCGGCATGGAATTGCAGGAAGCGATCGAAGCGCCGCGCGTTTCATCCTATGCCTTCCCATCATCCTTCGCGCCTTTCGATTATTTCCCGCGCCGGCTTGCGGTGGAAACCCGCATTCCGGAAGCGACGCGCAATGCGCTGGCGGGCCGTGGCCATGACATCAAGGAATGGCCAGACATCACCTGGCTGGCGGGCAGTGTTGAAGCCGTGATGTCTGACCCTGAAGCGGGGCTGGTGCGCGCCGGGGCTGATCCGCGTCGCCCGGCTTATGCCATTGCGGGATGAGTGAGAAAGCGTCCGTACCAAGCGTAGATGTACTGCTGCAGCAAGCCATGGCGCGACTGCAGGCGCGGAAATTTCACGCTGCCGCGCCATTGTTCCAGCGCGCCATTGCGCTTGGAAGCGATACGCCAGAAATCCGCAATAATCTCGGCCAGGCCTTACGGTTTTCGGGCGATAGCGCAGGCGCCGAAGCCGCTTTCCGGGAAGCGCTCAGGCAACGCCCGGCTTATGTGCGCGCTGCTGCCAATCTGGCGGCATTGCTTTTGCCAAAGCGCGCCAATGCGGCGACTGAGGTTTTTGCTGCTGTACTTGCCGCCGGCGCGGGAGAAGCGCTGCACCGCGCCGCCGCGCAGCTTTGGAAAGATGCTGCTCGGCCAGATCAGGCGCTTCACCATTTGGAAGCGGTGCTGACGACATCACCGGATGATGCGCTGCTGCGGAGCGAATTGGGCACCACGCTGATGGGGCTTGGCTGTCCAAGTGCGGCGATCCCACATCTGGCGCAGGTGGCTGCGGCATTGCCGGAACGCGCGGATGCCAAGGTGAATTACGGCCTCGCCTTGCAGCAATCGGGCGATATCGGCGCGGCCATGGCGGTGCAGCGCAGCGCTATTGAGCAAGACCCGCTCTGTCGCCCGGCCTGGCAAAATCTATTGCTGGGCTTGAACTACATGCCGGGCATTACGGCGGAAGAAGTGGCAGCCGCGCATCGCGCCTATGCCGCGCGTTTTGCCCGGCCAGCACCGGCGCCCTTTGCCAATACGCCAGACCCGGATCGGCGGCTGCGGATTGGTATGCTCTCGGGCGATTTTCGCCAGCACCCTGTTGGATATTTTCTGGAAGCGGCCATTGCACAGCATCAACGCGCGGGTTTTCACCTAACTGCCTATGATGTCGGCAAACGCGCCGATGCCACCACGGCCAGGTTGCGCGGGCTTTTCGATCAATGGCATGCGCTGGGTAGCTTGGATGATGCTGCGATTGCCGCGCAAATTCGCGCCGATGCAATTGATATTCTGGTGGACCTGACCGGCCATACGGAAGCCAGCCGTATTGGCGTGATGGAATATCGCCCAGCGCCGGTGCAAGTCAGTTGGATTGGCTATGCCAATACCAATGGCGTCGCCGCGATGGATTGGATCATTGCCGATGCCGTGGTGCTGCCGCCAGAAGATGAATCGCTGTACAGTGAAAAACCGCTGCGCCTGCCTGGGTGTTATTTATGCCTGACCCCGCCGCAGGAGGCTGTGGCACCTAGCCCGCCGCCCATGCTGCGCCAGGGCCATGTGACCTTCGGCTGCTTCAATAACCTGGCGAAGATCAATGATGAGGTTCTGGCTGCCTGGGCCGCCATTCTGGCCCGCCTGCCTGATGCGCGGCTTTTGCTGAAAACCAGCGTGCTGGGGGAAGCCGCCACGGCGCAAAAACTCCGCGCGCGTTTTGCCGCGCTGGGCGGCGATGCCCTGCGGCTTGATCTGGAAGGGCATAGCCCGCGCAAGGACTATTTCGCGCGCTATGGCACCGTGGATTTCATGCTGGACCCCTTCCCCTTCCCGGGCGGCACCACCACGGCGGAGGCGATCCATGCCGGGGTGCCAAGCCTGACCCGGCGCGGGCGCGGCGGCATGATCAGCCGCAATGGCGAAACCCTACTGAGCGCGGTGGGGCTGACCGATTGGATTGCGGCGGATACGCAAGATTACATCGATAAAGCGGTGGCCTTCGCGCAGGATGGGCAGAAGCTGGCGGCACTGCGCGCCGGGCTTTCGCTTGGGCCCCTGGCCGATGCCGCGACCTATGCGCGGGGCCTGGAGGCTGGCTGGCGGCAAATGTGGCGCGCTTGGTGCCAGGAACAGGCCAAGGCTGGGGCGATTTCATCGGCAGCGGAAAAGGGCTAGTAAGCGCTTCGCTTGGCCCGCCTGGCGGAATGGTAGACGCAGCGGACTTAAAATCCGCAGCTCGCAAGGGTGTGGGGGTTCGAGTCCCCCGGTGGGCAGGCAGTTCTTGTGTTCAGGCATCGCGGCATCACATGCGGTGCATGTCTCAGCCCAATGTGACCATCTGGTTTGACGGTGCCTGCCCGCTTTGCCTGCGGGAAATTGCGCTGATGCGCCGGCTGGATCGGCGTGGCGCGATCAGCTTTCTGGATATTGGCGATAGCGCCACAAGCTGCCCGATTGACCCCGCGCTGCTGCTCGCACGGTTTCATGCGCGGGAAGGCGATGGGCCATTGTTGCATGGCGCGGCGGCCTTCGCGGCCATGTGGCGCGCCATTCCGCTGCTGCGCCCGCTTGGCATCGCGGCGCGCTTGCCGCCGGTATTGTGGGTGCTGGAAGGCGCTTATCGCGCCTTCCTTCGTGCGCGTCCGCGCCTACAGGCCTGGGCGCGGTAGCCCGCTGATTTCAGCCGCCGGGCTTGATCCCCGCATCGGCGATGACTTTTGCCCATTTCGGAATATCGGCCGCGATAGTGGCGTGCATCTGTTCTGGCGTGCCGCCAACAATATCAAGGCCCAGCCCGGCAACGCGGCGCCGTATTTCCGGATCGGCCAGAATCGCCATGCTGGTCGCATGTACCTTGGCAATGATGGCGGGCGCGGTGCCCGCCGGCGCCATGGGGCCGAACCAGGAAGCGGCTTCGAAGCCGGGGAAGCCTTGCTCCACCAGCGTTGGCAGATCCGGCGCATTGGCCGAGCGCGTAAGAGAGGTAACGCCAAGGCCACGCAATTGCCCATCGCGGATCATGGGCATTACCGCCCCGGCATTCTGAATCCCTATGGGCACGCTCCCATTCAGCACGTCAGTCATATTGGCGCCGCGATAGGGGATGTGTTCCATCTGGATAGCGGCCTGATGGCAGAACATTTCGCCGGCAATATGCTGCGGCGTGCCGACGCCCGGCGTACCATAGGATACCTTGCCCGGATTGGCCTTCGCGTAAGCGACCAATTCCTGAATGCTGCGCGCCGGGAAATCCTTATTCGCCAGAAAAACCGAGGGCATGCTGAGCGTGATGCCAATCGGCGCCAGATCCTTCAAGGGATCAAAGGGTAGGCGTTGCAGGCTGGGTAATACGGTTAGCGCGGCATTGGCCGCCCACATAAGCGTATAGCCATCTGGTGCTGATTTCGCGACGCGGTCAACGCCAATGGCGCCCGAATTGCCCGCGACATTTTCGACCACGACAGGCTGGCCCCAGGCTTCGCTGAATTTTTGCGCGAAAAGCCGGCCCGTCACATCGGTGGCACTGCCAGCGGTGAAGCCCACCACCAGCCGCACCGGGCGATCCGGCCAAGCGCCCTGCCCAAAGGCCCCGGTTGCAGCGTTAGCCCCGGCCAAAGCGGCGCCGCCCAACACCAAGCCGCGCCGCGAAAGCGATGCTGTCATGAATTTCCTCCCCAAGATTTTTTCGCCTCGCTGAAGCTTGGGCTATCAGCGGGATTGGGGAAGCGTAACGCGGGAAAACGCGCGCCGTCCACGCAAAAGCGGGGCGGCGGCGCGGGCTTCAGGCCGAAACTTGGCTCCCCAGTTGATGTTTGGCGAGCGCCGCCCCCGCCGCCCAGGCCGGCACCACGGGCCGTGGCTTTTCAAACCAAAGGCAGGTTTCCTCAATGCCGCGCGCGGGGCACCAGATGCGCCCTTCCCCTAGCGGGCCAAAGCCGAGCAAGCGGATCACGGCCAATGAGGCCGCGTTATCCGGCTGCACCGCTGCGCGCAGGCAATCAATATCCATGTGTTTGAAGGCAAGATCCACCGCGACCGGCCCGGCTTCGCGCATCAACCCCTGGCCCTGGTACTTTTCCCCAAGCCAATAGGTCGTGAGCGCTACCCGGTCATCACCCGGCGGGCAGACTAGGCTGACCCAGCCGCACATGGCGCCATCAGCTTTGCGTTCCACCGCCAGCGGCAAGGACCGCTTTTCCGCAGCGGCGCCGCGCGCCGAAGTGATTTTCTCCTCCGCCATCGGTGAGGAGAAAGGCACCGGCCAAGAGGCCAGGCGCTTGCTGATCGCCTCTGTCATCATCTCCGCAATCGCTGGGGCATCGCGGCCTTCGACGCAGCGCAACCGAAGGCGAGGCGTTTCCGCTACGGGAGCGGATGGGAGAAAAACAACCATAAGATGTATATAGTATATAGAAAACTATTTAGCCAGAAGATTCTTTAACCGTTCTACAGCTTTTCCGCGAGGTTGATCAAATAGGCGTGATAAGGAAATTTTCCTATGCCAAACACGGGCGCGATGATGAGAAAATTCCATGAAGCCCGCCCGGCCATTTCGCCGACCAAAGCCTGAATCTCCTGATCCACCGAAGCCCAAGGCTTGAAAACCGGCGAATTCCACCGTGCGGCCAGCGATAAGGGCGCTGCCTTTGGCAGTAGCAGAAATAAGATTTTCTTCCTTTGAATCGGCACCAAACAGGTAAATAGCAAGCGGCGCGGGTTGCGCTACAACCCAGGCGAGTGCGGTTTCCAACGAAGTTTCTTCGCGCAAAAGTAGTATGGGGCCGAAAATTTCTTCGCGGCTGATCGCGGCGTCCATCGGCGCTTCCGCCAGCCTCAGCGCCATGCGCCGTCCAGGGCCATCCTCTGCCAGGGGGGTCAGGCTGGCGCCGGCCATCAGGCCTTCAAGCCGGGCATATTGGGCGGCATTGATCACCGCGGTTTCTGGCAAGCCGATGCCGGTTTGGCGGCAGGCTTCGATGAAGGCCTGCTTGCTATGGCCGACCAGTAGCACCGTATCAGGCGCCACACAGGTCTGCCCCGCATTGAAGGCCTTACCCGCCAGAATATCCCGCGCGGCACGTTGCAAATCCGCCCCTGGCAGCACCAGCACAGGACATTTGCCGCCCAATTCCAGCGTCAGCGGTGTTAGATTCGGCGCGGCGGCGGCCATGATTTTGCGCCCCGTGGCCGTGCTGCCGGTGAAGACCAAATGATCCCAGCGTTGTGCCGCGAAATCCGCACCGGTTTCCGCCCCGCCTTGCACGCAAAGCGCGATATCATCGCCCAAGGCAGCGCGCAGGATTTCTGCAATCAACGCGGCGGTGCGCGGCAGCGCTTCCGATGGCTTCACACAAACCCGGTTGCCAGCGGCGATGGCATCAATCGCGGGCAGCAGCGCCAATTGCACCGGGTAGTTCCACGGCGCCATGATGCCGATCACGCCTTTCGGGACGCATTCTTCCCGCGCGCGCGCCGGCCAGAAAGGGTAGGGCACGCTCACGCGGCGCGGGCGCATCCAAAGCCAAAGATTGCGCCGCACATAAAGCGCCGCATCCGCCACCAGCAACACATCCGCGAGCAAGGTTTCAATCGGTGCGCGGCCTTCATATTCCGCATCCAGCACCGCCATGATGTCCTGCGCGCGTTTCTTCACCTCGCGCGCCAGGGAAAGCAGCATCGCGCGGCGCTGCTTGAGGTTTGGCGCACCATCACGCGCTTCAGCGGCGCGGAGCGCGGCCAAGGCTTCGGCAGGGGTCATGATGGTAATGCCTTCACCGCAGCCTCACCAGAAAGCACGGCGGCTTCGATGGTGGCGGGCAGGCGCGGCCAGGTCCAATCCCCGGCCAGGACCAGATTACGATAAATCTGCCGTGGCGGTTGCGGCGGCATGCCCACCGCATGGCGTGGCGTGGCGCGGCGTTCCTTCACGGCACGCATGGCGGGCGGGCTTTCCGGCCAATCGCCCGGTAGGCCGAAAGCCTTGGCGGCAGCGCGAATTTCCGCCCAGGCGCGTGGCGCAAGATCAGGTGCCTGTTCTTCCACTTCCGCATCCGCCGCACTGACGGTGATGCTGACACCGCTCGGGCGCACCAATATCCACTGCGTGAGCCCGCCCAGCAAGCCGATGAAGCGCACCGGCCCTTTGCCGTGATGCGCGAAATGCAGATTGAGGATCGGCGCATGCCGTTCCGGCACACGCAGTTTTGGGATCAGCCGCGCCACTTCCCAAGGCGGCAGTGCCAGCACAATTTCATCACGCGCTTGAAGCATGATGCTGTCATCGCCGAAATGCAGTGCGATGATGCGCCCTTCCGCTTCTGTCATGGCACGCAACCGCGCACCGAAGCGAATGGTGGCCCCAGCCTGTTCCAAAGTGCGCAAGGCAGGCGCAATCAAATCCGGCCCCAGCCCTTCCCGCGCCACCAGCAGCGCGCCCGCACCAGGCCGCCCAAGCCGGCGCAACACCACGCCAAGCCGCGCGGAAGAAGCCTCCTGTCCCGGTGTATTCAGCGCTGCCACGGTGAGTGGTTCGATCAGTGCGCGATACAGTGCCGGATGAGCCGCCATGGCTGCCGCGACAGGCCGATCACCAATGGGCAAGGCCAGGCGCAGCAGCGCAAGGATGCCACTGGCGTTCAAGCCCGGTGGGCGTTTGGCAGGGTCGCGCCAAGCGAGCGGGCTGGCGGCGATGCGCCGCGCACTGCGATCGGCCAGATCAAAAACCGGCAAGCCTTCCGGTTCGGCTTCCACCCAAGCATCGCGCGCGCCGATATCAGACAGAAAGCGCAAAGCGGCGCGATTGGCGCCCATCAGCGCATGGGTGCCGTTATCTGTGCCGTCCGGCAGCGCGCGGCAGCGCCCGCCGGCGACAGGTGTGGCTTCATGCAGCACCACGCGGCGCCCGGATTGTGCCAAGCGCAAAGCCGCCACCAGCCCCGCAACGCCGGCGCCAATCACATGGCAGGTAGTGTTCTGGTTCACGTGCGGCTGGGGCTTGCTTGCGGCACCGGCGCAATGCCAAGCGCGAATGCCGCCATGCGGAGTTTCTCACCACGCGTCAGCCGAGGCCGCGGTCGCGGCAAGCCAAAGCCGCGCGTCATCAGCCGTTCAAACAGCCTCTGATAGCCCCACATCATGATGCGCGCTGGCAAAAGTGCCCCTTGATCAAGGTGGCGCAGCTCCGCCTCAGCGCGCGCGAAGCCTGCCGCCGCTTCTTCCGCAAACTGGGCGGCGGTACGCGCAAAGCCAGCGCTTGCGATCATGGTCGCCGCAGGCGCATCAGCCACACCTTCAGCGGCCAACACATCGCGCGGCAGATAGATGCGATCGCGCGATGCATCCTCATCCAAATCGCGCAGGATATTCACCAATTGCAACGTGCGTCCCAGGCCGAGGCCAAATTCGGCGGCTTCCGGCGCGCCAAAAATCCGTACTGCCATGGCGCCGACACTGCCCGCCACGCGGCGGCAATAAAGGTTCAGCGCTTCGGTATCCGTGATGCGCAGGCTTGGCGTGGAATCGGTTTCCATCCCCGCGATCATCGCTTCGCATTCTTCGATGGGTAGCGCGAAGGCCTGACGCGCCCGCGCCAATTCGCGCGAAAGCGCACAATCCGGCGCGCGGAGCTTGCCGCGCCAATCCGCCAGGAAGCGGCGCTTTTCAGCCTCTGGCATTGCGCCATCGGCAATGTCATCCACCGCGCGGCAAAAGGCATAAACCGCCCAAAGCGCGCGGCGCCTTTCGCCCTTCAACGCCGACATGCCGCGCGCGAAGGAAGACCCGGCGCGCCCGACGCGCGCACTGACCAAAGCCGCATCGCTTGACCCGGTGCCGAGTGCGGCGCGAAAGCCATGCAGGAAATCGAGGCGCGATAGGGCAACACGCCCCAGAACAGGATCCGCCGCGCGTAGCCGTGCCAGCAGCCGCCGTGCGAGTGCGATGGTGACTGCGCTTTCTCGTGCCAGACGCTTCGCCTTAATCAGCCGAGGCGCCGCCGCGGCGGCATCCAGCCTTTCCTCCACGCAGTCCAGCACGGCATCCAAAACGGCGCGGCGCGCTTCGGTATTGGCGGGGTCGAAGAAGTGCGCCTCACCGCCCGCCAATGCCATCCAGGATTCCGGCAAATAG
Source organism: Pseudomonadota bacterium (assembly GCA_041174145.1). GTDB lineage: Bacteria > Pseudomonadota > Alphaproteobacteria > Acetobacterales > Acetobacteraceae > Neoroseomonas. Next base: position 10,178 of record JBEDHL010000295.1, read on the forward strand.
ACGCGCCCGATATCGCGCCGATCCGGCACCAAATCCTGCACATGGTTCAGGATTTGCAAAGCGGTACAAAGCGCATCCGCCGCGGCGATGGCTTCAGGCTTCGCTTCATCATGCAGGCGCAACAACATGCGCCCAACGGGATTGGCCGAACGCGCACAGTAATCTTCCAAAGCCGCCCAATCGGCATAGCGGGTTTGCGTGGCATCTTGGCGAAAGGCCGAGAGCATCAACCGTGCTTCTGCCGTGCCGCTGCCTGCGCGATGCAGCCCGATGGCGGCGGGTTCATCAGTTGCCGAATCATCCAGCGCGGATTCAAGCGCGGCCAGGCGGCGCAGCTTTTCTTCGCTGCTCAGCGCCGGGTCATCAGCGATATCATCGGCGGTGCGCACAAAACGATAAAACCCCAGCACCTTGGGGCGAATCTCCGGCGCCAGCAGCCGGGACGCGACAGGGAAATTCTCAGACCCTGGGTCGCGCGTCGGCGCGCGGGAAGCAGCACCCTGATCCGTCATGCCGCGCCACTGGCGGAATAGGCGCGGCCCTTCCAGTCGGCGGGGCGGCCGATAAGCACGCGCACCAGCGCAGTCCATTGAATGGCGAGCCCAACCAATACGGCCAAGGGATGCAGCGGCACCGTCCACCAGGCTTCGCGGGTTTTGAAGGTAATGACAGCGCGCAAGCCGAATACCAGCACAATGGCAAGCGCCGCCTGCCATGCCGGCAACAGGAAGAAGGGCCAGATATGCGCGCCGGCCAAAAGCGTGGTCCAGATGGGCAGGCCCACCGGGGTTGCCATGCCTTCATGCGCATTCTTGATGAAGCCATTCCAACTGGCGCGAAAGCCATCATACATGCGGCATTGCGCCAGCGTGACACCTGCCACCATTTCCGTCCGAAAACCTTGCGCACGCAAGCGGCGCGACAACTGCAAACCATCATGCAGCAGCGTGCGAATGGCGCCATGCCCGCCAATGGCTTCATAGGCGCCGCGTTCAAACAAAATCAATTGCCCGCAAGCAGCGCCAAGCTCTGCGCGTTCTGTCTCGGCCCGCCCGCCACCCGGCAGATAGCCAATCAGCAGCAGATTAATCATCGGCACCGTGAGAGCTTCACCCAAAGTGCCAATGATCTGGCGCGGCACGCCCGTCACCATCGCCAATTTCTGCCGCGCGGCATGGCCACACATCGCCGCAGCGGCTTCGCGCGCCAGCCGCACATCCGCATCAATGAACAGGAAATGCGTCCCCCGCGCCGCTTCCGCCAAGCGCGCACAGGCATGCACCTTGCCGGTCCAGCCCTGCGGTAGTGGCGGGCAGGACAGCAAACGCACGCGCGCATCCCGCGCGGCATAGGCGCCGACAATCGCTGCCGTGCGATCGGTTGACCCATCATCCATCACCAGCACTTCAATCGCGACACCTTGCTGCGCCAGCGCGGCATCAAGGCAGGCGGCGATATGCGCTTCCTCATTGCGCGCGGGGATCAGGATGGAAACCAGCGCATCCTTGGGCGCGGGCCCCTGTGCCTTTGCCATACGGCGGAGATTATCTATCGCAAAGCCAATCGGAAACAGCGCCAAGGCAAGCGCAATCCAGGGCAGGAAATCGATCATGGTGCGGTCTCTGCTCGGGGATCATGACGGGGGTCGAAGCGTTCGCCGCGCAGCAGCGCCTTGATGCGGCGCCAGCCTTGATAAATGCCGCCCATGCCTTCCTGCCCTTGCACTAGGGTTTGAAACGCGGCCGGATCGCGGGCGATGGCATCAGCGCTGAGCTTTTCCATCACTGCTGCCAAGGCATCAGAAAGCAAGGCGCTGCGCGCCTCACGCGGCGCTTCCAGCAGCGTCCCAGCCAGTATGGGCGCGCCAAAAGCAGCCAGCATTTCCGCCTTACGCTCGCTCCAGAAGGGATAATCCAGCGCGAGTGGCACGAACACCGCATCAGGTGCGATTTCTGGCAGGCGGATCATGCCGGGCGCGATGGGAACCGGCCTTTCGCGCGGGTCACTGAAGCGCCCCGGCGCATTGATCCAAAGGATATGCGCGGGATCAGCCAGAACCTTCTCCACCACCCGCAAGAAGGCGACCGATCCGCGCGCCGATCCGGTTTCAATGCCAAACACGCCAAGCCGCGTCATAAAGCGATATTTCTCAATCGCCTTCGCATCCATCGGCGTGAATAAGGGCCGATGCGGCAAAAGCCGGCGATAGAGCAGCATGAAAGCCACGCCATCCCACCAGGAAGGATGATTGGCGAAAATCACCACGGGCTTGCCTGCCGGCAATTCAGGCAGGCCCCAGCGCGCCACGCGTAGCGCGCGCATGTGTTTGCGGAAAAACCGCGTGAACATGAAATCGAAAAAATCCAGATGGCGCGCCGAACGCAGCGCCACCGGGTCAGGCACTTGTTTTGCCGGGCCTGTCGTCATTCCGCCGCGGCGGGAAGCTCGGCCTCTCGCCGGCCGGCCAATTCCGCTTCGGGGGACATGCCGCGCCCGCCATGGTCACGATCCAGCGCATCGGCGGCGATCCAGCCAGACATCATCACCATCGGCATGCCCGGGCCGGGATGCGCCGCACCGCCGGCCAGATAAAGCCCCTTGATCGCCTTGCTGCGATTGCCCGGCTTGAAGGCACCGGTGAAGGAACCATGAGATGCCAGGCCATAAATCGCACCATTCAGCACCTTGTAGCGGTTATGGATATCAACCGGCGTCAATTGGCTTTCGCAAACAATGCGGCTTTCAATATCTTCCAGCCCTGCCGTGCGCTTCAGCTTATCCAGGATTTTCTGACGATAGGCCGGAAACATCTTGGACCAATCATGATGCGGGCGGAGATAGGGCGTATGCACCAGCACATAAAGCGCTTCGCCGCCTTCCGGTGCGACGGAAGGATCAGTGCCTGAAGGTGCGGCCAGATAGGCAGTGGGATCAGGCGCAGGTTCGCCCTTGCGATAGATGGCATCGAATTCTTCCTCCGCATCGCGGGAGAAGACGAAATCATGATGCGCCAAATGTTCGTAACGGCGGTTGAGCCCAAGATACAGCACCACGCCAGAACAGGCAGGCTCATATTTCTTGGCATAGCGCTTGGAAGCATTGCCCTTCACCAATTCGGTATAGGTGCGGATGGCGTCCATGTTGGAAATCAGCGCATCGCAGGCAATGCGTTCGCCATTGGCCGTGACACTGCGTACCGCGCCGCCCACGATTTCAATATCCGTCACTTCGGCATTGGTGCGCAAATCAGCGCCAAGTGATGCGGCAAGATTGGCAAGCCCTTCCGCCGTGGCGCGCGTGCCACCCACGGGATACCAAACGCCTTCGGATGCCTGCATATCGCCAATGCTGCAAAGCACCGCTGGCGCCAGATAAGGGCTCGATCCGACATATTGCGTGAAGTGATCCAGCATTTGTGCCAACTGCTCATTCGGCACATGGCCGCGAATGACCTTGGCAACCGTCTGGCCCATGCGAAGCGCCATCACATCGCGCAGCACATTGGGCTTGAAATTATCGCCAAGGTTCAGCGTATCGCCAATGCCTTCCACCGGCTTCCAGAAAAAGAACTTCTCGGAAACCTTGTGCAAATGGCGGGCGACGCGCTGGAAGCGTTCATACCCCGCGCCATTCGGCCCACCTGGCGCAAATTCATCCATGGCGCGCGCCATGTCTTGCACGTTTTCGATCAGGTCAATCTGCTTGCTGCCATCGAAAAAGCAGCGCCATTGCGGATCAAGCCGGATCAGCGGCATTTCCTGCTGCTGATCGCGCCCCGCTTCGGCGAAGATGCGGCGCAGCACGCGCGGCACGGTTAGGATGGTCGGGCCCATATCAAAACGAAAATTGCCGCGCCCATCGGGCGATGGCAGATTCAAGACTGCCGCCTTCCCGCCCAGCCAGGAATTTCGCTCAAGTACTGTGACCTGATGCCCACGCGCCTGCGCGGTGGCGGCAGCCGCAAGCCCACCCAAACCGCTGCCAATGACAACTACCTTGGCACCCATCACGCCATCTCCTTCTCAGTCGCCAGATACGGACAGGTCAGCCCGCATATGGCGCGGGCTGCGTTCGCTCGGCGCCATGCCCAAATCCTGCAACAATAAATCCGTGCTGATGCGCGCACCTTCGTAAATCACCGGCAAGCCACTGCCCGGATGCGTGCCGCCGCCCACCAGATACACGCCCCGCGCCTTGCCAAAGCGATTGCGCGGGCGGAAATGCATCATCTGGCGCACATTATGCGCCAGGTTGAAGGTGGCGCCATAACCCACCGCATAATCATCACGCCAATCCTGCGGCGAGAGGATTTTCTCATACCGAATGCGGCTTTCGATATCAGTGAGGCCCAGCGCTTTCAGCCTATCCAAAGCAAGGCGCCGATAGCGCGGCGCTTCCGCTGCCCAATCCGCGCCGCCCAAAAGATTTGGCACCGGCACTAGCATATAAAGCGTGGAATGGCCGGGCGGCGCGAGCGAAGGATCAGTCCCTGCTGCTGCCTGCACATAAAGCGAAGGATTTTGCGGAATAATGCCAGATTCAATCTGCGCCAGATTATTCTCGTAATCTTCCGCCAGCAGCACGGTGTGATGCGCCAGATCAAGCTTCCCTTCAATGCCGAGATACAGCATGAAGGTGGAACAGGAATATCGCGCTTCGGCGATTTTCTTATCAGGCCATTGCGGGCGCTGTTCTTCTTCCATCAACCCCGGAATGGCATGGGCAAAATCCGCATTCACAACTACCGCATCAGCGGCATGCAAGCGCCCGCCCGCTTCAACACCCACAGCGCGGCGGCCTTCAAACACAATGCGATCAACCTTGGTGTTCAGACGGATATCCACGCCAACGCTTTCCGCCACCCGCGCCATGGCTTCAGACACCACGCCGCAACCACCACGCGGATGGAAGACGCCATGTTCATATTCCAGGAAGGACAGGATGGAGAACATGCTTGGGCAACGGAAGGGACTCATGCCGAGGTATTTGGACTGGAAGGAGAATGCCAAGCGCGTGCGCGGGTCAGCGAAATGGCGCTGCAATTCCTGATCCAGCGACAACCAAGGCCGCAAATAGCGCAGCCCATTCATCACTTCCGGCGCCAGATAGGTCATGACGCCATGAAAGGGCCGTTCCAATACCGGGCGGAAGGCTTCCAGCTTCACGCGGTTTTCCGCCATGAAGCTGCGCACACCCGCAGCATCAGCCGGGTTGATCTTGGCCACTTCCGCTTCCATGCGCGCCAGATCGGGCGTCGCATCAATCGTCACCGGCTTCGCACCTTCAAACACCAGCCGGTATTGCGGATCGAGCCGAATAAGGTCCACCTCATCTTCAAGCCGCGCACCGCAAGCAGCGAAGATTTCCGCCAGAATACGCGGATACAAGAAGAAGGTCGGCCCGATATCAAAACGATACCCGCCCGGCGCCGTCACGGTGCGCGTGCGCCCGCCAACCACGTTATCCTTCTCGAATACCGTGACACGCACACCCGATGAAGCCAGCAGCATGGCAGCCGCCAGCCCCCCAGGCCCGGCGCCAATCACGGCGACATGGGGGCGGGTTTGCGTAAGGGAGGGAGGCGAAGCGTTCATCCGGCGATCTGTCTTTACGGCTTAACGGTAGCAAATGTCCAAAGGCAATTACAAACCAGGCCGTTCAAAGGGTCGCGGAGGCCCTCAGGCCGCCATCGCCCCCTCAATCTCCGCAAAGCGCGCCCCGGCGCGCGGCAGAAGCCGCCGCAGATAGAAATCCGCCACCGCCCCATAGGCCGCGCCATCCGCCGCAGCCGCCCGCGCGAGAAGAGCACCGCCCAGCACCCAGCCCACCGCATCCAGATAGGCGGTCGCAAGCGATTGGCTAGCCTCCGCATCGCGGCCTTGCACTTCCAGCACCGCTTCCGTGGTGCGCGCCAGGCCTTCCGCCGCGGCGCGCAGCCTGGCATCGGGCAGGGCGGCGATCTCAGTGATCAGGGCGCGCATCTCCGCCCCGCCATCGCGGGCGAGCTTGCGGGTCAGCAGGTCAATCGCCTGGATGCCGTTGGTGCCCTCATAAATCGGGGCAATGCGCGCATCGCGCAGCACCTGGGCGGCGCCGGTATCCTCAATAAAACCCATGCCACCATGCACCTGCACGCCGATCGAGGCAGTTTCCACTCCCCTATCCGTCGCCCATGCCTTGAGAACTGGGATCAGCAGGGCCAGCCGGGTGCTGGCCGCGGCATCACCCAACAGCTCCGCCTTATCCACCGCCACCGCCGCTTCCAGCATGATCAGGCGGGAAGCGAGCGTGCAGGCGCGCATTTCCATCAGCATGCGCGCCACATCCGGGTGGTCTGCGATGGTCCGCCCGCCCTGCACGCGCTGCGCGGCATAGGCTTCGGCCAAGCGCAGCGCCGCCGCGCCATGCGCGACACCTTGGGTGCCCACGCCAAGCCTGGCGTTATTCATCATGGCGAACATGGCTTGCAGGCCCCGATTGGGTTCACCCACCATCTCGGCCTCGGCGCCCTCATAGAGCATGATGCAGGTAGGGCTGCCATGGATGCCCATTTTGCGTTCGATACCACCGCAGCGGAAGGCATTGCGCGCGCCATCGGGCAGGATTTTCGGCGCGGCAAACAGCGAAATCCCGCGCGAGCCCGGCGGCGCATCCGGCAGGCGCGCCAGCACCAGATGCAGGATATTGCCGGCGCAATCATGCTCACCCCAGGTGATGAAAATCTTCTGCCCATGCAGGGCATAACGCCCATTGCCAAGCGGTTCCGCGCGCGTCCTGAGCACGCCCAAATCACTGCCGGCCTGGGGTTCGGTCAGGCACATCGCGCCGGTCCATTCGCCCGCGATCATCGGCGGCAGCCAGCGCGCCGCCTGATCCGGCGTGGCGTAATGGCGCAGCAGGTCAATCGCGCCGGCGGAGAGCAGCGGCCCCAGCATGAAGGAGGTATCAGCCGCCATGCCCAGTTCGACCATCGCGGTCCAAAGACTTAGCGGCAGCCCCTGCCCGCCATGTTCCGCCGGGGCGGCGAGGCCCTGCCAGCCGCCTTCACGCCATTGATCATAAAGCGCCGGGTAATGCGCCGGCGTGGTGACGGTGCCATTGGCATAGCGGGCACCCTGCTTATCGGCTTCCTGGGCTTTCGGTTGCAGGGCTTCGGTGCAGAAGCGGTTTGCCTCCGTGACGATCTGCGCAATGTCATCAGCGGAAAGCGGCGCGCCGGCAGCGTTCGTCAGGCCGGGCAGGTCAACCAATTTGGTCAGGCCGAAAATCAGATCATCAGCGGCGGTGGTGGTCATGTGTTGCTCTCCAATCCGGCCAGCAGGCCAGGTGCCGGCGCATCCCGCCCGGCGGCCCAGCCCGGCAGCGCGCGGGCCAGCGCAGTATCCTCTGCCGCAGCGGCCAGGGCCAGACCCAAAAGCGGCGCGAATTTGAAGCCATGGCCGGAAAAGCCAGACATGAGAAAGCAGCGTGGTGCCAAGGCTTCCAGGATGAATTCTTCCCGGTCTTCCACATCGTAATAACAGGCGGCGGCGCCCAGCACCCGGTAAGCGTCGGCATTAATCAGCCGCGGGCGGGCGAAGGCCAGGATTTCCTCAATCTCTGCTTGCGTGGCTTCGCGCGGGTCGGCCCCGGCATCGCCCTTGCGGGAGAAACGGTGATCGCCAATCTTGAGAGCGGTGCCCCCCACCGGCGGCACGGCGTAAAACCCGCCATCTTCCGCGAGATCGAGCAGCATGGGTGCGGCTTCCCAGGCGGCGCGAAATGCGGGCGGCGCTTCCAGCCGCACCAGAATTTGCCGAGAGGCAACAACCCGCCCAGCCAGACCAGCACCAGCGAGCTTCGGCCCCCAGGGCCCGGCGGCCAGTACCAACAGATCGGCGGCGCGTTCCGCGCCATTGGTCAGGCGGATCGCCGCCTTTTCCGGCTGGGCGGCGGCAACCGTGGTGGTCTCAAACACCACACCTTGCGCCGCCAGATGCGCCGCAAGCCCGGCCACGATGCGATCGGCGAACAAAACCCCGCCGCGCGGCAGGGTGAAGGCATCGGCAATTCCCTGGCCTGAGAGCATCGGAAAGCGCGCGGTGATGTCTCCCGCTGCCAAATCAGCGCAGCCATGGCCATCGGCAAGCAGCGCAGCGCGGCTTTCCGCGAGCCAGCCGCCCGGATGATCCGCCAGCGCCAGTACGCCGGTTTCCACATAATGGCGCACGCCAAGCGCGGCCCAGATCATTTCCCAAGCCTGAAAGGCGGGATCAATCATCCGCATATAGCCGGCCTGCGCGCCATAAGCGTGGCGGATAAGCCGGTGCTGATCCACCGAAGCGCTGCGCGGATTGGGGATGGGGGCTTGTTCCACCATCCGCACCTGCCAACCAGCGCGAGCCAGCGCCCAGGCAGAGCAAAGCCCCATAATGCCGGCACCGAGGATAAGCGCGGATCGTTGTGCAACCATCAGCATAGGTTATGCCGGGTTGGCTGGGGGTTGGGAATGGGGATTAAAGGCAAGCGGGGCCGATAGGCGGAGGATATGTTGGCCAAAACCAAGCGTCAGAGTTAAAAACCCATTAAGAGGCTTGGAAAAGCCGTCAGCAAGTTGGTAGATAAACCTTTGTAAGGTTTTCCCAAGGGCTTTTAACCAAAGGCTCTACCTATGCCCAACGTCACGGCTACCTCTGGCGCTGACACGATTACCCCTGGCTATGTCAGCGCGGGTGTCGTCGGCATGCCGGGCGACGGCGATGATTCCATTGTGGCGTCTCATGGCGATGACTCCATCAGCGGCGGCCTTGGCGATGATACGATCAGCGGCGATCCCAACGGCGGCGGATATGACCGGCTGAGCTACGACGACGCTACCGGCGGTATCACAGTGGATATGGGCGCGGGCACAAGTTCCGGTGCTGCGGGCAACGACCGTTTTAGTCAGATAGATGTTATCCATGGGTCTTCCCATGATGATTTCCTGCGCGTCGGCAATACCGACTATGCGGATTTTCTGGCTGGCGCAGGCGCGGATACGCTGACCGCCGAAGGCGGCGCTGGCGGGCATCAAATCATCAGCTTTAGGGGGGTGCCGATAATGACAGTCTGCTGGGCGGTAATGCGACCAGCGGTTCCGCATACCTCTATGGCGATGAAGGCGACGACACGATCGTCGCAGGCATCACCTCACACTACAATCAAAGCTATGAAGGCGGCGATGGCGCGGACAGCTTGGTTGGGCAGGGTGGGTCAAATCAAGGTTTTTTTGGCGGCAGTGGCGATGACACGTTAGTCGCAGGAAATGGCGATGCTCATTACCTTTACGGCGACGCCGCTGACGACAGCCTGGTAGGCGGTGGCGGTTCACAGCAACAACTCTATGGCTTTGAAGGCAATGACATTCTTTTGGGCGGTACGGGTGCCGCTCAGCTGCTTTACGGCGGCACCGGCGATGATAGTCTCCTAGCCGGGCTTCACATCGGCTCCGCACTCGCAGGCTTTCAATATTTCTATGGCGATGATGGCCCCGGCTACAGTTATTTTGCTGGTGGTGCCGATACCCTGATGGGTGGCGAAGGCACCATGCAGGAATTCCAGGGCGGGGATGGGAACGACCTGCTGATCGGTGGCAGCGGCCGCTACCAAAGGCTGTTGGGTGGCGCCGGTAATGACTCGCTGGTTTCGGTCAATGGCCAGGATCAAAGGCTCTTCGGCGGGAATGATGATGATAGCCTGATCGGTGGCAACCTATCTGAGCAGAATCTTTATGGCGACGACGAAATTGACACGCTGAATGACGGCGCCGATACGCTGGTAGCCGGTTCCGGCAACAATCAGGCGCTTTATGGTGGCGGCGGCAATGACTGCCTTTGGGGTGCCGATGGGAATGGGACTTCCCTTGGGCTCGCTGGCGGAGCGGGTGCTGACACCATTGTTGGCAGCGCTGTGAATGGACAGTTCGCAGCGAGGCTCTATGGCGGGAGTAGCAGCGATAGCCTGCTGGCGGGCGCTGGCAGTGACCAAGTGCTCTATGGCGATGATAATGAGGATTCTGGTGGCCAGGATGGCGCCGATACGCTTGTTGGCAGCACCGGGATCTCTCAGGAATTCCACGGTGGCAATGGCGCGGATAGCATTGTCGCCGGTGATGGCGTTTTCCAGGACCTCTTTGGCGATGCTGGTGATGACGTGCTGCGCGCCGGCAACGCTGGCCTGCAATATCTTGACGGCGGCGATGGCCAAGACACGCTGATTGGCAGCTATTGGCAAGGGCAACCATGGCTCGCCGGCGGCGCAGGCAATGACTACATCGAGGCCGGCCTTGAAGCTTATATGAATACCTTGGTGGGCGGCACCGGCAATGACACGCTGATTGGTGGCGGTTCAGCATTTGCGGGCGATAGCCTGTTTGGCGGCGCCGGCAATGACTGGCTCGATTTCCGCGGTGGCGATGATCGGCACAGCTATGTCTTCGGCACCGGCAATGACACGCTGGATGGCGGCGATGGGGCCGATACGCTCAATCTTGGTAGTGAGGGCTGGGTACAGGGCGCCAGCGGTGATTGGGCCACCTATAGCGCACTCGGCACAACGCTATACGCGCGCGGCTTCGAAAGCGTTGTCATTGCGGCCACGATCACGCCCAGTGATCAGCTTCTGATCGGCGAGGACTTTGCCGAATCTATCCAGGGTTTCGATGGCAATGATACAATCCTCGGCCTTGGCGGCAATGACACGCTGGATGGTGGCGAACATAATGACAGCCTGGTTGGGGGCACGGGCGATGATTCCATGCTGGGCGGAAATGGCGCCGATACGCTATTTGGCGATGCCGGTGCTGATCGAATGTTTGGCGGGAATGACGCCGATAGCCTGCTGGCCGGCAATGACTATGATCAATATCTCTACGGCGACGCCGGCAATGACACGCTGGCTTTGGGTGGCGACAATGATCAGCTGGCCTCTGGCGGCGCTGATAATGACAGCCTGATCGGCGGCACCGGCGATATCCAATCGCTGGAAGGCGGGGCCGGGAATGACACGCTGGTTGTCGGCACAGGGCTGTCCCAATGGCTAGAGGGGGGCAACGGCGCGGATTCACTTGTCGCGAGCGGCTATGCCTTTGGCGAGGATGGCAATGACACGCTGGTCGCGCTCGATGACAGTTTCGTCTTTCTCTCTGGTGGCAATGACGCCGATAGCCTGCTGGCCGGCAATGACTATGATCAATATCTCTACGGCGACGCCGGCAATGACACGCTGGCTTTGGGTGGCGGCATTAACCAGGGCGGCTATGGCGGTGATGGCAATGACAGCCTGCTGGGCGGCACCATGGCCGATACACTCCAAGGTGGCGCGGGCAATGATACGCTGAATGGGGGCAATGGTAGTGACTGGGCCTCATATGCAGACCTGACCAATGCCAGCCAGGGCGTCACGGTGAATTTGCTTCAGGCTACGTCATCGGGGGCGGCTGGTAGTGATTCACTGATCAACCTCGAAAACTTGGTCGGCGGCAGCGGCAATGATCTGCTGATCGGCAATAGTGCTGCCAATACCCTGATGGGTGGTGGCGGCAATGACACGCTGTTCGGCTGGAACGGCGCCGATCTCTCAGATGGCGGCGGGGGGAATGACTATATTTACGCGGTTTTGGGTACCGATGCCGCAATTGGTGGCCTTGGCAGGGACACGATAGATACCACTATTTTTTCCGGTAATTATCTGGTGAATCTGCAAACCGGCCTCACCAATTTCAGCGGCGAAAGCTTCACCGAATTCGAAGCAGTCATTTCCGGCAACGGGAATGATACGCTGATCGGCACGGATGGTGCCAATTTCATGCATGGTGGTGCCGGGAATGACAGTATTCTTGGCGGCGTCGGCAATGACACGCTGAGCGGTGGTTCGGGCAGCGACAATCTGATCGGCGGCGATGGGCTGGATTGGGTCAGCTATGCCAGTGCAACCGCTGCAATCACGATTGATTTGAACATGGGCCGCGTGTTTGCGGCGGATGGGACCGACACGCTCAGTAGTATCGAAGCTGCGCTTGGCGGGGCTGACGCTGACAGCCTATTGGGCGGAAATGGCAATGATTGGTTGATTGGCGGTGATGGCGGAGATACGCTCATGGGCGGCGTCGGCAATGATACCCTGATCGGCAGTGAGGGCGGGATGGAGTCGTTGATTGGCGGCGCCGGCGATGATGTCATCCTTGTCGGCGGTACTGACCTGGCCTCTATCCTCGCACTGTTCAATTTGCCCTGAAAGCTGCGCACTCTTCCATTGCGTGCGGAACTCGTCCTAACCTTCTTCCTCATACCAGCAGTGAGGAGAACCACGCCATGACCTTGACCGTTCAACAAATGCTCGCCGCCGCGGAAGCGGTGGTGCCGCGCATTAGCGCCGATGAAGCGAAGGGGCTGGTCGGGCGCGCCGATGTTGTGTTCCTGGATGTGCGTGAACCGCCAGAAGTGGCTGCTTCCGGCAAGGTGCCGGGCGCGCTGACCATCCCGCGCGGCCTGGTGGAATTCCGCGCTGATCCCGCTTCGCCCCTGCATGATGCGAATTTCGATCGCGCCAAGACCATTGTCGCCTATTGCGCATCCGGCGGGCGTTCCGCGCTGGTGCTGAAGACGCTGCACGATATGGGCTATGCCAATGTCCGTAATTTGGGCGGCTTCAAGAATTGGGTGGATGGCGGCGGAGAAATCGAAAAAGCCTGACCCTGCCAATGGGGATCGCGTGATGGCGCGACCCCCTTTTGGAGGCTGAATTTACTGCGGCTGAATACCCGCCGCGCGTGCTGCATCGCCCCATTTCTTCATCTCAGCTTCGACAAAGGCGCGCATTTCGTCAGGCGTATTGGAAACAATATCCGCGCCCAGGGTCTTGTGGCGTTCCACCACGCTTGGCACTTGGAGCGCGGCGCGGATATCGGCGTTTATCTTGGCCAGCACTGGCGCGGGAATGCCGGCAGGGCCGATCACCATGCCCCAGGTTGAAGCCTCAAACCCCGGCAGGAAGGCTTCGCCAATCGTTGGCACATCAGGCAATTGCGCACTGCGCCGCGCCCCTGTGGTAGCAATGGCTTTCAGCGTACCGGCCTGGATATGCGGCAGCGCCGCCGGCACCGTATCAAACATGATGTTCACGCGATTGGCGATCAGGTCCGGATGCGCCTGTGTGCTGCCGCGATAGGGCACATATTCCAGCGCAATGCCTGTACGTTCAGCGAAAAGCACCGGCGCCAAGCGCACCACACCGCCCGTGCCGGCAAAGGTCACGCCGGGATTTTTCTTGGCGTAATCCACCAATTCAGCGGGCGTATTGGGCGCGAAGGCTTTCGGCGCGCATAGCACCAAAGGGGTGGCGGTGGTTTGTGAGATGAAGCTGAAATCCTTCATCGTATCGAAGGGCAGCTTGTAGAAGGCCGCATTCACCGGATGGCCAACGGATACCAGCCCAAGCGTATGCCCATCTGGCGCGCTGCGTGCCACAACCTCAGTCCCGATTACGCCATCAGCCCCGGCGCGGTTTTCCACCGGCACCGGCTGACCCCATGCAGCGGCCAGCGGTTCGGCGATCAGGCGCGCGGTAATGTCCGAAACGCCACCGGGCGTATAGGGCACAATCATGCGCACCGCGCGATTGGGAAAGCCGCCCTGCGCCCCGGCGCGGGTGGCAAGCAGCAAGGCAGGCGCGGCCAGTGCCGCGCGGCGCGTAAGCTTCATGGCGTTTCTCCCCTTTGGATTATTGGGCATACTGTGCCTGGGCAGAAGAAATTTACCAGTATTTTCATCCGATCTTTTTGCGCTTTCTGGTAAAGCATGATCCATTCGGGGGCATACGCAATGAAAGCTTCGCCCTGATGTCATTTCGCCAAGCTAGCGAAAAGCCCCTTTCCCGCCGCGCCGCGATGGCCGCCTTGCTGGCGCTCCCCGCCTGCGCCGAAAGTAATTCCGGCACCGTCAGTTTTGCCGGCGGCATTGGGCGCAATCCGGCCGGGCCGGATATGGCGCGGTATGCGGATGCGCTGGGGCATTATCCGCGCGCGGATCGCAGCAATTGGTGGCGCCCCAGCCATAGTGTTGATAGTTTTTCCCGGCTTGATGAGGTTTTTCCAAGTGCCATTTCCGCAGCCCCCACCAATGCCGCGCCCTGGCGGCGTGCCGCCGTGGAACCTGCGATTTCTTATGATGGCACGGCGCGGCTTGGTGCGGGGCGCTTTGGCCTGGATGGTTATTTGGCGCGCAACCCCACCACAGGCCTGTTGATTGCGAAAGATAATGAGATTCTGGTTGAACGCTACCAATATGGCCGCACAGACAGGCACCGCCTGACATCCTTTTCCATGGCCAAGACCGTGATTGCCATGATGATCGGCCTTGCGGTGCAAGAAGGCCGGATCAGATCCATCGAAGATACAGCGGCCACTTATGTGCCGGCGCTTTCCGGCACGGAATATGGCGCTACACCAATCCGCCATTTGCTGACCATGTCATCCGGTGTCGCCTTCCGTGAAGAATATGATGGCACGGATGATTCAGCGCGGCTTTCGGCGCTGACCATTCGCGGGCAAAGCGCCGGTGGGGCGGCGGTGCCGCCCTATTTCAACCAGCGCATCGCGGCCCCTGGCCAGCGTTGGTATTATGCCTCGGCTGAAACCTTTGTGCTGGCGCTGGTGCTGCGCCAGGCCATTGGCCGTTCGATCGCTGATTATTTCAGTGAGAAAATCTGGCGGCCCTTGGGTGCGGAAGCGCCCGCCGCTTGGCTGGTTGATGCTTCAGGCTTGGAAGTTGGCTATATGGGCTTCAATGCCGTGCTGCGTGATTACGGCCGGCTTGGCATGATGCTGGCGCGTGGTGGTGAAGCCCAGGGCCGGCAGATCATTCCGCGCGCCTGGTTCACGGATATGACGCGGGCGCATTTTTCGCCAAGCGCTACCGGGCGTTATTACGGCTATGGTTTCCAGACTTGGGTCTTTCCTGAAATGAATGGCAGCTTCGCCTTGCTTGGTGTGCGCGGGCAAACGCTTTTCGTGGACCCTGCCAAGCGCCTTATTCTGGTGCATACGGCGGTGCGGCCTGACGCGCGTGATCCTGGTGGCGCTGAAACCGGTGCTCTGTGGCGCGGTGTCTTGCGGGCGGCGTAAAAGTGCCGGGTCTGGCGTTTGATTTTTCCTGCGCGGGGCTTTTGCGCTAAGGGAATAGCGCCATGGCCGCGCCAGAAAGATCTGAACATGCTCATCCTTGCCATTGAAGGGGCGCTGGCGCGTTGTTCCGCGGCCGTGCTGCGGGATGGCGCGGTATTGGCGGCGGCTTTGCATGATGCCGCGCGCGGCCAGCCGGCACATTTGCCGCCCCTGGTCCAACAGGTTTTGGGTGAAGCGCAGATAGCGCCAACCGCCTTGGATGCCGTGGCCGTTGGCGTTGGGCCTGGCGGCTTTACCGGCCTGCGCACCGCCATTGCTTTGGCGGAAGGCTTGGCGCAGGCGCTGGGCAAGCCCTTGATCGGCGTGACCACCGGGGAAGCCCTGATGGCCGATATGCCCAAGGCCCCCCGGCATGATCAGGCTGTGTGGTCTGTGCTGGACCAGCGCCAGGGCCGCGTGGTGCTGGAAATTTTCCCGGCCGGCGCGGCGCAGCCAAATCCACCGGTGATCCTGCCCATTGAAGCCTTGCCTGAACCCGCCGGGCCACTGCTGCTGGTGGGCGATGCGGCGGTGCAGGTTGGTGCGGCGCTGGCTGGGCGCGGTATTGCGGCCATAATCAGCGCCCCCGCCTTACCTTCGGCCCAGGCGCTTGGCCGCGTGGCAGCCCAGCGCCTTGCTGGCATATTACCCCCGCGCGGTGCCGCCCCGCTTTACGCGGAACCCCCCGCCACCACCGCGCCGCGCTAAACCTATGGGCATCACCATCAACCCAATCGGGGCGGAAGCCGCGGCGCTGCTGGCGGCAATCCATGCCGAGAGCTTTCCGTCCAACCAAGCCTGGGGCGCCGATGCCATTGCCCTGATGCTGGGCCTGCCAGGGCATTTCGGCCTGTTGGCGCAAATGGATGGGGCGCCGGCTGGTTTTGCCCTGGGCCAAGCCCAAAGCATGGAAGCCGAGGTGCTGACCCTGGCCGTGCTGCCCGAAGCGCGCGGCAAGGGGGTTGGCCAGCGCCTTTTGACGGCCTTGCTGGATACGGCGGCCGGGCGGGGTGCGGCCGAGGTATTTCTGGAAGTCGCTGAGGCTAATGCCCCCGCGCGCAGGCTATATGCGAAGGCGGGCGCGCAGGAGGTCGGCCGGCGGCGGCGCTACTACGCCGATGGGGCGGATGCGCTGGTGTTGCGGATAGACCTTGCCTGAAAAGCTTTGGCACCGCTGCGCCTGCCTGCTGGCCTGGCGGCACCACTACCAAAGTGCCCCCGCTTTTATTGCAGATGGACCCCCGCGACATAAGCGGAAAATCCGATATTTGAAGACGGTAACCTATTGAAATAACGATAATTTAATGCCTTCCCAAGGTTAAAAACACGCCCTGAAGGCGCCATTTCCGGCTATTGGTTGGAAGTTCCAGCGCATACCAAGAAGTGTAGAAGAAAAAACACTTCAACCCCAAGGCGAAATGAGGATCATGGCGGCTAAAAAAAACTCCCCGGCACTGCTGGGGCTGACCACCCAAATTGTCACGGCGCATTTGTCGCACAACAAGCTACCTGCGGCGAAGCTGCCGGATTTCATTCGCAGCATCCATGAAAGCTTGGCCCATATTGCAATCATTGATTGTAATAACCCGCCGGAAGGCGCCTGTTTTCCTTCCGCTAAGGGGCGCTTGGTCCACTAAATCCTGCCGGTGGCATGAACCGGGGTGGCGTAAATGCCTGGCTTTTCCGGGGGGGGGTCAAATATCACTCTTTCTTGATCACAAATTTCCTGATTTTCCACTAGCCTTGCGCAATAATAAAATGGAATAATCTACTTCATCATCGGTAATAGAGAGAACTTCGTGACCCTGTTCTTGCGC
>JBEDHL010000296.1:0-2632 GCA_041174145.1 Pseudomonadota bacterium
CCCACCTGGTCAATCATGGCGCGATACCATTGCGGGCGGCGATGGGCGGCGAAGTTGAACATCTTCTCCTTGCCCTGGCGGCAGGCATCGAAATCCACATCGGCCACGATGATCTCATCGCCGAGCGTCTTGGCTTCCGCGACCACGCGGCCATTCGGGTCCACGATGACCGAACCACCAATCAGGCCCGAGCCATCCTCAACCCCTGCCTTGGCGACCGAAATCGCCCAGGTTGCGTTCATATAGGCATTGCCCTGCACGGCGAGTGTCGAATGGAAGGTCCGCAAGGACTGATCTTCGCTATCGCCACCCATCGGATCATAAGCGGCGGAGTTATAGCCAATCAGCATCAATTCGATGCCCTGCAAGCCGTAGCAGCGCCAGCCTTCCGGCCAGCGGCGATCATTGCAGATCAACATGCCAAGCACGGGCCGGCCCCAGGCTTCGGGACCGCGAAAGGCGGGGAAGCCAAGATCGCCATATTCGAAATAGCGCTTTTCCAATTGCTGGAAACGATCCCCCTCACGCGGTTCCACCGTGCCGGGCAGATGGATTTTGCGGTACTTGCCAAGCACGCTGCCATCCGGCCCAACCGTGATCGCGGTATTGTAGCGCTTGCCATGCGGCGTGAGCTCAGCATAGCCAAGATAGAACCCAACGCCCAAGGCGCGCGCGCGATCAAACAATGGCTGCACGCGCGGATTGGGCATTTCACGTTCAAAATAACTATCAAGTTCGGCCTGATCGGTGAAAAGCCAGCGCGGGAAGAAGGTGGTCAGCGGCAATTCGGGAAACACCACCATCTTGGCGCCGGCGGCGGCAGCCTGTTCCAGCAGCGTGATCATGCGGGCCAGGATCGCCTCGCGGCTATCGGCTTTTTGGTTCGGTCCCATTTGGGCACCGGCAAGGCGCAGGGTGCGGGTCATTGTTCAAGCTCCGGACGAATAGCCTCAACCACCGGGCGATAGCGCGCGGTCTCGGCGGCGATGAAAGCGGCGGCGCTGGCGGGTGAGCCAGGCGCGGAAGCAGCAATGCCAGAAGCGGCAAGGCTGGCACGGAAAGCGGGATCGGCAAGGGCTGCATTGGTCGCAGCCGAAAGCCGTTCCAAGATCGGCGCGGGCAGGGCAGGGGGCGCGAAGACCGCATGCCACAGCACGGCTTCAAAGCCGGCAATCCCAAGCGCTTCAGCAACCGTTGGCACATCAGGTGCGGCATCCAGCCGGCGCGCAGTCGCCACCGCCAACATGCGTGCGCGCCCACCCTGATGCAGCGGCAGGCCGCCGCCGAAAGTATTCACGGCAAAAGCGAGTGTGCCGCCCACCAGATCATTCATCGCCGGCGCCGCACCGCGATAGGGCACATGCGTGATGGTAACGCCGCCCGCTTGCTGCTTCAGCAATTCGGTCGCGAGATGCATGATGGTGCCGCTGCCTGGTGAACCATAAGAAAGCGGCGGATTGGCCGCGCGTGCTGCCGCCAAAAATTCGCGCAAAGTTGCGGGACGGGATGGATGCGCCAACCAGCAAAGCGGCCCACCACCCAATTCCGCAATCGTCGTAAAATCCCGCACCACATCAAATTGCGGCTGGCGCGTCACCAACGGATAGAGTGCATGCGTCGAAGCCGTACCAAATAATAACGTATACCCATCGGCGCGGGCGCGAGAGACTTCAAGTGAGCCAATCGCACCACCGGCGCCGCCGCGATTTTCGGTTACCACCGGCTGGCCTAATTCGCGGCCCAGGCGCTCAGCATAAAGCCGCGCATAAACGTCGGTGGGCCCACCGGCGGGGAAGGGGATGATCATGCGGATCGGGCGCGCAGGATAGGCTTCCTGCGCGCGCACGCCCCCCGCAATCATCGCCGCGCCAGCGCCCATCAGCGCAGCGCGGCGACCGGTCTTAAAGGGCGGCATCACGCCAATTTTCAACCGCCGCATCGGGGTGAGACGCCAGCCCGGCGGCCTTGATGCCCTCGCAAGCCGCGTGTTCATCGCGGTCAGAGGCATCGCCGCTGACGCCAACGGCACCAATCACGGCGCCGGCAGCATTCAGGATCAGTACGCCGCCCGGCACTGGCACGAAGCTGCCATCGGAAGCGGCGGCCACGGCGGCTTGAAAGGCAATGCGTTCCTTCAAGCGGTCACGCACAATGCGGCTGCCAATGCCCATGCCGAGTGCGGCATAGGCTTTGCCGCGCGCGATTTCCGCACGCAGAATGCCAGAACCATCTTCGCGCTTTTGCACCACAACATGCCCGCCCGCATCCAGCACCACCACGGTCAGCGGCAGCATGCCCGCCGCGCGGCCAGTGGCCAGCGTGACATCGGCAATCTTATCGGCAGTGGCCAGCGGCAAATCCACCGCCAGATGCTTCACGTAATAATCCTTGGAACTCATCGCGTTTCTCCCTGCGAAAGTGAAAGCCCTTCCATGGGCCGAGCAATCCCCGGCGGCAAGATAGGCCTCAGTAAAACAAATCCTTAAAATCCTGCCGCGTGCCGCCAAACAGCCGCCAGGTGGCGATGGCGCCAATGCAAAGCCCAATCCCGGCGGCAATGGCCGGCACGGGATCTGGCAGGCCGCCCGCCCCCGTGGCAGCGGCATTCAGCATCCCGAGCATGATGCCAACT
>JBEDHL010000297.1:0-3149 GCA_041174145.1 Pseudomonadota bacterium
AAGCGGGCCCGATCCATCGGCGAAAGCCCGCCATCAAATCTCATGAAAAGCCGTCCCAATCATTGAATCCCCAAACGCTTCACCGCGTGAAGCCGAGTAATGCCACCCACGCCTGGGGCAGGCAACGCTCTTCTGGTCGTTCAGGTAGGTGTATCCTTCAAAGGCCAATACTGCGCGGCAGGAAGGGGCGCTTGATGAAACGGCTTATGCGCCGGTGAAGCGCGGGCTTGGGGGGCGGGCGCTGAGGATCATCCGGGTGGCACGCCTCCCGCAGCTGGCTTTGCGCCTGATGTTCCAGCGCCCGCGCCTTAAGGCGCCTTCCCATGTCAGCCGGCGCTGCGGGCCAAGGCGCACTCCGCGCCACAAGCAGCCCGGCCGCTTGGCGCGCGTAACCGGCATCAACATCATCTTCCCAAGTTGGATAGCGACCCGCCTCCAGAAAGCAGAGCGTCCCTTCAAGGGCGCGCAGCCTGCCGCTACGCGCGATCCAGTTGATGTCGAGTTCGCGCGCATCAAGGAAGCGAAATAGCGCCAGCATTTCGTTGAATAGCCAAGTGTCGTAATTCACCGCTTCATCAAGATGCAAGGTGACACCAGGCCCTAACCGCGATGAGAGCGCGGTAAAGCCCTCAAGGGCTGAGCTATGGATATCGCAATCCACATTCACCATGGCGACCGGCTCGCCAAGGGCAGCGACAAAGCGTGGCAGCGTCGCCTCGAAGAATCCGGCATGAAAGCTACAATTCGGCGGCAACTTGGGCGGCGCCGCGACCGTGAAGTCTAGCTTCCAGTCGGGCCGCCCATCTGCGGGAAACCCCTTGAGGCTATCGAAACCATGAAACTGGCGCCAGGGTTGGCGTCGAGCTGCGCGGCACAGGCTGGTTCCCTTATAGACGCCAAGCTCAATGCCGATCCCCTTTCGCGGTGCGGCATCCAGCGCCGCGTCAAGACAGCCGAAGCGCCCCTGCGCCAGCGGCGCGGCGGCTAGGCCAGGAAGGCTCGCAACAAGAAAAGCGGCGTAATGGGCGGGATCGAAATCGAGCGCCATTCTGCGCTCACTCTGCGCAAGGCGATGATTGCCAGCTCGCCCTCATGCCTGCCTCGCCGATACGCTCATTTCTGCCCCCGGCTTTCAAAGCGGGCGCGATCCATCGGTGAAAGCCGCACCTTTAGCCGCACCTGGTCTTCGCTGTCCTGGCGTTCCAGCACTTCACCATGGGCATGCAGCCAGGCGATGGCGGCGCCATCTTCGGGTGGCAGCGCAACGTCCAGCACCACAAGCTGAGCCGAAAGCCGCGCATCAATGGCAGCGCGCAAGGCGGCCAGACCTTCCCCTGTCAGGGCGGAAACCGCCACTGCATCGGGGCTGCGGCGTTCCACAGCATCAATCCCACCCAGAAGATCGGCCTTGTTCAACACTTCCAGCATCCGATCAGGAAATGCCTCATCCAATGTGGCGTCCTCGCCCTCGGCCATGGCTTCCAACACGCCCAGCACATCGGCGCGCTGCGCGGCGCTATCGGGGTGGGCGATGTCGCGGACATGCAAAATCAGATCAGCCGCCGCCACTTCTTCCAAAGTCGCGCGGAAGGCTTCCACCAATTGCGTCGGCAGATCGGAAATGAAGCCGACGGTGTCGGAGAGGATCACATTGCGCCCCGATGGCAGCTTGATGGCGCGCATGGTGGGATCAAGGGTCGCGAATAGCTGATCCTGCGCATAAACCCCGGCACCCGTCAGCGCATTGAACAGCGTTGACTTGCCGGCATTGGTATAGCCCACCAGCGCCACCACCGGGTAAGGCACACGTTCGCGCGCGCGGCGATGCAGGCCGCGTGTCCGCCGCACCTGTTCCAATTCGCGCTTGAGCCGCACGATGCGCTCACCAATCAAACGCCGGTCAATTTCAATCTGGCTTTCGCCCGGCCCGCCCAGGAAGCCGAAGCCGCCGCGCTGGCGTTCAAGGTGGGTCCAGGACCGCACCAGCCGCGTGCGCTGATATTCCAGATGCGCCAATTCGACTTGCAAGCTGCCCTCGCGGGTGCGGGCCCTTTCGCCGAAAATCTCCAGAATAAGCCCGGTGCGATCAATCACCTTGCAGCCCCAGGCCCGTTCCAGATTGCGCTGCTGCACGGGGCTGAGCGCGGCATCCACCACCACCACCCCCACCTGCTGGTCATGCAGCGCCTTTTTTTCCATCTCCACCTGGCCTTCGCCCATCAGGGTCGCGGGCCGCCTTTCGCGCAAGGGGTGGATTGCGGAATGCACAATGGTCACGCCAATGGAAGCGGCAAGGCCTATCGCCTCCGCCAGCCGGGCTTCGGCCGCGCGCTTTCCGCCCACATCGCCAATGGCGCTGCGGGATGGCTTTTCGAAGGGGAGGATGACGGCGGCGCGGGTGGGTCGCCCGGCGCCCGATTCAGTTCCCGCCGTCAGAAATCACCTCTCGCTGCAAAGTGAGCCGCGTTTCGGATGCAGGCGCGGCGGCACCGGGGGCGGCAGGCACGCCATCAAACAGCGAAATCGGCGCGCCAGGCATAACGGTGCTGATCGCATGCTTATAGACAAGCTGCGTATGGCCATCACGGCGCAGCAGCACCGAGAAATTGTCAAACCAGGTAATGATACCTTGAAGCTTAACGCCATTCACCAGAAACACCGTGACGGGCGTTTTGGATTTGCGAACGTGATTCAGGAATACATCCTGCACGTTCTGGGACTTTTCAGCGGCCATTGGACCGGTCCTTCTTTTTGCTGGTCACCGACCAGACACGGACCGGCGAAAACCATTTCCGGCCGCCGGCGGGCCGTAGTTTGGCATGTCAGGCTGGTTTGACAAGTGACGAAAGCGCGATAGCCAGATCATGACAATTGGCGAAAACCTGATCCGCACCTGTTGTGGCAATTCCGCCATCATGTGCGGCATCGCCCATCAGCACCGCGCGCAGGCCCGCCGCGCGTGCCGCCTGCATATCAAGCGCGGTATCACCCACATACCAGATATCCGGCGCGGGGCTGAGGCCGAGCGATTCCAGGGCCATCAAAATAGGTGCGGGGTTGGGCTTATCGGCCGCCGCATCGCCCGCGCCAATTAAAGGCCCGAAATGCCGATCCCAGCCGAGATGCACCGCTTCCGCGCGGAGCAATGG
>JBEDHL010000298.1:0-31609 GCA_041174145.1 Pseudomonadota bacterium
ACGTCAATCTTTCTTGACACTACGCCCGCAAGCCCAGTAGCTTCACAAGTGTAGAAGACTGGGAAGGGGGTCCAAATGACCCTAAAAGTCACCGAAATCCAACGGAAACTGGCCGAAAAATGCCGGGTGAGGGGCTCAATGAGCCTGGCGCCTTGCCAGTGTGATGGATTCGCTTCGGGATTAGGGAGTGTCACGAAATGCTGACAGCCGATCGCTTTACCAGTATTTTCAAAGCCTTGGATGCCTCCCCCTGGAACGCTGCCACAGGCCGCGCGGGTAAGCGGCAAATCGGGGTGCGGCGGGGGGTGGCAACCCAACTTTACACCCCTGAAGAGCGCCGCCGGCGAGATGCGACCCCTTGGACCCTGGTGCAGGGAATCCTGGCCCCGGTCCAATTCCTCGTCTTTCTGGTGAGCTTGGGCCTGGTATTGAACTACCTTGCCACCGGCGAAGGCTATGTGGCCGCCACGGCTTCAATCATCGCAAAAACCTGCATCCTGTATCTGATTATGGTGACGGGATGCATTTGGGAAAAAGTGGTGTTTGGCCGCTGGCTTTTTGCGCCAGCCTTCTTTTGGGAAGATGTTTTCAGCATGTTGGTGCTGGCGTTGCACACGGCCTATCTGGCGGTGCTGCTGCTTGGCATTGGTGATGGCCGCGGGCAGATGATGTTGGCGCTGGCTGCCTACGCTGCCTATGTGGTCAATGCCGCGCAATTCCTGCTGAAGCTGCGTGCTGCTCGGCGTGAAGAATCCGGCTGGCGCGGCGGCAATGCAGGCCAGATGACATGAAGCATGCCGGCGCATCGCAGTCACCTTCTGGCCTTATGACCGAAGCCGTCGGCTGCGCGGATGTGCCGATTCTCCGCGAACGCGGTCAGCGTGAGGTTTTTTGCGGCCTGACCGGTATTATCTGGCTGCATCGCAAGATTCAGGATGCCTTCTTTCTTGTCGTGGGCAGCCGCACCTGCGCGCATCTGCTGCAATCCGCCGCAGGCGTGATGATTTTCGCCGAACCGCGCTTCGCGACCGCGATCATTGAAGAACGTGATCTGGCCGGGCTTGCGGATGCGAATGAGGAACTGGACCGAGTCGTCACGCGCCTGATCGAACGCCGGCCCGATATCCGCATGTTGTTCCTTGTTGGGTCCTGCCCATCAGAAGTGATCAAGCTTGATCTTTCCCGCGCGGCGCAAAGGCTTTCGCAGCGTTTCACGCCGCGTGTGCGGGTGTTGAATTATTCCGGCAGCGGCATTGAAACCACTTTCACGGAAGGTGAGGATGCCTGCCTTGCGGCGCTGGTGCCGGAAATGCCAGCGGAACCCGGCACGGCGCGTTCCCTGCTGGTAGTGGGCGCGCTGGCGGAAGTGGTGGAAGACCAATTCATTCGGCTTTTCGCCGCCCTTGGCGTCGGGCCAGTGCGCTTCCTGCCATCGCGCCGCGCGAGCGAATTGCCGGCGGTAGGGCAGGGTACGCGTTTCTTGCTCGCGCAACCCTTCCTGGCAGGCACCGCCCGCGCCTTGGAAGCGCGCGGCGCGCGCCATATTCCAGCACCCTTTCCCTTGGGCGAGGAAGGCACCACGGCTTGGCTCCGGGCGGCGGCGGAAGTTTGGGGTGTTTCCGAAGAACGATTCGCTCAGGCAACGGCACCAGGCAGGGAACGCGCCCGCGCCGCGCTGGCCAATCATCGCGCCACGCTTGATGGCAAAAGCATTTTCTTCTTCCCCGATTCGCAGCTTGAAGTGCCCTTGGCGCGTTTCCTGTCGCGCGAATTGGGCATGAAGCCGCTTGAAATCGGCACGCCTTATCTGCACCGCCAGCATCTGGCGCATGAATTGGCGCTGCTGCCCGCGGCGGCCAAGCTTGTGGAAGGGCAGCATGTGGATCGGCAATTGGATCGTTGCCGGCAAGCGCGGCCTGATATGACCGTATGCGGTCTTGGCCTTGCGAACCCGCTGGAAGCCGAGGGGCTGACCACGAAATGGTCCATTGAACTCGTATTCTCACCCATCCAGGGCTACGATCAGGCGGGTGATCTTGCGGGGCTTTTCGCGCGGCCTTTGGTCCGCCGTGAAAAGCTGAAGGTCTAGCCATGCAGCTAGCTGTCTGGACCTATGAAGGGCCGCCGCATGTGGGGGCGATGCGTATCGCAACCGCCATGCAGGGCGTGCATTACGTATTGCACGCGCCGCAGGGCGATACCTATGCGGATTTGCTTTTCACCATGATCGAAAGGCGGGAGAAGCGCCCGCCCGTGACATGGACAACTTTCCAGGCGCGCGATTTGGGCGGCGATACGGCTGAGCTTTTCATGGAAGCGGCGCGTGATGCCTTTGCCCGCTTCCAGCCTGAAGCCATGCTGGTGGGCGCATCCTGTACCGCGGAATTGATTCAGGATGATCCGGGTGGCTTGGCGACGACCCTTGGCCTGCCCATCCCCGTCGTCCCGCTTGAACTGCCGGCCTATCAGCGCAAGGAAAACTGGGGCGCGGCGGAGACGTTTTACCGCCTGGTGCGCGCCTTTGCCGGCCCCGCCGAAGCCCGCGCGCCGCGCGACCCAGCACGTAAGCCACGCTGCAATATTCTGGGGCCCACCGCGCTTGGGTTTAGGCACCGTGATGATGTGGCGGAAATCACCAAGCTGTTGCACAGCATGGGGATTGAGGTTGTGGTTACCGCCCCCATGGGTGCTACCCCTTCAGATTTGAAACGCCTGCGTGATGCGGATTTCAATGTCGTGCTTTACCCGGAAATCGCCCAGGTAGCCGCGACCTTCCTGCAACGCCATCTGGGCCAGCCCTTCACGCGTATTGTGCCGATTGGTGTGGGTGCCACGCGGGATTTCATGGCGGAAGTGGCTACGCTTGCAGGGCTGGGGCAGCCTGCGAGTGATGGCGATGCGCTTCGCCTGCCGTGGTATGCGCGTTCGGTTGATTCGAATTACCTTACCGGCAAGCGCGTTTTCATCTTCGGCGATGCCAGCCACGCCATTGCCGCCGCGCGCATCGCGCAGGAAGAACTGGGCTTCGCGGTGGTGGGGCTTGGCACCTATAGCCGCGAATTCGGCCGTGAGATTCGCGCGGCCGCCGAGAAATATGGCTGCGAAGCGCTGATTTCCGATGATTATCTGGAAGTTGAAGAACGCATCGCTGCGTTACAGCCCGAATTGGTGCTGGGCACGCAAATGGAACGGCATATCGCCAAGAAGCTTGGCGTTCCCTGCGCGGTGATTTCCGCGCCCGTGCATGTGCAGGATTTCCCCGCGCGCTACGCACCGCAAATGGGTTTTGAAGGTGCCAATGTTATCTTCGATACCTGGGTGCATCCGCTCATGATGGGCCTGGAGGAACATCTGCTCGGCATGTTCCGTGAGGATTTCGAGTTCCGCGATGGTGTGGCGCCATCTCACCTCGGCCACGGGCCGCAGCCGGAAGCGCAAGCGGTGGTGCTGCCCGCTGGTCCCGCGAGTTGGGCCAATGAAGCCGAGGCTGAATTACGCAAGATACCCTTTTTTGTGCGTGGCAAGGCACGCCGGAACACAGAACGCTTCGCCGAAGAACGCGGCATTGCCGTGATCACGCTTGAGACGCTTTACGATGCCAAAGCCCATTTCTCCCGCTGAGGCATCAGCTCCACGCATCGTCATTGTGACGATGGATAGCCATTTTGGTGGTGCAGTGGATAAGGCGCGCGCCCTGTTACGCAAGCAGATTCCTGGGCTTGAATTGACGCTGCACGCTGCGGATGAATTCGCGGGCGATGAGGCCGCGCTTGCCGCTTGCCGCGCGGATATTGGGCGCGCGGATATCATCATCGCCGGCATGCTGTTCCTGGAGGATCATTTCCGTCTGGTGCAGGATGCCATCGCAGCGCGGCGAGAGGATTGTGATGCGCTGGTGGGTTGCCTTTCCGCGCCAGAGATCACGCGCCTGACGCGCATGGGCCGGCTGGATATGTCCGCGGAAGCCAAAGGGCTGATGGGGCTACTGAAGCGGCTTCGCGGCAAGAAGGAAGGCAGCGGCGCCAGCGGCAAGGGCCAGATGAAAATGCTGCGCGAATTGCCGAAGCTTTTGCGCTTCATCCCCGGTACGGCGCAGGATTTGCGCGCCTATTTTCTGACCTTGCAATATTGGCTGGCGGGTTCGGCGGATAATTTGGCGAATATGGTGGCGCTGCTGGTGCAGCGTTATGCCAAGGGCACGCAAAAGCTTGCCGTCGCAGCGCCGGTCGAATATCCGGAAACCGGGCTTTATCACCCGCGCATGAAGGGCCGCATTGGTGAAAGCCTGGCCGCGTTGCCGCGTGAAGGTTCGCGCGGCACGGTTGGCTTGCTGCTGTTGCGTTCCTACGTATTGGCGGGTAATGCGAAGCATTATGATGGCATGATCGCCGCGCTGGAAGCGCGCGGGCTGAATGTCATTCCCGCCTTTGCTGCTGGCCTGGACGGACGGCCCGCCATTGATGCCTTCTTCACGAAGGAAGGGACGCCGGCCATTGATGCGCTGGTGTCGCTGACCGGATTTTCTCTGGTTGGCGGCCCTGCTTATAATGATGCACGCGCGGCTGAATCGGCTTTGGCAAAGCTTGATGTGCCCTATATCGCGGCCCATCCGCTTGAATTCCAAACCATGAAGCAATGGGCCGGCAATGCGCGCGGCCTGCTGCCGGTGGAAGCCACCATGATGGTTGCCATTCCCGAACTGGATGGTGGTATTTGGCCGATGACCTTCGGTGGCCGTTGCGGCGCTGGTGGCGATGCGACCGAACGCTGTGCTGGATGTGATGGCGTTTCATGCACGCGGGATATGGTGCCGCATCCCGAACGGTCTGGTACCCTGGCCGATCGGATCGCGCGCATGGTTGCGTTGCGCCGGACTGAACGCGCCAAGCGCAAGGTTGCAGCGGTTATTTTCAACTTCCCGCCAAACGCAGGCAGCACGGGAACGGCCGCTTACCTTGGCGTTTTTGCTTCCCTATTTAATACGCTGAAAGCCATGCAGGCAGCGGGCTATCAGGTGCTGCTGCCCGAAAGCGCCGATGCGCTCCGTGAGATGGTCATCCATGGCAATCGCGAAAGCCTTGGCACAACTGCCAATGTCGCTGCGCGTGTGCCAGCGGATCAACATTTGCGGCATACGCCCTGGCTTGCCGAGCTTGAAAAATGTTGGGGTCCGGCGCCAGGCCGCATCCAAACCGATGGGCGCGATATATTCATCCAAGGCATTCAGCTTGGAAATGTGTTTGTCGGTGTGCAGCCGGGCTTTGGCTATGAAGGCGACCCCATGCGGTTGCTGTTCGAGCATGGCTTTGCCCCCACCCACGCCTTCAGCGCCTTCTATCAATGGATCAAACAGGATTTCGGCGCTGACGCCGTACTGCATTTCGGAACGCATGGTGCCTTGGAATTCATGCCCGGCAAGCAGGCCGGAATGTCAGCACAGTGTTGGCCGGATCGGCTGATTGGCGATTTGCCGAATTACTATCTTTACGCGTCCAATAACCCGTCTGAAGGCATGCTCGCCAAGCGCCGTGCCGGTGCCACGCTGATCAGCTATCTGACACCGCCGATTGCCTCGGCGGGGCTTTATCGCGGCCTGCTCGATCTAAAGGCTTCCATTGATCGCTGGCGTGCCTTGGAACCGGAAGCGGATGCGCATCAACGCGCGGCACTGGCCGGGCTGATTCAGGCACAGGCGAGTGCGGTGGATTTGGCGACTGAAGAACCTGTCTGGACGGATCCTGAATCGGAAATTGTCACGCTTGGCGCGCGCTTGCTCGAATTGGAATATACGCTGATCCCGCATGGAATGCATATTGTGGGGGAACCGCCAAGCGCAGAACAGCGTGCGGAAATGCTGGAAGCCGCGGGGATCACCGATAGCGCCGCGCGGGCGAAATATGATGCATTGCTGTCGGAGGATCACGAAATTCCTGCGCTGCTACGGGCGCTGGATGGGTGCTATATCATGCCAGCGCCAGGTGGCGATTTGCTGCGCAGCATGGATGTACTGCCGACTGGGCGGAATCTCCACGGCTTTGATCCATTCAAATTGCCAAGCGCATTCGCTACCCAGGATGGTATGCGACAAGCCAATCGGTTGCTGGAGCGGCATATCGCTGAAGGAAATGGCCTGCCCGAGACGGTAGCCTTGGTGCTATGGGGTACGGATAATCTGAAGACTGAAGGCGGCCCGATTGCACAGGCGCTGGGGCTGATGGGCGCGCAGCCGCGCTATGACAGCTATGGCCGACTAGCGGGCGCGGCGCTACTGCCGCTTGAAGCACTGGGCCGACCACGCATTGATGTGGTGATGACGCTTTCCGGCATTTTCCGAGACCTTCTTCCCTTGCAGATGAAACTACTCGCCGAAGCTGCTTTGCTTGCCGCCAATGCCGATGAAGCGCCGGAGCAGAATTTCATTCGTAAACACGCGCTTGCGCATATGGCTTTGCATGGCGGCACCATGGAACAGGCGGCCCTACGTGTTTTCGGCAACTCCGACGGTACCTACGGCGCGCATGTCAATTCCATGATCCATGACAGTGCCTGGAATGAAGAAGAGGAACTGGCAGCGAGCTTTGTTCGGCGCAAGGGCTTTGCCTATGGCGTTGATGGTAAACCCGCCCGTGCCGAAAAAGTCTTGCATCAGGTTCTGGCAAGCGTGGAGATTACCTATCAAAACCTTGATAGTGTTGAAGTCGGTGTGACGACAATAGATCAGTATTTCGATATGCTCGGTGGCATCAGCCGTGCCGTCCAGGTAGCCCGTGGTGGTCGCGCTTCCGCAATTTATATCAGTGATCAGACGCGCGGTGAGGGAAAGATAAGGACCCTATCAGAACAGGTCACACTTGAGACCCGCACGCGTGCGCTGAACCCGAAATGGTACGAGGGCCTCCTGAAACACGGTTATGAAGGCGTGCGCGAGATCGAAGCACATGTGACAAATACCATGGGTTGGTCCGCCACAACCGGCCAGGTGGCACCCTGGGTCTATGAACGTATCGCCGATATCTATGTTCTTGATGCAGAGATGCGTGATCGCCTGGCGCAACTCAATCCGACAGCATCCGCAAAAATCGCAAATCGGCTTATTGAAGCGCAGGAACGCCGCTACTGGAACCCAAGTGCGGATGTGCTGGAAGCACTGCGCCGCGCTGGCGATGAGCTGGAAGACCGTCTTGAAGGCATAACTGAAGGAGTCGCGGCATGACCGTGTTGATGAGAGAGCCGCCCCGCCTTACCGGACGCCCACGCCAAGGTGACGGTGATGGTAGCGTTCAGGTTCATATGGATGATGCCGTATCCGGCACAACGGCAAAGGTATTTGCCGTCTATGGCAAGGGCGGTATCGGGAAGAGCACTACCTCCTCGAACCTATCCGTTGCATTTTCAAAGATTGGCAAGAAGGTGCTGCAGATCGGGTGTGACCCGAAGCATGACAGCACCTTCACCCTGACAAAGCGGCTGATACCTACTGTGATTGACGTATTGGAATCCGTTCAATTCCACGCAGAAGAATTGCGGGCCGAGGATTTTGTCTTTGAAGGCTATAATGGCGTGATGTGCGTCGAAGCCGGCGGTCCGCCTGCTGGCACGGGATGCGGTGGCTATGTTGTTGGGCAAACAGTCAAGTTGCTCAAAGAACATCACTTACTCGATGATACCGATGTCGTCATTTTTGACGTGCTAGGGGATGTGGTTTGCGGCGGTTTCGCGGCACCCTTGCTCCATGCCGAACGCGGTTTGGTCGTGGCAGCCAATGATTTCGACAGTATCTTCGCCATGAACCGCATCATTGCCGCCATCAAAGCGAAGTCAAAAAACTATCCAGTGCGGCTTGGTGGTGTGATCTGCAATCGTAGTGCCGCAACCGATCAGATTGATCGCTTCAATGCCGCCACCGGCATGCGTACGCTGGCACATTTCCCTGACCTTGATGTCATTCGGCGTTCTCGGCTCAAGAAGGCAACACTTTTTGAGATGGAGAGTTCTCCAGAACTTGATGCGGTGAAGGCCGAATATATTCGCCTCGCAGAATCACTCTGGGCAGGCTCCGATGAGCTTGAAGCATCCCCCCTGAAGGACCGCGACATTTTCGATCTGTTGGGGTTTGACTAATGCAGACCGCGACCTATCAGAGCCGTCGCAGCCAGATCGAAACCTATTTCGATCGTACGGCGTCAGATGCCTGGGCGCGTCTCACGTCTGATGCGCCTGTCAGTGGCATCCGTGCGACAGTGCGTGCCGGGCGGGATGAGATGCGGCAAACACTGCTCTCATGGTTGCCGGAAGATCTGACTGGTAAGCGGCTGCTTGATGCGGGCTGTGGCACCGGGGCCTTTGCGATTGAGGCGGCACGGCGCGGCGCACAAGTATTGGCGATTGATGTGTCTCCCTCCCTGATCAAAATCGCGCGGGAGCGGAGCCAAGGTCAGATGCCCGAAGGCAGTATCACCTATGAAGTGGGTGACATGCTGGATAGCCAGCTTGGCATTTTCGACCATGTTGTGGCGATGGATAGCCTTATTCATTACCATCAAACAGATATCGTGCAGAGCTTGGCGAGCCTTGCGCCCCGAATTCGCCGTTCGATAGTCATGACATTTGCACCGAAGACACCGCTACTTGCGGCGATGCATTTTGTCGGCCGTGCCTTTCCGCGCGCAGACCGCGCACCAGCCATTGAACCCGTTGCCGAACATAGTCTGAAGGCAAACATTAGGCAGGAAAGGCAGCTAATGTCCTGGAATATCGGCCGGGATAGACGGGTATCGCGCGGCTTCTATACCTCGCACGCACTGGAGCTCTGCCGGAAATGAGCGAGGTGAATGACCGTATTGCGCGACTTTGGACGGGGATCAGCCTGAATGTGCTGCCCTTTGCCGAGTCTAGCAGCGGCCCTTTGCCCATCAGACGGCTATTGCGTCTTTCACTTTTCCAAATTTCCTGTGGCATGACGGCTGTGTTGATGGTTGGCACCCTCAACCGCGTGATGATTGTTGAAATGGGTGTCGCGGCCAGCCTTGTCGCTATTATGGTTGCTTTGCCACTTCTTTTTGCACCCTTGCGCGCCTTGATAGGGTTTCGTTCTGATTCTCATCGTTCAGTGCTTGGATGGCGTCGGGTTCCTTATTTGTGGCTTGGCACCATAATTCAGTTTGGCGGCTTGGCCATGATGCCCTTCGCCCTGATTATTTTGTCGGGCGATACCTGGGCGCCACCTTGGGTGGCACAAATCGCGGCGGGGCTTGCATTCCTGATGGTAGGTGCGGGCATGCATACCGTGCAGACCGTTGGCCTTGCTTTGGCGACAGATATTGTACCACGGGACGCCCAGCCCAATGTGGTTACGATATTGTCGCTTATGCAATTGATTGGCATGGTGGTTTCGGCGATTGCATTTGGCGCCTTCCTCGCAGATTTCTCGCAAATCAAGCTGATCCAACTCGTGCAGGGTATGGCTGCCGCAACGCTGGTCATCAATCTGGTGGCTGCCTGGAAGCAGGAGCCAAGACAGCCGGAATTGACAATCGGCCGCTCAGCCGGAGATCCGGGATTTAAGGAGAGTTTGAATCTTCTGCGTAAGGCGGGACCATGGGATCGGCGCCTGATGGCCGCTGCGCTCGGGACCGCGGCCTTTGGTATGCAGGATGTATTGCTTGAACCCTATGGCGGCCAAATTCTCTCGCTCAGCGTAGCGGCGACAACTGCGCTCACCGCATTATTTGCAACCGGCGCGGTCCTTGGATTTTTGCGTGCAGCCCCGCTGTTGGGCAGGGGCATGCATGCCCAACGCGTGGCAAGTGCCGGTGCTATGGTTGGCATTTCCGGATTTGTGATGGTAATATTTGCGGCACCGTTGGAATCAACACTGATTTTTGCGGCCGGAACGGCCGCCATTGGTTTCGGCGCCGGGCTTTTTGCGCATGCGACATTGACTGGCTGCATGCAGGCTGCGCCTGAAGGCCAAATTGGCCTTACGCTTGGTGTCTGGGGTGCCGTCACCGCAACAGCAGGTGGCATTGCTGTGGCGCTTGGCGGCGTGATCCGCGATGTCCTTTCATCCCTCGCCGCTGCGGGCATTCTTGGCATGGGTTTAGATGCGCCGAGTACAGGATATGTAGGCGTTTATATCATCGAAATACTCCTTCTGTTCATGACGCTTGCGAGTGTCGGTCCTCTACTTCGGGAGACCGAAAAAAAACCTTCTGGATCTCAACATGATGCAGGCCGGCCGGTCCTGGCTGGGCTGCAAAACCAACATGGAGCATTGCCATGACAACACCAGCGACGCCGGTCTTTTTGGATGCGGCTGCCGTTTCTCTTTATATCTTCTTCGCGTTCTTCGCGGGGTTGATTTATTATCTAACTCGCGAAAACAAGCGCGAAGGCTACCCCATGGTTGGGGAATTACCGGATCGCCCGGCCTTCGCCACGATGCACGGCTTCCCGGAAACGCCAGCACCCAAGGTTTTCCGTTTGCATTATCCTGAAGGTGCAACCGTGGTGCAGGGGGTGCGTCCGGAACGCGATGTCTCTGCACAATTGTCACCGGATTATCCCTATCCGGGTACCGCCTTTGTGCCCACAGGGGACGCAATGAAGGATGGTGTCGGTCCGGCCGCCTATGCCGATCGCGCGGATACTCCCGACCTTGCTTATGATGATAACAAGCCGAAGATTGTGCCGTTGCGTGCAGCGCCTGGCTGGCATATCGCGCATGAAGATCCAGACCCGCGCGGTAAATCAGTTATAACACTTGATGGAGCCGTTGCGGCGACGGTGGTTGATCTTTGGGTGGACCGTTCAGAATACATTCTGCGCTACCTTGAAGCCGAGGTTCCTGGTGGCCGGCGCATTTTGGTGCCGATGTTCCTGTGCACGTTCAATGATGAAGGAACCACGCAGGTTATTTCAGTGACCGCATCGCAGTTTGCTGCGGCACCCGGCATTGCGCGGCCTGAGCAGATTACGTTGCTCGAAGAAGACCGCATCTCAGCGTATTTTGGTGGTGGTCATTTCTACGCAACGCCAGAGCGCAGTGAGTCTTGCCTGTGAATATGCAAGCGCGCCCACGCCTGACGGAACATGGTCTGGAACCAGTGCCTGGTCTTCCAGAAGCGCTTCCGTCCGGTGAGGTACTGCTTTGGCAAGGGGCGCCGCTATGGTCCGAAATTGCCCAACGCGTCTTTTTGGTTCGTTGGGTCGGGGGCTATTTTGTCGCCCTTTTCCTCTGGGAATTAATGGACGGCACCCTTCAGGGCGGCATGGCGGCGGACGTTATCGGCCCCGCGATGCTTCTTATGCTGGTGGGCGCTGTGGCGATTGGCATTCTTGCCCTGCTTGCGAAGATCGTGGCGCGAACAAGTGTCTATTCCATTACCTCTCGGCGCTTGGTCATGCGGGTTGGGGTTGCTTTGCCTATCACGATCAATATTCCCTTTGTCGCGCTGGCCGGCGCATCTTTGAGGAACCGCAAAGATGGCGCAGGCGACATCATTCTGGAATTACTGCCATCACATCGTATTTCCTGGATCGCCCTCTGGCCACATTGTGGAGGATGGAGCTTTGGCCGCCCAAAACCCATGCTTCGCGGTATCGCGAATGCTGCTGCGGTGGCGGAAATATTGGGCAATGCAGTTGCTACTTCTACAGGGGTAGGAATGAGTCGTTCAGCTTTGGGCGCAGAATCCACAGTGCCCCATACTGAAGCGGCGATGGCTTAGGGCGGAGACCATGGCATCAAAAGCATTACTGCCGCGTGTTGATTTTCTGGGCCTTGGCCTTGGGGTCATGCTGGCAGGTGTGCTTGGGTTCGTGATGCTGAATGCTAGTGAGAAGCGTCATGAATGGCATCCCTCCAGAGAAGCCATTGCTGCGCGCAATATATTGTTTAGTGACAGGTCGGATGGTGGCATTTCCGTACGGGATGCTTCTACTGGCCAAATGATTGGGGAAATTGCCCCAGGTGAGGGCGGTTTTGTTCGCGGTGCTTTGCGCGGTTTCATGCGTGAGAGAAGATTGGAGAACCCAGGCACCGAAAGCCCCTTGCGCGTTGCTGCCATGCAAGATGGAGCAATCATTCTGGAAGACCCGGTAAGCGGGCGCTGGACGGATCTGCGCGCATTTGGGGCCACGAACCTGCAGAGTTTTGCTGAGTTCCTGAACAAAAAAAATGAGGAAGGCAAATGAACAATACAAACCGAGAGCCAAGGGGCAGGCGCTTTGATGTGCCGTGTACGGTCGAGATTGAACGTAGTTTCGATAGTTTCCATGCCTATGCGGTTCCCGAAAACGTAACGCTACGCCCGGGTGACGAGGTCATTGTGCATGGAGCCCCGGCGCAGGTAGCGTATGGGGAGAAATATAGCTTTGAAACCTCGGCAACCGTCATTCGGGCAGGTTTCTTTCTCCGTCATTGGACCCAGTTTCGTTCGATCCTTGAACTGACAGAACTTTACCATGTGGGCTTTGAGCCGAAGGAGGCCGCATGAACGCCGTGAGCCACCCGATGCGGGACAAGCTGTCACGTGAATCAACGGAAATGGCGCTTACAGAAACCGCTCTGTCGCCCCGATTTTACACAACCGATTTTGCAGCGATGGATGCGATTAACGTCGAGCCCGTTCGCGCAGAATGGGACCGGTTGATGGAAGAATTTCACCAGGATCCCAATAAAGGCCATTTTATCCGCGATGAGCGTTTTGACGCTTTCAGTCTGGAAGCGCTGCCGGAAGGCCTACAGAAAGAGTTAGTGGATTTTCTGGTGAGCAGCGTGACAGCGGAATTTTCCGGATGCGTTCTGTATGCGGAGATCAAGAAGCGCGTCAAAAATCCGGATATGAAGGAGCTTTTTTCTGTCATGGCGCGGGATGAAAGCCGCCATGCCGGATTTATTAATGATGCGCTGAAGGATTTGGGCATTGGGGTTGATTTGGGCTTTCTGACGCGCGCCAAAAAATACCATTATTTCCAGCCCAAATTCATTTTCTACGCGACCTATTTGAGCGAAAAGATTGGCTACGCGCGCTACATCACGATCTTCCGCCAATTTGAACGGCATCCTGAACTTCGTTTCCATCCCATTTTTATCTGGTTCGAGAAATGGTGTAACGATGAATTCCGGCATGGCGAAGCCTTCGCGCTTCTGATGCGCGCAAATCCCAAGCTCCTGACTGGCGTGAACGCTTTGTGGTGCCGTTTTTTCCAGTTGGCGGTTTTTGCGACCATGTATGTGCGGGATCATGGGCGGCCAGAATTCCATAAGGCGCTCGGCATGACGCCCACGGAATATGATCGCGAAGTCTTCAAAATCACGGAGGAAATCTGCCGCCAGGTTTTCCCCGTGACGCTGGACATTGATGGCCCGGGCTTCATGGAGGATATGGACCGTCTTCTTGATATTTCTGAGAAGATGAATGAGGCGCGCCGCGAAGGTGGCGTGGTTGCCCGCATCCGCCGGCTTGGGCTAAGTGCCGCCGCTGCCTTCACCTTTGGAAAGCTGTTCTTTCGGCGCCCCCGGAGGCATGCGCTGCCAGCAGAAACTCGCATGGCGCCGGTTTGGTAGATTTGTGATGTCCGACAGTCTGGTCGCAGCCCTGGTAGCTATTTTCCTGTGGTGGTTTACCACGGGCGCGATCCTTTTGGTGGTGACATCGCTTGGCCAGAAGCGTTTGCCCCTGGGGCTTACGGTTGCGGCTATGCTGTTGGGCTCAATGGCGCTTTTACTGGCCGTGTCGGATGAGACGACCAAAGCTAGCGCCTTTCTTTCATTCCTTGGCGCATTGGGTGTTTGGGGCGCGGTGGAGATAAGCTTTCTGGGTGGTCTTATTACCGGGCCGAACCGGCAGGAACTCCCTTCTCATTATGTTGGTTTGCAACGCTTCTGGGCGGCTACGCGCGTTGTCCTTTGGCATGAGCTTTTCATCCTGGCCATAGGGGCCTTTTTGCTTGGCTCTCTTGCTTTTTGGGCGAATACAATAGGGATCATAACTTTCGCGGTTCTTTGGGTTATGCGGTTAAGTGCAAAGCTTAACCTTTACCTTGGTGTACGGAATACTGGTGAACGACTTTTGCCTGTGCATTTGCGCTACATCAGCAGCTATTTCGCGCTGCGGCCGATGAATCTTCTTTTCCCGTTTTCTATTACACTTGGCACTATACTAAGCGCATGGCTTTTTCATAAAGCTTTCGCAAATGACGCGAATGAGTATCAAGCGATTGGGTTCATGCTTGTGGCTATGCTCGCCAGCCTCGCTGTATTGGAACATTGGTTTTTGATGTTGCCACTACCGCTTGAGGCGTTATGGCATTGGGGTTTGCGGGGTAATGAAGATCCCAAACAGACCACAACCTGGTCCACGGAACTCACGGGGCCCTTTGATATGAAGCCTCTGGCCGCCGTGGTTGCGCGTGTGACCGCTGGCGCTTTTGGAACTATTGAAAGCCTTAAAGGATCGATCCGCGCCCCCGAGGGGTGGCTTGTGCTTGATTTTGTCGATGGTGTTATGCATCTGAGGCGCCATGGCGCACCGGAAGCTGCCTCTACCGGCATTATCGTCACCGGGCGCTTTTTAAATGAGCGAGGCATTTGCGCGGAATTTGAAAATTATGCGCTGAGGTACAGCGCATGAGTACAACCTTCATCAACGGCATGGCGATGGCAAAGAATTTGGCAACAGATGCCAAGTTGAAGCCTCGTTCATTGGCAAGACCTGGATGCTTATTCTGGGCAAGGAGAGTTTGACATGAATTACGAAGAATTCTTCCAGACACAGCTTGATGGCCTCCGCCGGGAAGGGCGGTACCGCGTTTTCGCCGATCTTGAACGCCGCCGCGGTGAATTCCCCCGCGCTATTAGGCATGACAAGGGTGTTCGGGGCGAGGTTACTGTCTGGTGTTCCAATGATTATCTTGGCATGGGGCAGCACAGTGATGTGCTCGCCGCGATGCATGAAGCGCTGGATCGTTGCGGGGCAGGGGCTGGCGGTACACGCAATATCTCCGGCACCAATCATGAGCATGTGCTGCTTGAAAAAGATCTGGCGGCGCTACATGGCCGTGAAGCGGCGCTATTGTTCAATTCTGGATATATGTCGAATTGGGCATCGCTCTCCACGCTTGGATCTAAGATCCCCGGATGCGTCATTGTTTCTGACGAAATGAATCATGCCTCGATGATCGAAGGCATGCGGCATAGTAAGGCCAAGCGTGTTCTTTTTCGGCACAATGACGTGGCGGATCTGAAGCGCGTCCTTGCGGAATTGCCGCGCAGTGCGCCTAAGCTGATCGCCTTTGAAAGCGTCTATTCCATGGATGGCGATATCGCCCCCATCAGCGATATTTGCGATGTTGCGGATGCCCATGGCGCCATGACGTATTGCGATGAGGTGCATGCTGTCGGGCTTTACGGCGCAACTGGCGGCGGCATTACGGAGCGCGATAATGTTGCAAGCCGCGTGACGGTCATTGAAGGTACGCTTGCCAAGGCCTTCGGCGTCATTGGGGGGTATATCGCGGGCAGCACGGCCATGTGCGATTTCGTCCGGTCCTTCGCATCGGGCTTCATTTTTTCAACTGCCTTGCCGCCCGCCATCGCCGCTGGGGCCCGTGCCGCGATACGACATTTGCGGCAAAGCAATAGGGAGCGGGAAGCTCTGCATGAAAGGGCTGCAACGCTTCGCCGTCGCTTGGATGCGGTTGGTGTGCCGCATCTGGATAACCTTAGCCATATCGTGCCGGTGATGGTGGGCGATCCCACGCTCTGCAAGAAGCTGAGCGATACGCTTCTGGATGAGCATGGGATTTATGTGCAGCCGATCAATTACCCGACCGTACCGCGCGGTACGGAACGGCTGCGCATCACACCTTCGCCGGTGCATTCCGATGCGGATATTGATCATCTGGTTGCAGCACTTGAACAAGTATGGACGCAATTTCGCGTAAGGCGCGCCGCGTAATGGATGGCGCATTAACGGGCTTCCGCCCGGCCAGTCGCGGCCCAGATGCACAATCATCTCGGCGTGGCGTTTCGCGCCGGCGTGATGAAGCGCCTGCGCCGATAACATCGCCGCGCATCCGCAACGCCTACCCCTTCAGCGCGATTGTAGGGCAGGAAGAAATGAAGCGCGCCCTGATGATTGCGGCGGTGGACCCGAGTATTGGCGGCGTTCTTGTCTTTGGGGATCGCGGCACGGGCAAATCAACTGCGGTTCGCTCTCTGGCAGCTTTGCTGCCTGAGATGGCTATTGTCGCGGGTTGCCCTTATGCCTGTGATCCAGCGTCGCCATCAGGCGGTTGCGCGCATTGCGCAGTCTTGGCGAAGGGTAAAAAGCATGAACGCCGCATGGTGCCGGTGCCTGTCGTAGACTTGCCCTTGGGCACCACGGAAGATCGTCTGGCCGGCGCGCTTGATATTGAAAGGGCGCTTGCGGAAGGTGTGAAGGCCTTTGAACCTGGCCTATTGGCTGCGGCGCATCGTGGCTTTCTCTATATTGATGAAGTCAATCTGCTGGAAGACCATTTGGTGGATCTTCTGCTGGATGTGGCGGCATCGGGCGAGAATGTGGTTGAACGTGAAGGCATCAGCCTGCGTCATCCAGCCCGTTTCGTGCTGATTGGCAGTGGCAATCCGGAAGAAGGCGAATTGCGCCCGCAATTGCTTGATCGTTTCGGGCTTTCGGTTGAAGTTGCCACGCCCAAGGATCTTGCTTCGCGTGTTGAAGTTGTGTGCCGTCGTGATTCTTATGATCGTGACCCGCAGGGTTTCCTGAAGCATTGGTCCAAGGATGAGGCGCAAATCCGCGATACAGTGCTCGCCGGCCGAAAGCGCTTGGGTTCGGTGACCTTGCCGTTGGGCACGATTGAAAAAGCGGCTGAACTTTGCATGGCGCTTGGCACGGATGGGTTGCGCGGTGAATTGACCCTGGTGCGTGCAGCACGCGCTTTGGCGGCGCTGGAAGGGGATTTGGAAGTGGGGCCGGTGCATTTGCGCCGCATGGCGCCTTCCGCATTACGCCACAGGCTACGCCGTAATCCGCTGGATGAAACTGTGGCCACGACCCGCGTGGAGAAGGCGCTCGAAGACGTCTTCGGGGCATAGGCAAAATGCGGCGAAGGCTCAGGGCATGAGCGGCAATTCCGCACCAATCGCCAAGCAAGGCCAAGTGGATCTTGCTGGTGAGGATGCGGTCGCGTTCCAAGCGGCAGCGTTGATGGCCATTGATCCGGCTGGCCTTTCCGGTGCGGTTTTACGCGGGCCTGCGGATAGCAGGCGCGATGAATGGCTTGATTCCCTACGCAATATGCTGCCGCGTGGCGCCCCTTGGCGTCGCGTTCCTTTGGGCATTACTGATGGTCGTTTGCTGGGTGGGCTTGATCTTGTTGCCAGCCTCAGCACTGGCCGCCCAATCGCGCAACAGGGATTACTGGCGGAAAGCGATGGCGGCATTGTCATTTTGCCGATGGCGGAGCGTGTTGAAGGCGAGACCATCGCTAAAATTACCGCGGTGCTTGATCAGGCGGCGCTGCGGGTGGCGCGTGAAGGCATCACCTTTTCCCAGCAGGTCAGCCTGGGAGTGATTGCGCTTGATGAAGGTGCCACAGAAGAAGAACATGTGGCGGAAGCGCTATCTGATCGCCTGGCCTTTCAAATTTCCTGCGCTGTCTTTGACCCTAGGCAGGCGCCGCCAACAAAAACAAGCCGGGCGGAGATTATGGCGGCGCGCGAGCTTTTGCCGCGGGTGTGCATCCCGGCGGATTTACCAGAAGCCTTTTGTGCCGCTGCCTTGGCGCTTGGCATTGAATCTCTGCGCGCGCCAATTTTCGCGCTGCGCTGCGCGCGTGCCAGTGCGGCGCTGGCTGGCCGCGCGGAAGTGACGCGGGAAGATGCCGCGCTTGCGGCAAGGCTGGTGCTGGCGCCGCGTGCGCGCCAAATCCCCGAAGCGCCGGCAGATGAGGAAGCGCCATCACCGCCGCAAGAACAGGATAGCGGCCAGGAAAACAGCCAGCGGGCAGAAGAACAGCCTTCCTTGGAAGATCTGATTCTGGCGGCGGCGCAGGCCAGCCTTCCCAAGGGGTTACTCGCTGGGCTTGGCATAGCGGCGCGGCAAATGGCGCGGCAGGCGGCATCTTCCGGCAGGTCAGGCATGATGCGCCGGTCTGCGCGGCGTGGCAGGCCCATTGGTGCGCGCCCCACGGCGTGGCGCGCTGGGCTGCGCTTGGCTTTGGTGGAAACGCTGCGTGCTGCGGCCCCCTGGCAGGAATACCGGAGGCGCGAAAAGCCGCATCACGCCGCGCTTGTGCATATCAGGCGCGAAGATGTGCGCATCCGGCGCTTCAAGCAGCATAGCGAAACAACAACGATATTCCTGGTGGATGCCTCAGGCTCTGCCGCGCTGCACCGCTTGGCGGAAGCCAAGGGCGCGGTGGAATTGCTGCTATCTGATTGTTATGTGCGGCGGGATCGCGTGGCGGTGATTGCCTTTCGTGGTCGCGGCGCTGAGATATTGCTTGAACCCACGCATTCGCTGGTGCGTGCCAAGCGCAGTCTGGCCGCCTTGCCCGGTGGTGGCGGCACACCTTTGGCAGCCGGAATCGCAGCGGGCTTCGCTATGGCGGAATCCAGCCGCAAGCGCGGGCAGACCCCGGTGATTGTGGCGCTGACCGATGGCCGCGCCAACGTAACGCGTGATGGCATGGGCGGGCGCGCCGTGGCGGAATCGGAAGCGCTGGATACCGCGCGCCTGTTCAAAGCTGCAGGTATTGCGACGTTGTTGATCGATACGGCGCCGCGGCCGCAGGCTTTTTCGCGCGATTTGGCGAGTGCCATGGGCGCGCGCTATGTGCCGCTGCCTTTTGCTGATGCAACGCGCATGTCGGCCGCGGTGCGTGAGGCAGCACGCATGCCGGCGCCAGGGTCTTGATGCCATGGCGCTGCAGGGAGAAACGCCAAGCTGGGAAAAAGATGGGCGGGACTGGCCCAATCGTACCGCGAGCCGTTTTGTCGAAGCTGGTGGGCTTAATTGGCATGTCCAGCTTATGGGGCAGGGGCCTTGCCTGTTGCTGCTGCATGGCACGGCAGCGGCCACGCATAGCTGGCGCGATCTGGCGCCCTTGCTTGCGCAGCATTTCACCCTGATTGCGCCGGATTTGCCGGGGCATGGATTTACCAGCAGCCTGCCACAGGCGCGGGTTTCGCTGGCGGGTTTTTCTGAAGCCTTGCGCGCGCTGCTGAATAAGCTTCAGGCCACACCTGATTTGGTACTTGGCCATTCCGCCGGCGCGGCAATTGCGCTGCGCATGGCTTTGGATGGTGCCATCACCCCGCGCGCAATCTTCAGCCTGAATGGTGCCTTGCTGCCCTTGGGCGATGAACATGCTGCGTTTTTTACGCGTACGGCGCGGCTGATGGTGGGTCTGCCTTTTGTATCCAAGCTTTGTGCCTGGCGCGCTTCCAAGCAAGAAGTCGCCGCCAAGCTGCTGCGCGATACGGGTTCAGATATTGGGCCGCGCGGCGTTGAATTATATACGCGGTTATTCGGCTATCCCGGCCATATTCGCGCGGCGCTGACCATGATGGCACAATGGGAATTGCGCCCGCTG
Source organism: Pseudomonadota bacterium (assembly GCA_041174145.1). Classification (GTDB taxonomy): domain Bacteria; phylum Pseudomonadota; class Alphaproteobacteria; order Acetobacterales; family Acetobacteraceae; genus Neoroseomonas. The sequence goes on from JBEDHL010000298.1 coordinate 19,606, forward strand.
CTGCGGGACCTGCCGCGCCTTGTTCCAGCACTTTTCTTGCTGGTAGGTAGCCGAGATCGCGCCGTACCGCCCATGCAGGCGCGGCGCATTCAGGCCATTCAGCCCGCTGCACGCATCATTACGCTGGAAGGCCTAGGCCATTTGGCGCATGAAGAAGCGCCGGAACGTATTGTGGATGCGCTGCTCCGGGAATGGTCGCGCTTCAAGCAGGTAACCACCGGGGCGGCAGCATGAGCTTCGATAGCGTTCTGCCCCCATCCTATGCGAAGCGCGTGGAATTGAATGATGAGGTGCATGCGCGCCCGCCTGAGATTTTGACGGCACCCTGCAGGGTTTCGCAACTTGCGCTTTTGCCAAATGCCGATGAAGCACGGGACGCGCCCTGGACAGCGCTGTGTGCCTTGGCGCAGCGTTTTTCCGTGCCGCCCCCGGCGCCTGGGGCCAATCATTATAGCGCGGATTTCGGGCCCTTTCGTCTGAAATGGGAAAGGCATGGTGAATTCAGCCGCTTCATGGTGGTGGTGGCGGGGGAGGAGCCTGAGCCCTTTGGTGCGGCAGCCATTCATGCGCTACCAGCGGATTGGCTGAAATCACTGCCTGGCCAGGTGATCGCCGCGGCGCATGTCTCGCTGCTTGCTTCAAAAGAAGTGCCACTTGCCATTAGCGAAATCTCGCGGCGCTATTTTCGGGATCATATGCTGGTTGGTGGGCCTTTGGCGGGTGGCCAGGCGCATGCCTTCACGGATTTCCGCATCCATGGCGATGGCTTCAGCCGGTTCCTGATTTTTGATGGTGGCATGTCGCCCTATCAGGCAGGGCGGCTCACGCAACGCCTGCTGGAGATGGAAACCTATCGCATCATGGCGCTGCTGGCCCTGCCTGTGGCGCAGGAAGTGGCGCCGCAAATCGGCACGCAAGAACGTGAATTGGCGGAAATCAGCGCGGCGCTGGTGGAAGCACAGGAAGCGGATGAACCTTTGCTGCTGCAACGCCTGACGCGCATGGCAGCCGAAGCGGAAAGCCGCGAATCGCGCCATCGTTTTCGCTTTTCTGCCGCCGCTGCCTATTACGAATTGGTGCGCAACCGCATCCAGGAATTGCGCGAATTGCGTATGGAAGGCATGCAGACCTTCGGTGAATTTACCGAACGTCGCCTGGCGCCGGCCATGAATACCTGCAAGGCCGTGGCCACAAGGCAGGAAATGCTATCCCAACGTGTGGCGCGTGCCACGCAGCTTCTTTCAACGCGCGTGGATATTACGCGGGAAAGACAGAACCAAGCCTTACTCGCTTCCATGGAAAGACGGGCACGCCAGCAGCTTAGGCTGCAACAGGCGGTGGAAGGTTTCTCGGTTGCCGCCATCACCTATTACGTGGTGGGGCTTGTTGCCTATTTGGCCAAAGGCCTTGCGGCGTCCGGCTTTGCCCTGCGTGATGAACTGGTAACCGGCATCGCCATCCCAATTGTTGCCCTTGCTGTGGCGCTTGGTGTGCGCCGCTTCCGGCGCCGGATGGCGGATCATGACTGAAACAAAAAAATACAATCATCACCATTGGGGGTTCGCATGTCTGGATTGACCGGCGTTTCGGCCGAAGACCTTGCAGCCTGCAACAAGCTATTGGCGGGTGGTTCCAAAAGCTTCCGTGCCGCATCCTTCCTGCTGCCGCGCCGCATCGCGGCACCAGCCGCCGCACTTTACGCCTTTTGCCGCGTGGCTGACGACGCGATTGACATGAGCGATGATCCAGCAAGCTCACTTGTTGAATTGCATCAGCGCCTTGATGGCGCCTATGCCGCGCGCCCTTGGGATCATGTGGCGGATCGCGCTTTTGCGGCTGTGGTCGCGCAATATGGCGTGCCGCGCGCGCTGCCGGCGGCACTGCTGGAAGGCTTCGCCTGGGATGCCCAGGGCCGATTCTATGAGGATATTGCGGCGCTCGAATCCTATGCCGCGCGGGTTGCGGCCACAGTCGGCGCGATGATGACCTTGCTGATGGGCGTGCGTTCACCGGAAGCCATTGCACGCGCCTGCGATTTGGGCCTTGCCATGCAGCTTACGAATATCGCGCGCGATGTCGGGGAAGATGCCAAGGCTGGGCGCGTTTATCTGCCGCTGTCCTGGCTGGAAGAAGAAGGCCTTTCAGCTGAAGCGCTGATCGCCAACCCCGTATTCACCCCCGCCTTGGGCCGCGTTGTGGCGCGCTTATTGGGCGCGGCGGAAGCGCATTATCGCCGCGCCTGGCCGGGCATTGCGCTGCTGCCTTGGGATTGCCGCCCCGGTATTGGTGCCGCCCGCTTGGTCTATGCGGAAATCGGCCGAGAGGTGGAACGCCAGGGTCTCGATTCCGTCTCTCGCCGCGCTGTGGTTTCTGGCCGACGCAAGGCGTTTTTGCTGGCGCGCGCTGCCGGTGCCTTGGCTGCGCAACAATTTGGCGCGGATGAAGCGCCATCCCCGGCCACGCGCTTTCTGGTGGATGCGGTGCGTGCGGCCCCGGCGCCAGAATGCCCACCGCTTGGTGCTGGCTATGGCGAAAGGCTGGTCTGGGCTTTGGAACTGATGGACCGGATGGACCGTGAATCCCGATTTGCGGTGCGCGCGTAAAAAGCCTTGACATAAGTGTCAATAAAACTGGACAATAAAAACAGTAGCAAAAAACTTACATAGGGCTGTCGCGACCTGAGCGCGCCACCCCTTGGGGAGGTCCCATGGACGCCTTGGCCCGTATTGAGAGCAGCCTCGCCGATGCGGTGCTCTCCGCCGAGGCGAGCGGTGCCCCGCCCCGTCTCGCCGCCGCGATGCGCCACGCGGTTTTTCCGAAAGGGGCGCGTATCCGCCCGCGCTTGACGCTTGCTGTTGCCGCCGCTTGTGGCGATGACCAGCCCAGGCTTTCCAGCGCGGCTGCCGCCGCCATCGAACTCCTGCATTGCGCTAGCCTGGTGCATGATGACCTGCCCTGTTTTGACGATGCCGATACGCGCCGGGGCCGGCCTTCCGTGCATCGCGCCTTTGGTGAGCCCTTGGCGGTGCTGGCCGGCGATGGGCTGATTGTGCTGGCTTTCCAGACCGTTGCGCGCGCCGGCTGCGGCGCGCCGGAACGGCTTGGCCCGGTGATCAATGCCATTGGCGATGGCGTGGGCGTGCCCTTTGGCATTGTCGCCGGCCAGGCTTGGGAATGTGAACCGCGCGCTGATCTTTCCGAATATCAGCGCCAGAAAACCGGCGCGCTTTTCGCCGCCGCATCGGTTGCCGGCGCTGCCGCGGCGGGTGTCGCCGATGCCGAGGCCTGGCGCCTTTTGGGGGATCGGCTGGGTGAGGCTTTCCAGGTGGCGGATGATCTGCGTGATGCCGTGGAAGACGAAGCCAGCATCGGCAAGCCCGTGGGGCGCGATAAGGCCTTGGGCCGGCCATCCGCCGTGTTGCAATTGGGGCTGCATGGCGCGGTTGCGCGGCTGAAAACCCTGGCCGATGCAGCCGTTGAGGCGATTCCCGCCTGCCCTGGTCGAACCTTGTTGCGCGCGGCCATGCTTGAAGAAGTGGGCCGGCTTTTGCCGCGCAAGCTGGCTGCGGCCTGAACCATGGCGCGCGCCATGCCGCTGCCTCCGCAAGGGGCCGATCGGGAACCAGCCCCTTCCTGGGCGGATCGCTTCACCGCTTGGCGAGAATCCCTGACCGCCCGCCCAAGCTTTCGCGCCTGGGCCGCACGCTTTCCCCTGACCCGCCCGCTGGCGCGGCGCCGTGCGCGGGAGTTGTTCGATCTCTGTGCCGGCTTTGTCTATTCGCAGGTGCTGGCGGCTTGTGTGCGGCTCAAGCTGTTCGAAACCCTACATGAAGCTCCGGCAAGCGAAGCCGCCCTGGCGGCGCGCTGCGGCTTTGCGCCAGAAGCGATGAACCGGCTTTTGGTGGCGGCCGAATCGCTCCGCCTGGTGCGCCAGCGTGCTGATGGCGCCTGGGCGCTTGGCGAATTGGGCGCGGCCATGATCGGCAATCCTGGGATTGCCGCCATGGTGGAACACCACGCCATGCTCTACGCGGATCTGGCTGATCCCGTGGGACTGCTGCGGCGTGAGCGGGGCGGCACGGCTTTGGCGCAGTATTGGGCCTATGCCGGGGCAGCGCAGCCTGAAGCGCTGCCGGGCGAAAAAGTAGCCGATTACACGGCCTTGATGGCGGCCAGCCAACCCATGGTGGCGCAGGAAGTGCTGGCTGCCTACCGCTTTGGGTCGCATCGGCGCTTGATGGATGTGGGCGGCGGCAGTGGCGCCTTTCTGGCCGCCGTGGGCCGGGCCACGCCTGGGCTCGATCTACTGCTGTTTGACCTGCCGGCGGTGGCGGAACAGGGGCGCCAGCGCTTTGTGCGGGAAGGGTTGGCAGATCGCGCCATGGCCATGGGTGGGGATTTCTCATCCGATACGCTGCCGCTTGGCGCCGATATCATCAGCCTGGTGCGGGTGCTGCATGACCATGATGATGATGTCGTCCAGGCCCTACTGCGGCGCGTGCGCGCGGCCCTGCCAAAGGGCGGGCGGGTGCTGATTGCCGAACCCATGGCCGGCACTGCCGGGGCGGAACCCATGGGGGGCGCTTATTTCGGCTTTTACCTGCTGGCCATGGGCCGCGGGCGCCCGCGCCGACCTGATGAATTGGCTGGAATGCTGACCGAAGCCGGCTTTCAGGCCCCCAAACTGCTGCCAACCGATACGCCCTTGCTGACGCGCGTGATGCAGGCGGAGGCAGCTTGACGTTTTTGGTGTCATTTTAACTTGACAGATACAAGCGTCACATTAGAGTTACAAAACCCAAGGGGAGATTCGGAGTGGAAACACTCGCCATCCTGCTAAGCGCACCTGAACAGCTTTCACTGGCGCGGCTGCCTTTGACGCCGCCCGGCGCGCAGGATGTTGTTGTCGATATTGATTGGAGTGGCATCAGTACGGGCACGGAACGGCTTCTCTGGTCCGGACGCATGCCCCCTTTCCCCGGCATGGGTTACCCGTTGGTGCCCGGTTACGAATCCGTGGGTCGCATCGTGCAATCCGGTGCGGAAGCGGGCAGGGCGCTTGGTGAGGCGGTTTTCGTGCCTGGTGCGCGTTGCTTTGGTGATGTGCGCGGGCTTTTTGGCGGTGCCGCAGCGCGGCTTGTGGTGCCGGCTTCGCGGGTGACGCCGGTGGATGCCGCGCTTGGTGCTGATGCGGTGTTGCTGGCGCTAGCCGCCACCGCGCATCACGCCATGGCGCTGCCGAGTGCTGCGATTCCTGAATTGATTATTGGCCATGGTGTGCTGGGGCGCTTGCTGGCCCGCATCATCATCGCTGCTGGCCACCCCGCACCAATGGTGTGGGAAAGCAACGCAGCGCGGCGCGATGGCGCGCTGGGCTATGTTGTGTGTGATCCTGCTGAAGATGCGCGGCGCGATTATCGCGCCATTTGTGATGTCAGCGGCGATGCTTCGTTGTTGGATGCGCTGATCGCGCGCTTGGCGCCTGGTGGTGTGGTGACGCTGGCGGGTTTTTATAGCGCGCCGCTTTCCTTCACCTTCCCGCCCGCCTTCATGCGTGAGGCGCGTATCGCCATCGCCGCAGAATGGAAACAGCCTGATCTGGAAGCGGTGAATGCGTTGATCGCAGCGCGTCGGCTGTCGCTATCGGGGCTGATCACGCACCAAGCCGCCGCGGATGCCGCGCCGGAAGCCTATCGCCAGGCTTTTGAAGATCCTGCCTGCCTCAAAATGGTTCTGGACTGGAGAAACAAGCAATGAACGCCGTACCGGGGAAGCCAAGCGGACCATCCATGAACGCGATGCATAACGCGCTCCGCGCCGAAGCATCAACGCCGCCTGATGGGGTACTGACCTCACCCGCTGCGAAGAAAACGCAGATCATTGCCATTTACGGAAAGGGCGGCATCGGCAAATCCTTCACGCTCGCCAATCTGAGTTACATGATGGCGCAGCAGGGCAAGCGTGTGCTGCTGATTGGCTGTGACCCGAAAAGCGATACCACATCCTTGCTATTCGGTGGGCGTTCTTGCCCTACCATCATTGAAACATCGTCAAAGAAGAAAGCCGCTGGTGAAGCGGTTGCCATCGGCGATGTCTGCTTCAAGCGCGATGGCGTTTTCGCCATGGAATTGGGTGGCCCGGAAGTCGGGCGTGGCTGCGGTGGTCGCGGCATTATCCATGGCTTTGAATTGCTGGAAAAGCTTGGCTTCCATCAATGGGATTTTGATTACGTCCTGCTCGACTTCCTGGGCGATGTTGTCTGCGGCGGCTTTGGTCTGCCGATTGCGCGGGATATGTGCCAGAAGGTGATTGTGGTTGGGTCGAATGACCTGCAATCGCTTTATGTCGCGAATAACGTGTGCTCAGCGGTGGAATATTTCCGCAAGCTGGGCGGCAATGTTGGCGTGGCCGGCATGGTCATCAACAAGGATGACGGCACGGGCGAAGCGCATGCCTTCGCCGCTGAAGCGGGCATTCCCGTACTGGCCGCCATTCCAGCCGATGAGGATATCCGCCGCAAATCCGCCAATTACGAAATCATCGGCAAGCCAGGTGGTCGTTGGGCTTCGGTATTCGAACAGCTTGCGGTTCAGGTAGCGGAAGCACCGCCGCTGCGCCCCGCGCCTTTGAGCCAGGAAAACCTGCTTGGCCTGTTCAAGGGTGAAGCGGTTGGCCGTGGCGTGGTGCTGAACCCCGCCACCATGGAAGACATGTGCGCCGCGGAAGTGCTGAACAAGCCATCCCTTGAAGTGGTGTATGAGGGCGTTTGAGGGAAATGGACACGCTTCCCCCTCCATCGCCGCCTGCTGCCGCTACTGATGGCACTGCCTGCCATGGTGGGCGGGAAACGCTGGATGCTGCCGCGCGTGCTGCTGGCAAATCCGAAGTGATGGATAAGCTTGCTGCTGATTACCCGCGCGGGCCGCATGATCAGCCGCAATCCATGTGCCCGGCCTTTGGGTCTTTGCGTGTTGGGCTGCGCATGCGCCGTGTGGCGACGATCCTTTCTGGTAGTGCTTGCTGTGTCTATGGGCTGACTTTCACCAGCCATTTCTATGGCGCGCGCCGTACGGTGGGCTATGTGCCCTTCAATTCGGAAACGCTCGTCACCGGGAAGCTTTTTGAAGATATTCGCGACGCGGTCCATGATCTGGCGAAGCCAGAAGATTATGACGCGGTCATCGTCACCAATCTCTGTGTGCCCACAGCTTCCGGCGTGCCGCTTGAACTGCTGCCGAAGCAAATCAATGGCGTGCGCGTCATTGGCATTGATGTGCCGGGCTTTGGTGTGCCAACCCATGCAGAGGCCAAGGATGTGCTGGCGGGCGCCATGTTGCGCTACGCACGCAATGAGGCTGAGGCTGGTCCGGTAGCAAGGCCACGCGATTACGCACTGGATCAACGCAGCATCGCGGTGATTGGCGAGCTTTTCCCCGCCGATCCGCCAGGCATTGGGGCGTTGATCCAGCCCATGGGGCTGACCCTTGCGCCGCAAACGCCGGCGCGTGAATGGCGCGACCTTTACGCGGCTTTGGATAGCGTGGCGGTGGCTGCGGTTCATCCCTTCTATACTGCCAGCATTCGTGAATTCCGCGCTGCTGGCCGGCCGGTTGTTGGTTCCGCACCGGTTGGTGTTGAAGGCACGGATGCCTGGCTTTCCGCCATTGGCGCTGCCGCTGGTGTAAAGCCTTCTGAAATTGAAGCCGCCAAGGCACGCGCGCTGCCCGCTATTCGCGGGGCCCTCGCGGGTAATCCTGTTAAGGCGCGCATCACAGTTTCCGGCTATGAAGGTTCAGAATTGCTGGTGGCGCGCTTGCTGATCGAAGCGGGCGCTGAAGTGCCTTATGTCGGCACCGCCGCGCCGCGCACGGAATGGAGCGCGGCGGATCGCGAATGGCTCGAAGCGCATGGATGCCATGTGCAGTATCGCGCCAGCCTTGAACAAGACATCGCCGCCATGAAGGAAGCGCGGCCTGATCTGGCGCTTGGCACCACACCTTTGGTGCAGAAGGCCAAGGAAATGGGCACGCCCGCGCTGTACTTCACGAATATGGTCTCCGCGCGGCCCCTGTTTGGGCCTGCTGGTGCGGCTTCCATGGCCGGCATCGTTGCGGCGCAGACCAATGGGCGCGAACGCTTCTCCCGCATGGTGTCCTTCTTTGAAGGCGTCGGCACACCCGATGGCGCCGGCTATGGCTTCCGCGACAAGCCAAGTGATCCCCCTGGTTTCCGTGAGCGTCAGCGCAAGCTGCGCGCCGCCAAGGCCAAGGCCGAAGAAGCGGTGGGGAGCTGAGCATGCTCGTTCTCGATCATGATCGCGCCGGCGGCTACTGGGGGGCGATCTATGCTTTCTCGGCAGTGCGTGGACTGCGCGTGGTGATTGATGGGCCAGTGGGTTGCGAGAATCTACCGGTGACTGCCGTGCTGCATTACACGGATGCGCTGCCGCCGCATGAATTGCCGATTGTGGTGACAGGGTTGGATGAGGAGTCGCTCTCCCAGAACGGCACCGAGGGCGCCTTGAAGCGTGCGGCGGCGACGCAGGATGCGGAATTGCCGGCCGTGGTTGTTACAGGTTCCATCGCCGAGATGATTGGCGGCGGCGTGACACCGCAAGGTAGCAATCTGCAGCGCTTCATCTGCCGCACGATTGATGAGGATCAGTGGCAGGCCGCCGATCGGGCCATCATGTGGCTTTGGAGTGAATTTGGCTCTCGCGGCCGCAAGCCAAAGCCCCGCACGCGCAAGGAAGGCGAAAAGCCGCGCGTCAATATTCTCGGCCCGATCTATGGCACCTTCAATATGCCATCTGACCTCGCGGAAATCCGCCGCCTGGTGGAAGGCATTGGCTGTGAGATCAATCTGGTCTTTCCGCTGGGCAGCCATGTGGAAGATATCGCGAAGCTGCCCGATGCGGATGTGAATATCTGCATGTATCGCGAATTTGGTCGCAAGCTTTGTGAAGAACTGGATCGCCCATACCTGCAAGCGCCAATTGGGTTATTCGCGACCACCAATTTCCTGCGCAAACTTGGTGAATTGACCGGGCTTGACCCGGAACCCTTCATTGAACGCGAAAAGCATACCACGGTGAAGCCGCTTTGGGATTTGTGGCGCAGCGTGACGCAGGATTTCTACGCCTCGGCTTCCTTTGCGGTGGTGGCGACGGATACCTATGCGCGCGGCTTACAGCGCTTCCTGCATGATGAAATGGGCATCCCCTGTGCCTTCGCATTTTCGCGCAAGGCGGGGCAGAAGCCGGATAATTCGGCGGTGCGTGACGCGCTGCGCAAGACTCCGCCTTTGGTACTGTTCGGTTCCTATAATGAACGCATGTATGCGGCGGAAATCAAAAGCCGCGCCATGTATATCCCGGCGAGTTTCCCCGGCGCCATCATCCGCCGCGCCACCGGCACGCCTTTCATGGGTTATGCGGGTGCAACCTATATCATTCAGGAATACTGCAACGCGCTGTTCGACGCGCTTTTCCATATCCTGCCACTGGGCACGGATCTGGATCGGGTTGAACCAACCCCGGTGCGCGCTGCGGAGCCCTGGGATGCGGCCGCGGTTGCGATGCTGGATGAACGCGTGGAGCAGGAGCCCTTCCTGCTGCGCATTTCCGCAGCCAAGCGGTTGCGTGAACAGGTTGAACGCGCCGCGCGCGATGCGGCGGAGCCGCGCGTGACGGCGGAGCGCGTCCAAAAGACTTTGGCGGAGGTCATGGCATGAAGCCCCTTCGCGATCACCGATCTTGTCTGAAGCCACTCGGCGGCCATCGCTACCGGGATGCTTCTGATGACAAGAAGGCTTGGGCGGAATTCCGCCTCTGCCGTCCCTGCCGCGCGGGTGGACGCGGTAATGGCCGTAAGGCCAAGTCGGAGGTCTGCTAATGGCCGACACAAAAACGCGCCTGACGGAAGCTCAGGCGAAGGAAGTCCACAACTTGGTGGTCCAGGGATGGGCTTTCTCCGTTTTCGCTTCCATGGGCGCGCATATCCTCGTCTGGTTGTGGCGGCCGCTTGTCTATACCGGACAAGTGGTTCCGCCCGACTGGCGCTTCTTCTGAAGGATGTTCCAGGTTGAAGGATTTTCCCGAGACCTGGGCGCAAGGAAAGGAGAATGTTCGATATGCATAAAATGTGGATGGTGATTGACGCTCGTCGTGTCGGGTTTCTCGGCGCGGCTGGTGTGGTGGCGATCGCAGCAGTGATTCACTTCGCTGTGCTGAGCTCGCCACGCTACTGCGATCATCTCGGTTGGTGCGCAACTGCGCCGACCTATACCCCTGGCCAAAAGCTGGGTGGTTAAGCCCGGGGCGCGGTCTTGGCCGCGCTTCAGCGAATTGGGCGAGGCAGCCGAAACTGCCTCGCCCGCACAAAACATCATGAGGGACCGCCAGACGGGCAAAGCCCCCGTCGGGAGAGGAGCATCAAGCGATGGCGATGTTAAGTTTTGAGCGGAAATACCGCGTCCGCGGCGGAACCATAATAGGGGGTGACCTGTTCGATTTCTGGATAGGGCCTTTCTACGTTGGGTTCTTTGGCGTGACCTGCGCGTTTTTCAGCTTTGTCGGAACCGCCCTGATCCTCTACGGCGCGGCGATTGGCGGGACATGGAATCCCTGGCTGATCAATATCGCGCCGCCGGATCTCAAATACGGCCTGCGCCTGGCGCCCATGCGCGAAGGTGGGCTGTGGCAGATGATCACCATCTGTGCCCTGGGTGCTTTCGTTTCCTGGGCGATGCGGCAGGCAGAAATTTCACGCAAGCTTGGCATGGGTTATCACATTCCCATTGCCTATGGTGTTGCGGTTTTTGCCTATTTCACGCTGGTTGTTATTCGGCCGGTGTTGATGGGCGCTTGGGGACATGGTTTCCCCTACGGCATTTGGAGTCACCTCGATTGGGTGTCCAATGTCGGCTATCAATATCTGCACTTCCACTACAACCCTGCACATATGATCGCGGTGACCTTCTTCTTCACCACGGTGCTGGCGCTGTCGCTGCATGGTGCATTGGTTCTGTCGGCGCTTAATCCGCCGGAAGGTGAACCGGTGAAGACCGCTGAGCATGAGAATACCTTCTTCCGCGATCTGATCGGCTATTCGATCGGCACGCTTGGTATCCATCGCTTGGGTCTTTTCCTTGCTCTGTCAGCCGGGATTTGGAGTGCGATCTGCATCGTGATCAGTGGTCCGTTCTGGACCCGCGGCTGGCCCGAATGGTGGGGCTGGTGGCTTAACCTGCCGATTTGGCGCTAGGCGAGGGGAGGGAAAAATCCCATGGCCGAATATCAAAACATCTTCACCCGGATTCAGGTGCGTGGCCCAGCGCCTTACCCTGGTGTGCCGCTGCCGGCGGATAATTCACCGCGCGAAGGAACACCGAGCGAGGTTCATCTTTTCGGGCGCCTTGGTGATGCGCAGATAGGTCCTTTCTATCTTGGTTACCTTGGCATGCTCTCGCTTCTCTTTGGCTTCATCGCCTTTGAGATCATCGGGCTGAATATGCTGGCCTCGGTGAATTGGAATCTGAGCGAGTTCATCCGTCAGCTTTTCTGGCTGGCGCTTGAACCGCCGCCGCCTGAATATGGCTTGCGCATTCCGCCCCTGAACAAGGGTGGCTGGTGGATTGTGGCCGGCTTCTTCCTCACGCTTTCCATGCTGCTTTGGTGGGTGCGCACCTATCGCCGCGCACGTGAGCTTGGCATGGGCACGCATGTGGCCTGGGCTTTTGCTGGCGCCATCTGGCTGTACCTGGTGCTGGGCTTTATTCGCCCGGTTGCCATGGGAAGCTGGAGCGAAGCAGTGCCCTTCGGCATCTTCCCGCATCTGGATTGGACCGCGGCGTTTTCGATCCGCTACGGGAACCTGTTCTACAATCCGTTCCACGCGCTCTCGATCGTCTTCCTCTACGGCTCCACGCTGCTCTTCGCGATGCATGGCGCCACGATCCTGGCGCTGGGCCGCTACGGCGGCGAGCGTGAGCTCGAGCTGATCGC
>JBEDHL010000299.1:0-4935 GCA_041174145.1 Pseudomonadota bacterium
GCCCATGCCGAAGAAAAAAAGCCCCACCCGCCCCCTTCGCCCTGCGACGCAGCTTGTCCGCGGTGGGCTGATGCGTTCGAATTTTGATGAGCTGGCCGAGGCGATGTATCTGACCTCCGGCTTTGTCTATGACAGCGCGGCCCAGGCGGAAGGCACCTTTGCGGGCACGGAAGCGCATTACCAATATTCGCGCTTCGGCAACCCAACTGTCAGCATGCTGGAAGCGCGGCTGGCGGCGCTGGAAGGCGCGGAAGCCTGCCGCGCGACGGCCACCGGCATGGCCGCGGTGCATTCGGCCATGCTGTCCCATTTGAAGGCTGGCGATCGCGTGGTGGCGTCCCGCGCGCTGTTTGGTTCCTGCCATTGGATCGTCTCCACCCTGCTGCCGCGCTATGGTGTGACCACGGAATTCGTTGATGGCAGTGATTTGGCGCAATGGCGCGCCGCGCTGTCTCGTCCGGCGACCATGGTGCTGTTGGAAACGCCATCCAACCCCATGCTGGAAATCGTGGACCTGCGTGCGGTGTGCGACCTGGCGCATCAAGCCGGCGCGCTGGTGGTGGTGGATAATGTCTTCGCCACACCCCTGCTGCAAAAGCCGATGAGCTTTGGCGCGGATATCGTTGTCTATTCCGCCACCAAGCATTTTGATGGTCAGGGCCGCGTTTTGGGCGGCTGCGTGATGGGATCCAAGAAATGGGTGGATGAGGTGCTGCAACCTTTCATCCGTAATACCGGCCCTTCCATCAGCGCCTTCAATGCATGGGTCATTCTGAAGGGGCTTGAAACGCTCCATTTGCGCGTACCGGCCATGTGCCGCAGTGCTTCCGCCATTGCCGATATGCTGGCGGAACGGGCGGAAGTGTCGCGCGTGCTGTATCCCTTCCGTGCGGATCATCCGCAGCAAAAGCTTGCCATGGCGCAAATGTCGGCTGGTGGCACCTTGGTGAGCTTTGACATCAAGGGCGGCAAGGAAGCCTGCTTCCGCTTCATGGATGCGCTGCGCCTGATTGATATCGCCAATAACCTTGGCGATGCGAAATCCATGGCGACCCACCCTGCCACCACCACCCATATGCGGGTTGGCGCGGAAGAACGCGCCAAGCTTGGCATTACCGATGGCACGGTGCGGCTTTCCGTGGGGCTTGAGGATGTGGCTGACCTGATTGATGATCTGGCCGAGGCGCTGGATGCTGCCGCTTCTTAAGGCCCATCATATAAAAAACTTTACAAATTACCCGGTTGCTGCGCTGAATTGGGTCCGAGGAAGGCTGTAATGACCAAATCGGATTCATTCATCGCGACGACGCGGGGGATAAGGGTTGCCGTGCGCGCCTTTTATCTGGCTGAACAATCCATGCCTGAAAGCGCACAATTCGTCTGGGCCTATCAGGTGGAAATCGCCAATCTGGGGCCGGAGACGGTGCAGCTTATGCGCCGCACCTGGCAGATCACTGATGGCACCGGGCGCACCCAGCAGGTGCAGGGCGCCGGGGTGGTGGGTGAACAACCCATCCTGGAACCGGGCGGGCGGTTTGAATATACTTCCGGCACACCGCTTGGCACGCCATCAGGCTTCATGCGCGGTGCCTATCACATGGTGGTGCGCGATACCGGAGAGGCGTTTGATGTCGCCATCCCGGATTTCAGCCTTGATAGCCCGCATTTGCCTTCAGCGCGGTTGCATTGAAGGCGTTTTTTGAGGGGGAAACCCCTCAATTTTCCTTGTAGCGATAGCCGATGCCGTAAAGGGTTTCGATCTGGTCGAAATCCTCATCCGTTTGGCGGAATTTGCGGCGGATGCGCTTAACATGGCTGTCTATCGTGCGGTCATCCACATAGATGTTTTCGCCGTAAGCGGCATCAATCAACTGGTCGCGGTTCTTCACCATGCCGGGGCGTAGTGCCAGTGCCTTCACCAGCAGGAATTCCGTGACGGTAAGCTGCACCGCCTTACCCTTCCAAAGGCAGGTGTGCTTCGTTTCATCCAGCATCAGATCCCCGCGTGCCAGCACGCCGCCAGGCGGTGCGCCGGAACCTTCCGCCCGCGCACCTTCATTGCGCCGCAGCAGGGCGCGGATGCGTTCCAATAATAGCCGCTGGGAAAAGGGCTTGGTAATGTAATCATCAGCGCCGAGGCGCAGCCCCATCAGCTCATCCACTTCCTCATCCTTGGAGGTGAGGAAGACCACCGGCATATTGCTGCGCTGGCGAAGCCGTTGGAGCAATTCCATGCCATCCATGCGCGGCATCTTGATATCCAGCACCGCAAGATCGGCCGGCTTGGCGAGCAGGCCCTGCAGCGCGCTTTCGCCATCCGTATAGGTCCGCACCTGATAGCCTTCCTGTTCCAGCGTCATGGAAACGGAAGTGAGGATATTGCGGTCATCATCCACAAGGGCGATGGTTTGCGGCATTGCTGTGCACCTCTGACGCAGCGGAGACATTCTTTTGCCGCGACAGTGATGATAATGCGAGCCAATTGTGGCAGGAGCCGGGCCGGAGAAGGGCGATGGAACAGTATGATGCCATATTGGAAGCCAGGCGGCTGATCCGCGCTGCGCGCTCTGCCACGCTGGCCACTGCCCAGGCCGGCCAGCCCTTCGCCAGCCTGGTGACGCCGGCAACGGCGCCTGATCTTTCGCCGCTGATGCTGCTTTCGTCCCTATCCGAACACACCAGGCATTTGCAGACCGATCCGCGCTGCGCGCTGATGGTCTCGGGCACACCGACCGGGCTCAACCCGCAAACCGCCCCGCGCGTGACCGTGACGGGGATGGCGGAGCAAGTCCCGGCAGATCAGGTGGCAGGGCTGAAGGCGCGGTGGCTGGCGGTGCATCCCTATGCCGCGCTTTACGCGGATTTCGGGGATTTCGCGCTCTGGCGTGTGCGGATTGGCGGTGCCTTGCTGGTGGGGGGCTTTGCCCGTGCGGTCAGGCTCAAGGCCAGCGCCCTAGTGCCTGAGGAAGCGGCGGTGGCGGCGGTGGCGGCGGCGGAGGCCGAGATCATCGGCCATGTGAATCAGGACCACCCGGATGCCGTGGCCGCGATAGCGACCGGGCTTTTGGGCGGCGCCCCCGGCCCCTGGCGGCTGGTGGCGGTGGACCCGGATGGCTGCGATATTTCGGATGGGGAGGCTTCCCGCCGTCTTGCCTTCCCGGCGCCGGTGGGCGATGCGGATGCCGTGCGTATGGCGCTGATTCGCGCAGCGCGGGAGGGGCGGGCGGCCCTGGCCGGGGAAGCCCCCGCCGGAGCCTGAGCCTGCCGCAATTCTGCCGCGACCAGCCCCGATATCGCACGATGACGGGCTTTAAGCGCCTAGAATGAGCGGTTGGTTGGAGGGTGTCCTTTATATGAGCGTTGCAGAACAAGCTTTGGCCGGAACCGGCGTAACCGGGGCCGGAACGGTCCACGCCAACCTGATGCCGCCCGCGCTGATTGCCCATGCGCTGCGCCGCAATGAAGGCCGGCTTTCTGCTGATGGCGCCTTTATCGCGGAAACTGGCACCCATACCGGCCGTTCCGTGCAGGACAAGTTTGTGGTGGAAGACCCCGATGTGCGCGCCGATATCTGGTGGGGCAAGGTCAATCAGCCCATGGCGCCGGAGCGCTTCACGGGCCTTTCTGCGCGGGTGCGCGGCTGGCTTGGCGAAAAGCCTGAGCTTTTCACCCAGGACCTTTATGCCGGGGCTGATCCGGCGCATCGCGTCCGGGTGCGGCTGGTGACCACCAATGCCTGGCATGCGCTGTTTGCGCGCAATATGTTCATCCGCCCGGCGGCGGAAGAATTGGCGGGCTTCACGCCGGATTTCACCATTCTGCATGCGCCGGAATTCCAGGCTGACCCCGCCCAGGATGGCTGCCGGTCTGAAACTGTGATCGCGCTTTCCTTCGCGGCGAAAACCATTGTGATCGCCGGCACATCCTATGCCGGCGAAATCAAGAAAAGCATTTTCACCGTGATGAATTGGCTGCTGCCGGCGAAGGGCGTGCTGCCCATGCATTGCAGCGCCAATCTTGGTGCCAAGGGCGATGTCGCGCTGTTCTTTGGGCTTTCCGGTACGGGCAAGACGACGCTTTCATCCGACCCGGAACGCAACCTGATCGGCGATGATGAACATGGCTGGTCCGATGGCGGCGTCTTCAATTTTGAAGGCGGCTGCTATGCCAAGGTAATCAAACTCAGCCGCGAAGCGGAACCGCAAATCTGGGATGCGTCGCATCGCTTCGGTGCGGTGTTGGAAAATGTGGTGGCGGATGAGGCGGGCAGGCTTGATCTCGATGATGGCAGGCTGACCGAGAATACCCGTTCCTGCTATCCGCTGCCCTATATTCCGAACATCGTGGAAAGTGGTGCCGCCGGCCTGCCGCGCAATGTGGTGATGCTGACCGCGGATGCCTTTGGTGTGCTGCCGCCGATCGCGAAGCTTTCCCCGGCGCAGGCCATGTATCACTTCCTGTCCGGCTATACCGCGCGCGTAGCGGGGACGGAAAAGGGTATGGGCAAGGAACCGCAGGCGACCTTTTCCACCTGCTTCGGCGCGCCCTTCCTGCCGCGCCGCCCGGAAGTCTATGGCCGGATGCTGGCGGATTTGATGGCGCGTCATGGCGCGGATTGCTGGCTGGTGAATACCGGCTGGACCGGCGGCAGCTATGGCACGGGCAACCGCATGCCCATCCGCGTCACGCGCGCCCTGCTGCGCGGCGCCTTGGATGGCAGCCTCGCCAAGGTTGAGTTTGTGCGTGACCCCTTCTTTGGCCTGATGGTGCCCAAGGCGCTGCCCGGCGTGCCGAGTGAAATGCTCAACCCGCGTGAAACCTGGGCCGACAAGGCAGCTTATGACCGCACGGCGCGTGATTTGGTGGCGCGGTTTGAAGCGAATTTCGCCACCTATGCCGATGCGGTGGGTGAGGATGTGAAGGCAGTGGCCATTC
>JBEDHL010000300.1:0-10259 GCA_041174145.1 Pseudomonadota bacterium
GGCAACGATCAGCGAAAAGCTTGCTGCCCGGGGCGGCCACTTCCAGCTTGCTATGCACCCTGCAGATGATCTGGGTGCCCGCCCGCTGCGATGAAGCGCCGTGCCAGCGCATAACCGCGCGCCCCCAATCGCCATAGGTTTCATAATGCTGGGCCAGATAGCCCGCGGCCCAATCCGCGGCCTTTTCGGGATCTAGCGGCCAATCATCCCCGCGCGCCACATGGACGCCGGCATTGATCTGGAAGCATCCGGCCATGCCCCGCCCGCCCGCAGTGCGGAGCAGGCGCGCGGCTTCTTCCCTGTTATCGGGGAAATAGGCGCGGCCCCTTAAATTCAGCGCATAGGCATGCAGCCCGCTTTCATTCAGCGCGATGGCTGTGAGCAGACCTTCGGGCAGGCTGTGGTTGGCTTCCGCCTGACGCGCGGCGGCAAGGCA
This sequence comes from Pseudomonadota bacterium, assembly GCA_041174145.1. Lineage (GTDB taxonomy): Bacteria > Pseudomonadota > Alphaproteobacteria > Acetobacterales > Acetobacteraceae > Neoroseomonas. Next base: position 437 of record JBEDHL010000300.1, read on the forward strand.
GGCCGCGCGGGGAGAGGAGGTATCGCGCGCCATCTGCCCCGGCCCTTGGCTAAGTGCGCCGTCCCTTGGCATTTCCGCGCAGGCGGCGCCGAGCAGGGCGAGCATGAGGGTGAGCAAAAGCGCCGGTAGCCGGCTTGCCCCGCAGCGTGGAAATCTGAAGGCCGAAGCGGCCAAATACCCGGAAAAACGGAACCCTTGGGGGCGGGCACTCCGCAGCAAAGCACGCTGGAGAGCCGCGCCATATCGTCGGCCCGGGGGTGCCGACGAAGCCTTCGCGGTCGTCATGACGTGTTGGATAGAGCAAATTCCCCAGGAGCGCAAATCACAGAAAAATCAAACGGTAACAAAGGCTTGGTGTGCCCAATTAAGGCATGAATGAGGCAGAATATGCCTCATGCAAATGGCAAATAGATCCTGCGGTCATTTCAGAAAGGCTGCTGATTTATACTTAAAACGCTGCGCAGGGTCCGGTTACATGCTTGGGGCTTTCAGTTTCCATTTCAGCCCATGCGGATATTGGGCGCTGCCTGGCCTTCGATCACCACATTCACGCAGGCCGGCTTGCCAGAGGCAAAGGCGCGTTCCAGCGCGGGCGCGATCTCCTCGGCTTTGGTGACGTATTCGCCATGGCCGCCGAGTGCCGCCGCCACCAGATCATAGCGCGTGCCGGGGGCCAATTCGCAGCCATGGGTACGGTTGGCGCCGTAATCACGCTTCTGGATTTCATATTCGGCGTTCCAACGGGAATCATTGCCGACAATGGCGACGAAGGGCAGCTTGTGGCGGCAGGCGGTATCGAACTCCGCCATATGGAAGCCGAAAGTGCCATCGCCCAAAACGGCCAGAATGCGTGCTTCTGGCTTCGCCGCCCGCGCCGCCATGGCGAAGGGGATGGAAGGCCCGATGGCACCGGCCAGGCCATTGATGATGCGTGTTGGCGCAGTCAGGATCGCCTGCGCCCATTGGCCAATTTCTCCGCCATCGCTGATCAGCACGGCGTCCGGCGCCTGATCCAGGAAGGGTTTGGCCGCTTGGAAAAGCGTGGCTGGATGGATTGGTGCGCCGCTGGCCCCGGCCAATGCCGCCCAGGAAGCCGGGCGGAAGGCAAGGGCTTCGGCCAATCGCGCTGCCCAGGCTTGATTGGCATGGGGTTTCATGGCGTGGGTCAGCGATTCGGTCGCCTCCGCCGCGCTGGCCATGGCGGTGAAGGCAATCCGCCCCGGCAGGGCGCGGGCAGCGCGGGCCACCACCGCCGCATCGGGTTCAATCTGGATAAAGCGCGCTTCCGGCGAAATCCCCGGCGCGCGGCCAAAGCGGAGCGAGAAATCCAAGGCCTTGCCGAGCAGTACAACCAAATCCGCTTCCGCCAGCACCCCGGCATAGGCACCAAGCGAGGGATCATTCAGCCCGCGCGGGCTTTCCATGGGGATGACGGGCAGGCCCGCTGCCTTGCCAAGCGCGGCCAGCATCGGCTTGCCGCGCGGGCTGCACATGGCGGGCGGGGCGAGGATGACGGGCCGCGCCGCACCGGCGATCATGCCTGCAATCGCCTGGGCGGCTTCGGCGCCCAGCGGCATGGGTTCGGCTGTGAAGGCGCCGGCATCGGGCAGGGCAGGGGCGGCGATGCGCGCATCCATCAGATCAGTCGGCAGGCTGAGATGCACCGGGCCAGGCCGGCCAGAGCGCGCCACGCGGAAGGCACGCGCCAGATCAGCGCCAATCCCCGCCGTGCTGGATGCGGTGAAGGAAAGCTTCGTGAGCGGTTCGGCCATATCGGCCTGGCGCATTTCCTGGAAACTGCCCATGCCCAATTCGCGTAAGGGCGCATGGCCGGAAAGCAGCAGCAGCGGCACTTCGCCGGCCATGGCCGTTGGCAGTGCCGCGATGGCGTTGGTATGGCCCTGGCCGCCAGTCACCATCGCGACCCCAACTTCACCGGTCAGCCGCGCCCAAGCATCGGCCATATGCACCGCGGCGGCTTCCTGGCGGGTATGCACAATCTCGATCCCGCTGCCGATCAGGGCATCGAAAATCGTCATGATATGATTGCCTGAAAGCGTGAAAATGCGGCTGACGCCGGCGCCCTTCAGCGCTGCCACCAGAATATCCGCCCCGCGTTGTTCCATGCCCGCTTCCTCCGTGTTTGGCCGCTACCTCGCCACGGGCTGGACAGCCTGTCCAGTCCGCTTAGTCTTGTCGTTATGGAACAGCTCAAGGTCAGCGTGTGGCGGGGGGAAGAAGCGGGCGGCTTTGCGCGCTATGATGTGCCGGCGCGCGATAATCAGACCGTGCTTGACGTCGTCACGCATATCCAGCGCGAAATTGACCCAAGCTTGGCCTATCGCTTCGCCTGCCGCGTTGGCATGTGCGGTTCTTGCGCCATGACAGTGAATGGCCGCGCGCGTTGGACCTGCCGGACGCATGTACGGAAAGTGGTGGGAGCGGATGGCGCGCTTGAATTGCGCCCCTTGGCCAATCTGCCGGTGATCCGCGACCTGGCCGCTGATCTGGCGCCCTTCTTCGACAAATGGCAGCGGGCGCAAGGGTTTTTTCAACCGAAGGACGCGCCGGATGGCGCCGTGCCGGATGATTTCGCCGTGGTAGCACCCGGCAGCAAAGCCAGGCGCGAAGCCGATGCGGGCATTGAATGCATTGGCTGCGCCGTTTGTTACGCTTCCTGCGATGTTGTTTCCTGGAATGGCGATTATCTTGGCCCGGCAGCGCTCAACCGCGCCTGGACTTTGGTGAATGATGCGCGCGATGGCGCGCGGGGCGAAAGGCTGGATGCGGTGGCGGGCGATGCCGGCTGCCATTCCTGCCATTCCACCCGTTCCTGCACGGAACGCTGCCCGAAGCAGATTGACCCATCGGGTGCCATTGCCGGGCTGAAGCGCACCCTGTTCTGGGAAAGCCTGTTCGGCGGCAAGCGCCATGGCTGACAGGGCCGCACGCGGGCAGGCGCATCTTTGGATGGTGCAGCGGCTGACGGCGATGGTGCTCGCTTTGGCGGTGCTGGTGCATCTGATCACCATCATGACCGCCGTGCGGGGCGGGCTTTCGGCGCGGGAGATTCTGGCACGCACGCAGGGCTCTGAAGCCTGGCTTGGCTTTTATGTCGTGTTTGCTCTCGCCGCCGGGCTGCATGGCGCGATTGGGCTGCGTAATATCGCCGCCGAGACATTGGGCTGGCGCGGGCGGGGCATTGATTTCTGCTGGCTTGGCATTGGGCTGCTGACCGCGGCTTTCGGCATCCGCGCGGCTTGGGGGCTTTACGCTTGATGGATTTCCGCGCGCGTTCCCACCCAAGCTGGATTGGCTTTGCCGTGCATCGGGTATCTGGCCTTTTGCTGGCGCTATTTCTGCCGCTGCATTTCTGGGCTTTGGGCAGCGCCATTCAGGGGGAAGCGCGGCTGGATGGGTTTTTGCGTTGGGCAGACAACCCCTTGGTGAAGGCGGCCGAAACGGGCTTGGTCATCCTGCTGGCCGCGCATCTGGCGGGTGGGTTGCGCGTGATGGCGCTGGAGTTTTTGGGCTGGGGGCGCGCGCAGAAGGATTTGGTGGCGGCCTCTTTCGGGCTTTCCCTGTTGATCGGATTGGTTTTCCTTCTCAATGTCTTTTGAACTTCTTGCGCTGCTGAGCGGCTGCTTTATCGCGGCGTTTTGCTCGGGCCTGGCGGGCTTTGCCTTCAATCTGGTGGCGGCGGGTATCCTGTATCATTGGGTCACCCCGCAGGAGATCGCGCCCGTTCTGGTGCTGGGGTCTTTATTGATCCAGAGCGTCACCTTACGCGTGGTGTGGCCTTCCATCCGTTGGCCGGTGCTGAAGCCTTATGTCTTTGCAGGCGTTCTGGGCACACCCTTCGGCGTTTGGGCCTTGAGCGTGGTGGAAGCGCGCGTGATTGTGGCCGGCATTGGTATTTTGCTGGTGGGTTATGCTGGCTTCATGCTGGCGCGGATTGCCTTGCGGCTTTCACCGCCAAAGCTTTCAGCCGGGCCACGCGCCGATGCGGTGGTGGGGTTCCTGGCTGGTGCTTTGGGCGGCATTGGCGGGTTTTCCGGCGCGCTGCCTTCCATGTGGACGGATGTGAAGGGGCTGCGCAAAGACGAAGCCCGCGCGATTTTCCAGCCCTTCATTGTGGTGATGCAGATCATCGCGGCTGCCGGTTTGGCCTATGCCGGGTTTTTCACCCTGGAAACTGGGAAGACGCTACTGATCGCCCTGCCTGCGCTGGCCCTTGGCACTTGGCTTGGCATGCGCGCCTATCGGGTGATCCCGGCGGAGGGGTTTCGGCTGGTGCTTTTGGGGTTGTTGTTTCTCTCGGGCCTTTCGCTGGTGGTTTGAAACGCTTTCATCCTGCTTCCGCTTGTGGGAAACTAAAGCGAAAGAAGGGGATGCTTGCATGAGCCTGATGTCCAAGACCGAAATCGCGCCATTGGTCGTTTTGCCGGAGGCGATCGAGGAAGCGGCCAAGCTGCTGTACATTCGCGCCTGCAAGATCCTGCCCGATGACATCAAGGCCGGCTTCACGCGGCTGGATGCCTCTGAGACCGATGCGACGGCAAAAACCATTCTGGCCACGATGATTGAAAATATCGGCGTGGCGGAACGGATGGATAATCTGCTTTGCCAGGATACCGGCATTCCTATTTTTAACCTGCTGATCGGGCGCAATGTGGCGGTGGATGGTTTTGCGCTGAAGGAAGCCATTGCCCGCGGCACGGCGCGCGCGACGCGCGAACACCCGCTGCGGTCTTCCGTGGTGCATCCCATCACGCGCAAGAATGAACATACTTCCTGCGGGGAGCGTGTGCCGGTGATCAATATTGATTTCACCGATGCGGACCGGGAAGTGCGGCTGGAGATGATCCCGAAAGGATCGGGTTCTGAAAACGGGTCCTTCCTGCAAATGTTGATCCCGGCCGATGGGCTTTCCGCCGTGAAGCGCTTTGTGGTGGACCGTGTCATTCAGGCCGGCGGCAAGGTCTGCCCACCGACGATCGTTGGCGTTGGTGTTGGTGGCACTTCTGATTTGTGCATGCATTTGGCGAAGATTGCGGCAACGCGTCCGCTGGGGTCTCGTTGCACGGATGCGGAGGGCGCCAAGCTGGAAGCCGAGCTTTCGGAAGCAGTGAATGCGCTTGGCATTGGCCCGCAGGGGCTGGGGGGAGATTCCACATCCTTCGCCGTGCATGTGGAAACGGCAGCGACGCACATCACCATGAACCCAGTGGCGGTGAATATCCAATGCCATAGCGCGCGCCGCGCGAGTGCGACCTTCACCCCTGCCGGCATCAGCATCGGGTTTTGAGGCATGGCGCCGTCAGGGCGCTGCTTATTGCGGGAGAATATTCATGGCCCATCACATTCTGCCCATGCCGATTACGGAAGCTCAGGTGCGCGCCTTGCGCGTGGGTGACACGGTGACGCTGGAAGAAACGCTTTATGGCATCAGGGATGCCACGCAAATTCATATGTTCGATCATGGCCGGCGCACTAAGTTCAATCTGCAAGGCCACGCCGTGATCCATACCGCGCCAAATCTCCGCAAGGTGGAACGCGTTGGCAATAATCATTCAGGTTATGAGGCCGTGTGTGTTGGCACCACCACATCAGACCGCATGGAACGCTTCACCCGACCGCTGATGGAACGCGAAGGTGTGCGCATCATCATCGGCAAGGGCGGTTTGCGTGATGGGTCCTTGCAAGCTTTCCGCGATTTGGGCGGCGCCTATTTGGCCGTGGTGGGCGGCGCGGCGGCATTGGAGACCACCTGGATTGAGGCGGTGGAGGATGTGGATATGGATGATCTCAATCCTGAAAGCCTCTATAAATTCCGTATCAAGGGTTTCGGGCCTTTATTGGTCGCGATGGATAGCCATGGCGGCAGTCTTTTCGCCAAGGTGAATGACGAAGCGGCGCGCCGGCGCCAGGCAGTGCTTGAAAAACTGGGGGCGGCGTGATGGCGGCGCAAATCACGCGGCGCAGTACCGATATTCTGGTGCTGGGCGCGGGCGGTGCGGGGTTGCTGGCCGCGTTACATGCCAAGGCTGGCAATCCTGCGCTGGAAGTCACCATTGCGGTGAAGGGCTTGCTTGGCAAATGCGGCTGCACGCGCATGGTGCAAGGCGGCTATAATGTCGCGATTGCCGAGGGTGATTCCGCCGAACGCCATTTCATGGATACGCTTGATGGCGGCAAATGGCTGAATGATCAGGATTTGGCCTGGACCCTGGTGGTGGGCGCGCAGCGGCGCATTCGGGAATTGGAAAATCGCTGGGGCTGTTTTTTCGATCGCAATGCCGATGGTACGATTCACCAAAAGGCTTTCGCTGGCCAGACTTTTGATCGCACGGTGCATAAGGGCGATTTGACGGGGATTGAGATTGTCAATCGACTGGCGGAACAGGTTTGGGCGCGCGGTATTCAGCGGCTGGAAGAACATCGCGCTGTGGCGCTGATCCCAAGCGCGGATGGCGCGCGGCTTGCCGGCGTGCTGCTGATTGATATGCGGAGTGGTGGCCTAGTGTTTGTGCAGGCCAAGGCTGTGATGCTCGGCACCGGTGGCGGGCCCACCATGTATAAATACCACACACCATCAGGGGATAAATCCTGTGATGGGATGGCGATGGCGCTGCGCGCGGGCTTGACGCTGCGTGATATGGAAATGGTGCAATTCCACCCGACCGGCGTGCTGGCCGGCCCCGGCACGCGCATGACGGGCACGATCATTGAAGAAGGCTTGCGCGGCGCGGGCGGGTATTTGCTCGGCGGCGATGGCAAGCGCTTCATGGCGAAATACGACAAGCGCGCTGAGCGTGCCACTCGCGATATCGTCAGCCGTTCCATGCAGCGCGAAATCCTCGCCGGCAATGTCAATGACGCCGGCGGGCTTTGGATTGAAATGGGGCATCTGGGTCCGGATCGCGTGCGGCGCGAATTCAAGGGCATGGTGGAACGCTGCGCCGATATGGGTTTTGATTTGGCGGCGGGGCGCGTGCCGGTGGTGCCGACCGCGCATTACATGATGGGCGGGCTGGTGTTCCGCCCGGATGGCAGCACCGCGCTGCCCGGGCTTTTTGCTGCTGGCGAGGATACGGGCGGCGTGCATGGCGCCAATCGCCTTGGTGGGAATGGTGTTGCCAATTCCACGGTATTTGGCGGCATTTCCGGCGATACCATGGCGGCCTGGGTGCCGCGTGAAGGCGCCTTGGTGAAACCGGATGGCGCGGCACTTGAAGCCGCCATTGCCGCGCTTGAAGTTCCCTTCGCGCGGCCCGCGCGCAATCTTTCGCCACTGCGCGATGCGTTGCAGGAATTGATGTGGGACAAGGCCGGCATTCTGCGTGATGCGGCTGGGCTGGCTGAAGCGGCAAGCGGACTGAATGCTTTGGAAGCGGAACTGGATGCTTCCGGTGTTGATGGCACCAATCGCGCCTTCAACATGACCTGGCATGATTGGCTCAATCTGAAATCCCTGCTGCTGGTGAGCCGCGCGATTGTGGTGGCATCCCAGGCGCGGGAGGAATCGCGCGGTGCCCATTGGCGAGAGGATTTCCCGGAAACCCTTGATGATGCGGCGGGGCTTGCGACGACATGCGTGCGGTTGGAAGCGGGGCGCGTGGCGCTGGAATGGCAGCCTGTGGCTTTCTCTCGCCTGAAGCCGGGCGAAAGCCTGCTGGCACCAGTTGCGGCGGAATAACGCCATGGGGCAAAATTTCCCGAGCTTTGCCGAAGCGCTGCGCGTTTGGCTCCGCATCGGTTTGCTGTCTTTTGGTGGCCCCGCGGCGCAGATTGCGGTCATGCATCGCGAAGTGGTGGAACAGCGCCATTGGGTTTCCGATGCGCGGTTTCTCCATGCGCTGAATTTCTGCATGTTGCTGCCGGGGCCAGAGGCGCAGCAATTGGCGACCTATCTTGGCTGGCTGATGCATGGTGTGCGCGGCGGGCTGGCGGCGGGCTTGCTGTTCATCCTGCCCGGTGCAGCGGTGATGCTGGCGCTTTCCATCATCTACGCGACACTTGGCGATGTGCCGATTGTGGCTGCGCTTTTCTTTGGCTTGAAATGCGCGGTGTTGGTCCTGGTGGTGGAAGCGCTTTTGCGCGTGGCGAAACGCGCTTTGAAGGGGCCAGTGCCCGTCGCGCTGGCCATTGCGGCATTCGCCGCACTTGCCTTGTTCAATGTGCCCTTTCCGCTGGTGGTGCTGGGCGCCTTGGTGATTGGCTTTGCCTTGCCTGGTGCCTTCAGCGGCGGCGGCCATGGCGCGGCGAAGAATGGCCCGCCCGCGCTATTGGACGCGGCCATCGCTGCCGATCCGCAGCGCATACCGCGTATGGCAGGTGCGGCGCGGCGCGCGGGGTTATTCGCGCTGGCGCTGTGGCTTTGGCCGGTTGTGCTGCTGCTGGGGTCTGGCGTTTATGGCGATATTGCCTGGTTTTTCTCCAAGCTTGCGGTGGTGACTTTCGGCGGCGCCTATGCGGTGCTGGCCTATGCCGCGCAGGAAGCGGTGGAGCATTACCAATGGCTCTCAGCGCCCGAAATGCTGGCAGGGCTTGGCCTTGCGGAAACCACACCCGGGCCATTGATTTTGGTGCTGCAATTCGTGGGCTTTCTGGCGGGTTATCGCGCTGATGGCCTATGGGGCGGTGTGGCGGGCACTGTTTTGACGCTGTGGGTGACTTTCGCGCCGTGTTTTGCCTGGATTTTTTTGGGCGCGCCTTTCGTTGAAAAACTCCACGCCGCGCCGCGCTTGAAAGGTGCCTTGGGTGCGGTGACGGCGGCGGTAGTGGGCGTGATCGCGAACCTTGCGCTTTGGTTCGGGCTGCGTGTGATTTTCCGCGATGTGCAAAGCCTGAGCCTTGGGCCGGTGCGGCTTGATGTGCCGGTGGCGGCAAGCCTTGATCCTGCCGCGCTGGCACTCGCGATTTTTGCCGCTGTGCTGCTATTCCCGATGAAGCAAGGCTTGGCGCGCAGCCTTGGCTTCACCGCGATTGCCGGGTTGGTGCTGAAATTCGCGGGGTTTTGATCCCCCGCTTTAACCCGGCGTGAAAGCCTCATGCACCGCGGTTTGGATGCCACCGCCGACAATCGGCCCGCCGCCCGCGACATAGATGGTGTCACCAATCAGCGCGGCGCCCAGTCCATGACGCGGTGTCGGCATGGGCGCGTGATGCTGCCAGCTATCCGTGGCCGGATCATAGGATTCCACCGTGCCGATCACGCGATCAATCGGGCGGTTTTGCGCGTCATAAAGCCGTTCCTCACCCCCCATGCACCAGAAGCGCCCACGATAGACCACCATGCCATGGCCTGAACGCGGCGTGGGGATGGGCGCGCGTAGCCGCCAGGTATCGCTGGCCGGATCATAAACGTGATGCAGGCCGGTATTATTCTCAAAAGTATTGAAGCGCCCGCCGGCCACATGAATGCGCCCTTCCCAAACCACGATACCAACATGGTCGCGCGCGGCGGGGATGGGGCGGAGCAGGGTCCATTTATCCGTCTGCGGATCATAGACCTCATTCCAGGCGATGCTGGCGCGTTCTTCTGCTGGATCAGTGGCGCCGCCGATGTGATAAATCTTGCCACCAAGCGCGACCACGCCACCGGCGCCGCGCGGACGGGGCAGGGGGGCGATGGCAGACCAGCGATCCGCCGCAATGTCATAGACAAAGGCTTTGTTGTCGGAAGCGCGGTTCTGTTCCGTGAAACCGCCCAGCGCATAAATCCGCCCAGCATCCGCCACCACGCCAACGTGATTTGCACCCCGCGGCAGCGGAGCCGCTTCCTGCCAACGATCGGCAGCGGGGTCATAGACATGGTGAT
>JBEDHL010000301.1:0-6617 GCA_041174145.1 Pseudomonadota bacterium
CCGCGGCGCAGCTTTGCCGAAGGCAGCGCCTCGCGTTGTTCCAGCGCGGTCGAGATCGAAAAATATCCCACCACGCGCCCCGGCGCGTCCGAAGGGCAAACCACATAGGTCCGCGCGGAAAGCCCTTCGCTCGCCCGCGCCCTGTCCCGCAGCCAGGCGTCGAGCGAAGGGTGAAGGCCATTTGAAAACGCGGAACAATCATGCGTGGTGCTCAGCGGTTCCGGCGCGCGCAATAAGGGCGCGGCAGCCCTCACGCCTCCCAAGGTGCTTTCCGGTTGAGCCGCGCACGGGCCTTGGCGGAAGGCGCGGGCGGCGCATCCAGCAGCTTCAGAAAACGCGCATGGGCTTCGTCATCCAGGAAGAAGCTGCGCTGATTCAGAAGCCTCTCCAACGCCTCATGCCGCGCGCTTTCCAGCATGAATTCAGAAAGTTTCTGCCCATGCATGGCGGCGGCGCGGTTGAAAAGCGCCTTGGTCTCAGCCGAGGCGCGGATTTGGATCACATCATCCTTCGGGTGGGCGGAAGCTGGCATGGCGAGTACCTGTAGAAACTCCGCCTAAGCTAGTATTTGTATGGCTCTTGTCAATACAAAACTGGGCCGGCACGCTACGCCCGCTCCGTCGGGTCCCCCTCACCCACTGCCAGCACCGGCCCGGCCAAACCCGCATCGCACAAGCCTCGTAACGCTGCCATATCCCCCGCGCCAAAGCCGCGCCGCGCCGCGTCAGCCAAAGCCAGGCGCCGCAAGGCATCATCGCTCAGCACCGGGCAATCGGGCAGTAAGGCCGCGGCATCAGCAAGCTTACCCGTGCAATGCAGCAGCACATCGCAGCCCGCCGAAAGCGCTGCGCCGGCCAAATCATTCGCCATGCCGGCCAAAGCGCCCATCGCCAGATCATCCGTGATCAGCACGCCATCAAAACCAATCTCGCCCCGGATCACGTTTTGAATGACGAAGGGGGAGAGTGTGGCCGGCAGGCGCGCATCCCAGGCCTCATACAAAACATGCGCTGTCATGGCCCAGGCGCCGCTGCCGGCCAGCGCCTGGAAGGGCGCGATATCGGCGGAGAGCGCGGCTGCATCCACCGCCACGCGCGGCAATTCATGATGGCTATCGGCCAAAGCGCGGCCATGGCCGGGAATGTGTTTGATCACCGGAATGCAGCCGGCCGCTTGCAGCCCGGCGATGCAGGCCGCACCCAGCCGCACGATCTCATCCGGTTCAGCGCTGAAGGCGCGATCACCAATCACCTGATGCGCGCCAGGCAGGCGCAAATCCAAAACAGGCGCGCAGACAACATCAAGCCCGGCATCGCGGCACATGCGCCCGAGCAGCAGCGCATTGGCGCGCTGCGTCATCTCAGGCAGCGCTTCAAAACGCGCGGCGGCGGGGAAGGCTTCCCAATGCGGCGGCTTCAACCGCGCGACGCGCCCGCCTTCCTGGTCAATCAGTATCGGCGCGGCTCCGCCCAGCACATCACGAATATCATTGGTCAGCGCGCGCAACTGCGCTGGATTTTGGATATTGCGCGCGAAAAGAATGGCACCCAAAGGCGGGTACTTGCGCCACAGCGCGGCTTCCTCCGCCGTCAGCCGTGGCCCGGAAAGGCCTAAAATTGCAGCCCGTGAAGGCGCCATCTGAGCCTATCCGCCAATCACCATGCAGGGGATGCTGCGGGTCTTCATTTCCTCACAGAAGGCGCGCGCAGTGGCTGCATCCGCGAAGCCGCCGGTGCGGATGCGATAAAGCGGCGTCTGCCCTTCACGATCAAAGGGCGCCAGCGAGACGCGACGATTGCCGAGCAATTCCGGCACGCGCTTTTGCAGCCGATCCCATTCGGCCCGCGCCCCCGCTTCGCTCGGCAGCGCACCCAATTGCACCTGCGCGCGCCCATTCGCGACAGGCGCGAAGCGCTCAGCAGTCGCCGGCACCGGCGCGGGCAGGCTTGGCGCGTTCAGCGCTGAATTGGTAGCCGGAGGCGCAGGCGTTGCGGGCGCGCTAGCCTGCGGCGCGCCACGCGGCGCGGCTTGGGGCGGGGCAGACGCGGCAGGCTGCGCCGGCGCAGGGCTTGGCGGCGGCGCATTGCGGGCGGCTTCCTGCGCAGCACGTTCGGCCAATTGCGCGCGTAATTGATCCACACGGGGGTTTTCCGCCTCTGGCGCCAATCCGCCCGAAGCCTGGGCGCGCGGGCCACGATTGCGGTCAAAAATAAGCTCATCCTGATTGGGGACGCGCAAGCCGCCGGGATTATCGGGCCGCACCTTGATGGGCCGCGCATCGGCCTCAATCAACGGGGCCTGGCGGCCGCCACCGCGCGTGAAACCCCAAACCAGCGCTGCAATCACAGCGCCCACGGCCAGCACGCTGCCCGCGATGATAATCATGCGCCAAGGAGGACCCCCGCCCCCTTTGCGGCCCAGCCTATAGGCTGGAACTGGAACTTCCCTCACGCCTATCCCCCGATCGGCGCTGGAATAGCCTCAGCGCATTTCCTCGACCGGCGTCACCCCCATGACGCCAAGGCCGGAACGAATAACGCTTGCCGTAGCCGCCACCAGCGCTAGCCGGGCGGCCGTGGCGCCCGGCTCATCCTCTCGGATGAAGCGGAGCGTCGAGTCTTCGCGGCCTCGATTCCACAATACATGAAAATCGGCCGCCAAGTCATGAAGGAAAAACGCGATTCGGTGCGGTTCACGCGCCATTGCGGCGGCTTCCACGACGCGCGGCCAGGAAATCAGGCGCCGGATCAGGTCCAGTTCCGCCTTGTCCCGCAAATGCTCAAGCGGCGCGGCGGCAAGGGCGGCGCCGCTGGGCTCGCCCGCCTGGCGGAGGACGGAACGGCAGCGGGCATGGGCGTATTGCACGTAGAATACCGGGTTCTCGCGGGTTTGCTCGACAACCTTATCAAGGTCGAATTCCATCTGCGCGTCGGATTTGCGCGTCAGCATGGTGAAGCGCACCGCATCGCGGCCCACTTCTTCGATCAAATCGCGCAAGGTCACATAAGTGCCGGCGCGCTTGGACATGCGCACGGGCTCGCCCGCCTTCATCACATGCACAATCTGGCAGAGCACAACTTCCAAGGGCACGCGCCCATCGGAAAGCGCCTTCACCGCAGCCCCCATGCGGGAGACATAGCCGCCATGATCCGCGCCCCAAACATCTATCAGCAGATCGTAGCCGCGCTTCAGCTTATCGGCATGGCAGGCGATGTCATTGGCGAAATAGGTGTTGGAGCCATCAGATTTCTTGAGCGGCCTATCCACATCATCGCCAAAACCCGTTGACCGGAACAGCAATTGCGGGCGCGGTTCCCAATCATCCGGCGTCTTGCCCTTGGGCGGTTCCAAAACGCCTTCATAAAGCAGGCCCTTGGCTTCAAGGGCGGCAATCGCGGCATCGGTGGCGTTGGCATCCACAAGCGCGCGTTCGGAAAGGAACACATCCTGGTTCACGCCAAGCAGCGCCAAATCCTCACGGATCGCGATCATCATCATCGCAACGGCACGTTCGCGCGCCATATCCAGCCAGGCGCGATCCACGAACCAGCCATGCTCCAGCGCGCTCGCCACACCCGCCGCGCCTTGTGCCGCGCTTGGCGTGCCTTCGATGCGTTGCGGCGCCAGCGATGCGCCGTGATGTTCGGCCAAAGCCTCGCCCACCGCCACCAGGTAATCGCCGCGATATTGCAGTGTCACGCCAAAGCGGTGTTCCACCTGTTCGGCGGTCCATTCCTCAAGATTGGGCTCGATCACACGCAAATAACGCCAATAGGCCGCCCAACCCAAGGCCGCGACCTGCGCCCCCGCATCATTCACGTAGTATTCCTTGGTGACGGCAAACCCGGCCTTGCCCAGCAGATTAGCCAAAGCATCGCCCACCACCGCACCGCGACAATGCCCGACATGCATCGGCCCCGTTGGATTGGCCGAGACATATTCCACATTGACCCGCCGCCCGGCGCCAATGGTGCTATCGCCGTAAGCCTCTCCGGCGCCCAGCATCACCGCGATCTGCCCCGCCAGATAGCTTTCCTTGAGCCGCAAATTGACGAATCCCGGCCCCGCCGCTTCGGCCGCCTCAACCATGGGCAGCGCAGCGAGCTTTTCCACCAGGGCGGCGGCAATCTTCGCCGGCGGCAGGCGCGCGGGCTTGGCAATCACCAAGGCGGCATTCGTCGCCATATCGCCATGTGACGCATCGCGCGGCGGTTCCACCTGCACGCGCGCGAGCAAATCGGCGGGCAGATCAGGATAAAGCGCCACCAATGAGGCGCGCACCTGCTCCGCCATAGCGGTGAAAATATTCTGGGTCATGGAAATCTCAGCCTGAAATATCGGGGTCGGTCATGCGCCGGTGTTCTTCCAGCGCGAAGCGGTCTGTCATGCCGGCGATATAATCGCAAACCACCAGCGCGGCCTGGGCAGAACCTGCTTCGCCCGCGCGGGCACGCCAAAGGGGCGGCAGCATGGCCGGTCCGCCATGCAGCAGGCTGAACAGCACCTGCACCACGCGCTTGGATTTCGCCATGGTGCGATTGACGCGCCAATGCCGATACATGCGCTGAAACAGAAACTCACGAATGGCGAGGTTGGCGCGCGCCATGTCTTCCGAAAACACGACCATGGGCCGGTCAGCGGCGCGAATATCAGCCACCGTCGCGGGCTTCAGCGCGGCCAAGCGCCGGGTGGCCTCGGCAGCCACATCGCCCACCATGCGGTTGATCACGCGGCGGATCATCTCAGGCGCCAGGCGCTCCGTGACCGCATCCGGCGAAGCGGCACGCGCGGCGGCCAAAGCCTCACCAATCACCGGCAGGGCACCGACCTCATCCAGGGTGAACAAGCCCGCGCGCAACCCATCATCCAGATCATGGTTGTTATAGGCGATGTCATCCGCAATGGCAGCGATCTGCGCCTCGGCCGAGGCATAGCTCGTCAAATCCAGCGCGTGGCGCGCATCATATTCGGCGATATAGGGCGATGGTCGGCGCAAGGGGCCGTTGTGTTTGGCCAAGCCTTCCAGGGTTTCCCAAGTCAGATTCAAACCATCAAACCCGGCGTAACGGGTTTCGAGTTGCGTCACGACGCGGAGCGACTGCGCGTTATGGTCAAACCCGCCATAGGGCTTCATCGCCGCATTCAGCGCATCTTCCCCAGAATGGCCGAAGGGCGGATGGCCCAAATCATGCGCCAGGGCCAAAGCCTCCGCCAAATCCTCATCCAGCCTCAGCAGCCGCGCAATGGACCGCGCAATCTGTGCCACTTCAATGGAATGGGTCAGCCGTGTGCGGAAATGATCGCCTTCGTGATAGATAAAGACCTGCGTCTTGTATTGCAGACGCCGAAAGGCCGTGGCGTGGATGATCCGGTCACGGTCCCGCTGAAAGGGCGACCGCGCATCGCCGCCCGGCTCAGGATACAGCCGCCCGCGAGACGTTTCCGGCAGCACCGCATAAGGGGCAAGGTTCATACCGCCCCCTGCCCTTTGGGCTCGATTATTGCGGCTTTGACCTGGGCTTGCATGGAAATCGTGGTTTTCCGTGAAAAACGCTTCAGAAATCGCTTTACCACCCGCCGCGCGCGCGCCGCAACGTTTGGTGATTGGAAGCGGCGGGCAAACTGCCTATGTTACCTGACAAGGAGTCCCCACCATGCCGGATGGCAGCACCAGCCCCGCCCCGTTTCGCGTCACGCCGCGCGCTGTGGCGCAAATCGCCGATATCGCCGCCCGCGAAGGCCGCCCGGATGCTGGGCTCAGGCTGGCCGTGGAAGCGGGCGGCTGTTCCGGCTTTCAGTATAAATTCGGTCTGGAAGATGCGCCGGCGGCGGATGATCTGGTGATTGGTGAAGGCAAGGGCCGGGTTTTCGTGGACCCTGTTTCGCTCGATCTCTTGATGGGCGCTGAATTGGATTGGGCGGAAGCGCTGATTGGCGCGCATTTCGCCATCAATAACCCGCAGGCGAGCTCCGGCTGCGGCTGCGGTTCTTCCTTCGCGATCGGCTGATCCCCTGCTCCGCATCGTTACCTTTAACGTCAATTCCATCCGCGCGCGCGCGGCCCATGTCGCGCGCTTTCTGGAACGGCAAAAGCCCGATTTGGTGTTTTTGCAGGAAACCCGCTGCACGGCGGAACAAGTGCCGGCGATGGAATTCGCCGGGCTTGGCTATAAGACCCATGCGGTAGGCCAGGCCGGCGGGCGCAATGGTGTGGCTGTGCTGTCGCGCATCCCGTTTGAGGTTCTGGCCGAAGCACTCCCCGGCGATGCCGAAGATACCCAGGCGCGCTATATCGAAGTGGCGGCGGCGGGCATCCGCGCGGCGGGGATTTATTTGCCCAATGGCAATTCGGGCGGCGAAGCGGGCTTTGCCTATAAGCTTGCCTGGATGGACCGGCTGCGGGCTTTGGTGGCTGAAAGGCTGGATGCCTTCACCCCCTTCGCGGTGCTTGGCGATTACAATGTCTGCCCGACCGAAGCCGACCTTGCCCCCGGCGCCCTGCCGGCCACCGATGCGCTGGTCCACCCCGAAAGCCGGGCGCGCTATCGCGCACTGGCACATTTGGGCATGACGGATGCGCTCCGCGCGCTCCACCCATCGGAAACGCTCTACACTTA
>JBEDHL010000302.1:0-5963 GCA_041174145.1 Pseudomonadota bacterium
CGCATATCCGCACCCACGCCGATATCACCCCCGCCTTCGGGCTTGCCGCCCTGGAAGGCGTGTTGGCGGCGCGGGAAGCGCATCAGGCAGCCGCGACGGTGCAGGTGGTGGCCTTCCCCCAGGCCGGCGTGATGCGCGCCGGCGGCAAGCCCATGCTCGATCTGCTGGATGCGGCCATTGCTGCGGGGGCTGAACTGGTGGGCGGCATTGACCCCTGTGAGGTGGACCGCGACCCCGCCGGGCAATTGAACGGCATTTTCGCCATTGCCGAAAAGCGCGGCGTTGGCGTGGATATTCATTTGCATGAACCCGGTGAGCTTGGCCTGTTCAGCTTGCAGGAAATCTGCGCCCGTGTGGCCGCGCATGGCATGGCGGGGCGCGCTACCATCAGCCACGGGTTTTGTCTTGGCGCTATTTCAGAATCAAAACAGAAAGCCGCCGCCGAGATGATGGCAAAGGCCGGCGTTGCTTTGGTGACGCATGGCGCGGGCAATGCCACCATGCCGCCCTTGATGCTACTACGCCGCGCTGGTGTGCGCGTGTTCTGCGGCAATGATGATGTGCGCGATACCTGGAGCCCCTATGGCAATGCCGATATGCTGGAACGCGCTTCGGTGATCGGCTGGCGGGAAGATTTGCGCCATGATCCGCTGCTGCTGGAATTATTCGCCATGGTGTCATCTGAAGGCGCGGCCGCGCTTGGCATTGCGGGGCATGGCATAGCGCCGGGGAACCCCGCGCATTTCTTCACCCTTAATGCCGAGAATATTCCGGATGCGATTGGCGCGCATCCGCCGCGCCGGCGTGTCTTTTACGCTGGGCGATTGGTTGCGGAAAATGGCGAATGGAGGCAAGCGGCATGATCAGCACAGCGGAAGAAGCGGGGGTTTTCGATTTCATTGTCTCCGGCGCCGGTTCCGCCGGGGCGGCGGTGGCAGCCAGGCTTTCGGAAGATGGGCGCTATTCCGTGCTGCTGCTGGAAGCGGGGCCGCCGGATCGCAACCCTTGGATTCACATTCCGCTTGGCTTTGCCAAGGTCTATGCGAATGAAGCGATCAATTGGTGTTTTGAAAGCCAGCCGCAGAAGCAGTTGAATGATCGCCGCTTTTATGTACCCCGCGGCAAGACGCTGGGCGGCACCAGTTCTATCAATGGCATGGTCTACATGCGCGGCCATCCGCGCGATTATGATTCCTGGCGCCAGCGCGGCTGTACGGGCTGGGATTATGATTCAGTTTTGCCCTACTTCAAGAAAAGCGAAAACCAGGCGCGCGGAGAAGATGAGTTTCACGGCGTCGGTGGGCCGCTTCATGTCTCGGACCATACCGGCACGACGGCATTGACGGAAGCCATGATCAGCGCAGCGGAACAGGCCGGCATTCCGCGCAATCCGGATTTCAATGGCCGCGTGCAGGAAGGCACGGGGTATTACCAATCCACCACCAGCGCCAACCGGCGTTGGAGTTCAGCCCGCGCCTATCTGGCGCCCGCCAAGGGGCGCGCGAACCTAGACATCCGCACCAATGCCCATGCGACGCGCGTCGTCATTGAAAATAGTCGAGCGATTGGGCTGGAATATCGCGACCGCAGCGGGCTTAAGCGCGTGCGTGCGCGCCGCGAAGTGATTGTCTCGGGCGGCGCTTATGGTTCCCCGCAATTGCTGCAATTATCCGGGCTTGGGCCAGCGGAGCATTTGCAGGCCATGGGCATTCCAGTGTTGCGCGACATGCCGGCGGTGGGCGCCAATTTGCATGATCATTTCTGTACCTATCTGATGTGGCGCTGCGCCAAACCCGTTACCTTCAACGATCTGGAAAATAGCTGGCCGCGCAAGATTGCCGCGGCTTTGCAATATGGCCTGTTCCGCAGCGGCCCCATGGCGGTGAATGCGGTACGCACCGGGATATTGACGCGCTCCGATCCACGCCTGGAACAGCCGGATTTGCAGGTCAATCTGCTGGAATGGAGCACGCTGGAACGCAACAAAAAGGGTGTCATTCCGCATCCCTTTTCCGGCTTCACGCTAAGCCCGGTGCATCTGGCCCCGGAAGGGCGCGGCACGGTGCGGCTGGCAAGCCCCGACCCCTTCGCCGCGCCGGCGATTACCTTCGGCTTCCTTGCTTCAGACTACGATATGCGGGCGATGCTGGCCGGCATAAGGCTAGCGCGGCGCCTGGTGGAACAGCCGGCGCTGAAGGCCTTCGCGCTTGGCGAATTGGTCCCCGGCGAGGCCTTCACCAGCGATGCCGATATGGAACGCTTTGTGCGCGAAACCGGCGCGACCAATCACCACCCTTCCAGCAGTTGCGCCATGGGCATTGGCAGCAATAGCGTGGTGGATCCCAGGCTTTGTGTGCATGGCGTGGCGGGCTTGCGCGTGGCGGATGCTTCCATCATGCCATCCGTTGTTGCTGGCAATACCAATGCGCCTTCCATCATGATTGGTGAAAAGGCCGCGGATATGATTCTGGAAGATGCGCGGGCAGCCGCGTGAAAGGACGACCATGATTTCCCTGCTTGGCACTTGGCAATTGCTGCGCGTGCGTGCGACCGATGCGGCGGGCCAGCCTTTGGAACAACACCAATATGGGCCTGAGCCAACTGGCATTGTGCAATTCGGCCCTGAACGCATGCAGGCCGCAACCGGCGATGGCCGCGCCGTATTGCCGCCCGGCGTGAAGCGCTTTTGGTCGGCGTATACTGGCAATTACCGTTTCGATGGCCGGACACTTGTTACGCGCGTGGATGACAGCAATCTGGCGGATCGCATCGGCGGCGATCAGGTGCGCGAAGTCCGCGCCGATGGCGCGGGGGTTTGGTTGAAGCCACCGCCTCGCCTGGTGGATGGCGCCATGCAGCAATTGGAATTGTATTGGGAAAGGATCGGCTGAAACCCGCCTTGCCCGCTGTTACGCAAAAGCCGGCTGGCGGCGGTTAAGCCGCCATAGAAACCACAGCGCGATGGACAGATTGACCAAATTCCACGCAATGCCATTCAACATCGCCGCCGTATAACCGCCGGTAGCGTCAAACAGCGCGCCCGCCATCCAGCCGCCAATCGCCATACCGACCATGGTCGAAGATAGCGCCATGCCCACACGGCTGCCCGCTTCCGAAGGCGGAAAATTCTCTCGCACGATCATGGCGTAGCAGGGCACCAAACCGCCCTGGAAAAGGCCAAACATGAAGGAAACCAGGAATAGCGCCGTTAGACCATCTGATGGCAGGAACAACAGCAGCGCGATGCCCTGCAACAGGGAAGAAAGTACCAGGGTTCTGACGCCGCCTATGCGGTCCATGATGAATCCAAAAATAAGGCGTGAAGCGATGCCGCTGGCGAGCATGGCGGAGAGCATCTCAGCCCCGCGCGCCGCGCCGTAGCCAAGGTCCACGCAATAGGCGACGATATGCACTTGCGGCATGGCCATGGCGATGCAGCAGGTAATGCCGGCCATGATGATCAGTGTTTGCAAAACATTAGGCGAAAGGCCAAGCGCCATGGGATTGCGCGCCACCGCAACACCAGGCTTCGGCGCCGCCGGCATGGGCGCGCGGGTGCGCAGCAGCAATGCAAGCGGGACGATGGTGATGAAACTCGCAATGCCCATGATCAGATGCGCCTGGCGCCAGCCAATGGTGGAAATGCCCCATTGCAGCAGCGTCGGCCAGAAAGTGCCGGCAAAATAATTGCCGGAAGCCGCCAGCGCCATGGCAATGCCACGGCGCTTTTCGAACCAAAGTGAGACATCGGCAATCAGCGGGCTGAATACCGCCGCCGCGCCAAAGCAACTCAGCAACACGCCGTAAGCCAGGCCAAAGGTGAAAAGACTGGGCGCGAGATAGGTTGCAATGCCGCCGAGGCCGATAGAGGTAGCGCCGATCAACACAGGCACCATGACGCCGAAGCGGTCGGACAGCTTGCCCATCATCACGCCGCCCAGCATGAAGCCCACCATGGTCATGGTATATGGCAGCGATGCGCCCGCGCGCAGCGTGCCAAATTCCGCCTGCACGGCAGGCAGCACCACGACCACAGTCCACATCGGCGCACTGCCGATCATGCTGATGAGCAATGCAATGGCCAAGCGCGTCCAGGCGGCGCGGCCATCCAATCGGTTGTCACGCATGGTGATGGCGTCGCGGCATGCTGGGTTTCCTCGGCGATATTTTAATGAAGGCTGACAGCTTTGGTTATGGTGCGCCAGCCCTTACTTGCCCACCGGTACCCAGCGATAGGTGCGGCTGGTTGACCCGCCCATCAGCATGGCGCGATCGCTATCAGACAGCCGATCAGATTTCAGGAATGAATCCACGCCTTCAGCATAAGTCATCAATTCCACCGCGCGGGTCCAATCCGTGCCCCAAAGGCAGCGCTGCAAGCCAAAGGCATCGAAAATGCGCGCCAGAGGTTCCCAGATATCGCTGTAAGGGTAGCCACCACGGGAAAGCGTGCAGGCACCGGTGATTTTCACGACAATATTCGGAAAAGCCGCCAACGCCAGCAGCTTCGGCAATTCATCAAAGCCATTTGCCATGCGCGGCGGTTCAAAAGGCTGTTGCAAGCCAAGATGATCAATCACCAGCCGCGTATCGGGATTGCGCCGCGCCAATTCATGCACCTGATCCAGCCTGCCCCAGCAAAGCAGATTCACCGGCAGGTCACGCTTCGTCGCAGTGGCCAGCACGTGATTGATGCCGGGGTCGGCGGGGTCCGCCGAAACCTCTCCGCGCATCATGATGCGAATGCCAACGGCGCCAGGTGTTGCCTGCCAATCCGCGATAGTTTCCGCAACGGCGGCATCATTGGGATCAACCGGCTTCACCAATGCGAAACGATCCGGATAGCTATTGCGTACAGAAACCGCATAGCTGGCATCGAAGCGATACATAGTGAAGGCGGAAACCAAGATCGCGCCATCCACGCCAACCGCATCCATCGCCTTCACCATATCCGCACCCGTCACTTCCGGCGGGCCATGCAGCACCGCATGCCAGGGCCGGCCCGGGTGATTGCGTTCATAGGCATGGACCTGGGCGTCAATGATTGGCATAGGCGGTTCCTCGAGCGTGTTTTTATAGTGCAAGGTTAGGCGGAGCCTGCCGGGCCAGCAAGGCGCGACTCTTGGTTGCCCGCGCAATTCGGCCTAGCTTGCGTTTCATTCACCCTTTTAGAGGAAAAACCATGACCCCGCCTGAGAGAATGCGCGCTTTGCTCGCCAAGCCTGATTTCGTTGTCATGCCAGCCGTATGGGATGGGCTGAGCGCCAAGCTTGCCGCATCGGCTGGTTTTCCGACTGCCTTCCTATCCGGTTCCTGTGTAGCCGCCAGCCGCTTGGGCGGGCCGGATCTGGACCTGATTTCCTTCGCCGAAATGTTTGACAGCTTCAACATG
Organism: Pseudomonadota bacterium; assembly: GCA_041174145.1. Classification (GTDB taxonomy): domain Bacteria; phylum Pseudomonadota; class Alphaproteobacteria; order Acetobacterales; family Acetobacteraceae; genus Neoroseomonas. Next base: position 5,393 of record JBEDHL010000302.1, read on the forward strand.
GTGCGCGGTGCGGCGCCCGATACGCTGGTGCTGGCCGATGGCGATCATGGCTATGGCAATGCGATGAATGTGCAGCGCACGGTGCGCGCTTATGGCCGCGCCGGTGCCGCCGCGATTCTGATTGAAGATAAGATCACGCCGCGCGCGCTGACGGCTGCCGGCAAGCCCTGCCTGCCACGTGAGGAAGCGCGCATGAAAATTCGCGCTGCCGTGCAGGCGGCCAAGGAATCCGGCATTCTGATATTGGCGCGGACCGATTGTCGCCCGACCGCCGGCATTGATGAGGCCGTGGCGCGGATTGAAATGTTTGTCGAAGAAGGCGCGGATATCCTGTTCCTGGATAGCCCTGCCGATGATGCTGAAATTCATCGTGCGGTGGCCGCTGCCAAGGGTCGGCCTTCCTTTGCCGTGCTTTCACCAGGCGGCGCGCGCGCCACACCGACGCGCGATGAAGCCAAGGCGCTTGGCTTCAAGATTGGCACTTATCCTACAGGGATGATCTCGCCAGCCGCTGCCGGCATGAAGGCGGGCCTTGCCGCGTTGCAAGCCGGGCTTTCGGAAGCCGCTAGTG
>JBEDHL010000303.1:0-2822 GCA_041174145.1 Pseudomonadota bacterium
GTCCAGGAGGATGCACTCCTCCTGGCGGGGGGGCGGGGGGCAGAGCCCCCCGCGGAGCCACCCCACCCATGACCGACCCAGATCGCCTTTCCAGCCCCGCCCGGCTTGAGGAGGATGGCGCTGAAGCGTCGCTCCGCCCGCAGAGTTTGGATGATTTCACCGGGCAGCGTGGCCTCAGGGAGAATTTGCGCGTTTTCATCGGCGCCGCGCGGGCGCGGGCTGAGGCGATGGATCATGTGCTGTTTCATGGCCCGCCTGGCCTTGGGAAAACCACGCTTGCGCAGATTGTCGCGCGGGAATTGGGCGTTGGGTTTCGCGCAACATCGGGGCCTGTGTTGCAGCGCGCGGGTGATCTGGCGGCGATCCTGACCAATTTGCAGCCGCGCGATGTGTTGTTTGTGGATGAAATCCATCGCTTGCAGCCGGCCATTGAGGAAACGCTCTATCCCGCGATGGAGGATTTCCAGCTTGATCTGATCATTGGTGAGGGGCCTGCGGCGCGCACGGTGCGGATTGACCTGCCGCCTTTCACGCTGATTGGCGCGACGACCAGGGCGGGGTTATTGGCCACACCTTTGCGGGATCGCTTCGGCATTCCCTTGCGGTTGGTGCTTTATACGGCTGAGGAATTGCTCGGCATTGTGACACGCGGCGCGCGCAAGCTGGGCTTTGACTTGTCGGAAGATGGCGCGCGGGAGATTGCCAGCCGTTCGCGCGGCACGCCGCGTATTGCCGGGCGCTTGCTGCGGCGGGTGCGGGATTTCGCGCTGATGGAAGAAAGGGTAGCGGACCGCGCCATGGCTGATGCGGCGCTGAGGCGCCTGGAAGTTGATGCGCTCGGCCTTGATGCGATGGATCGGCGCTATTTGGCGCGCATTGCTGAACACCATAATGGCGGGCCGGTTGGGATTGAGACGCTCGCGGCGGCCTTGGCGGAAAGCCGGGATACTTTGGAAGAAGTGGTAGAACCTTTCCTCATTCAGGAAGGTCTGGTTTTGCGCACGCCGCGCGGGCGCGTGCTGGGTGATCGCGGCTGGCGGCATTTGGGGCTGAGCCCGCCTGCCGGGGTGCAGCCGCTGTTGGATCTACTCGGGGATCATGAATCGTGAGCGCGCCGCATTTATGGCCGTTGCGAGTCTATTTTGAGGATACGGATGCGGGCGGGGTTGCCTATCACGCGCGCTATTTGCATTGGGCGGAACGCGCGCGGACGGAAGCCTTGCGGGCCATGGGCTTGCCGCATCAGGAAATGATCGCACGGCATGGCGTCTTCCTCGTGGTGCGGCGGCTTGAAGTGGAGTATTTCAGGCCGGCGTTGCTCGACGAATCGGTGGTGGTGGAAACGCATATCCGCCGTGTGTCGGGCGTGCAGGTCTGGCTGACCCAGGTGGTGCGGCGCGAGGGCGAGGATGAGGCTTTGGCCGTGCTGGAAGTGCGTCTGGCCTCTGTAGGGCAGGGCAGTGCCAAGCCGGTGCCGCTGCCGGAACCCTGGCGTTCGTCGTTGCGCGCTGTGGCGGAAGCGGCGCCGGGGTGAACAGATTTTTGCCGGGAAAAGGCCGCTTTTCCCGGGTTTTATGTTTTCAGGTGGCCTTGGCTGCCTTCAATCGCCCCAGGTGGGCGAAGGAGATGTGGCGTGGATCGTAGCGTGACCACTCAGGCGCTTGGGCAGGCGGCCCATGACCTTTCGCTCTGGGGCCTGTTTCTGCAGGCCGATTGGGTTGTTAAAGGCGTGATGATCGGGCTGCTGGTGGCCAGTATTTGGGTCTGGGCCGTGGTGTTCGAGAAAGTGGTCGCGATCCGGCGCATCAATAAGGCGGCGGATGGGTTTGAAGACCGCTTCTGGTCCGGCGGCAGCCTGGATGAGCTTTATACGCGCGAAGGTGAGCAGCCAAGCCATCCGCTCGCGGCGGTTTTTGGCGCGGCGATGCGCGAATGGCGCCGGAGTGTTGGCGGCGGCAGCGTGCTGGGTGGCGCCAAGGAACGTGTGGAACGCGCCATGGGGGTCACGATTGGGCGCGAGATGGAAAGGCTGGAACGCTGGATGGTGTTTTTGGCCTCTGTCGGTTCGGTGGGGCCGTTTGTGGGGCTATTCGGCACGGTCTGGGGGATCATGAATTCCTTCTCGGCCATTGCGGGCATGCAGAATACCAATCTGGCGGTGGTGGCGCCCGGTATCGCGGAAGCGCTTTTTGCCACCGCCATCGGCCTGGTCGCGGCGATTCCGGCGGTGTTGGCTTACAATAAAATCAATACCGATCTGGCGCGCTTTGCCGCGCGGCTGGAAGGCTTTGCGACTGAATTCGGCGCCATCCTCTCGCGGCAGACAGAGGTGGCCGCCAATGATGGCGGGCCGCGCAGCCCGAACCAGGCGGCGGAATAGGCCATGGCGGTATCCCTTTCCGGCGGGCGCGCTTCGGGCCGTTCGCGTTATCGCCCGATGGCGGAAATCAACGTCACGCCGCTTGTGGATGTGATGCTGGTGCTGCTGATCATTTTCATGGTGGCGGCCCCGTTGATGACGGTGGGCGTGCCGGTGGATTTGCCGAAAACCACCGCGCAACCGCTCAATCAGGAAAGTGAACCGCTGACGATTACGGTGAATACCGAAGGCAAGATCTTCCTGCAGGAAACCGAATTGCCGCTGGAAGGGCTGGTGCCGCGCCTGCAGGCGATCATGCGCGAACAGCCGCAAGGCGCGCCGGAGCGGCGGATTTTTGTCCGTGGCGATAAGGCGATTTCTTATGGCCGCGTGATGGAGGTGATGGGCACCATCGCCGGCGCCGGCTTCACCCGCGTGGCGCTTTTGGCCGAACAGCCTTCAG
>JBEDHL010000304.1:0-3099 GCA_041174145.1 Pseudomonadota bacterium
ATCCGTTTCAGTATTCTCCAAACCTGCTGCCTGATGCAGGAAAAATTTTAGATTTTTGGAGGCGCGATCCTACGTGTCATTCCAGAAATTTCTTTTCAAAAAACTTCCGAAATATTCACAAAAAATTAGCGCCTTTAGCGCAGCATGCTCAAAGCCCAAAATGGGTTCTTGGTAAAGGAAAAATCCAATGAGCATGACCTCGATCATGACCAATAATGCCGCAATGGCAGCGCTTCAGTCCCTCAATCGGACCAATGATGCGCTGGCCCAAGTGCAAAAGCGCATTTCAACTGGCTATCGTGTTGCCGATGCAAAGGATGACGGTGGGGCCTTCGCTGTCGCGCAAACGGTGCGCGCGGATACCGCCACGCTCAACGCAGTGAATGAACAATTGGGCGGTACGCGGGGTCTGATTGATATCTCGCTCACATCGCTTGAGCAGGTCTCAAAAACCATGATCGAAGTCCGGACCGTTCTGACGCGCTTGGCCGATGGCACGTTGAATGACGAATCCCGCAATCAATATAATCAGCAATATGCGCAGCTGCGTACGCAAATCTCGAATTTTCTGGCCGATGCCAATTATAATGGCCGCAATATGATAACCGGCGTTTCGCCCACTGATGATATCATCATGATGCGAAGCGAATCTGCCGCCAGCACGGACCTCTACACGCTTCCCGCGCTTGGGCCTGACAGCAATTTTCTGGTCGCTGTTGGCCCTTTTACAACCGCGGCGGCTGCCCAGGCAGCGCTTACACCAAGCAGCGGTGATTTCGATACCGTGAATATGGCAATCAATGACGCCATGAATCGCCTGGGGGCAGATGCGCGTTATGTGGATGCGCAAATCACCTATAATTTCGATAAAATCGATTCAATGGAAGGCAGCCTCGGCGCCTTGATTGATGCGAATTTGGCGAAGGAATCCGCGCGTCTGCAAGCGCTGCAGATCCGCCAGCAACTGGGCACGCAAACACTGTCCATCGCCAATCAGTCGCCGCAATATCTGATGTCGCTTTTCGGCGGCCGCTGATCGGCACGCGGCTAAACCCGGGCGCTTCAGCCGAAGCGACGGGGCCTTATGCCGGCGTGAAACCAGGTGATCATCGAATAAATGTCGTAAACCGGCAGGCCAAGCGCATCACGCAAGGCTGCGGCATAGGGCGGCATATTCGTGCATTCCAGTACAATCGCCCCCACATCCGGGTGGCGCGCGACCAGCGCGCGGCCTGCATCCAGGATATCCTGGGTAGCGAGGTCAATATCCATATCCTGATGATCGGCGCGGATCAGCACGCGGAAAAACTCCCGCCCGCCTTCGGTGCCGACACAGGGGATATCGCGCGGCACGCCGGCGGCATCCAAATGCGCGGGCGTCAGGCTTTGCTTGCTGACCGTAATCACGCCAACGCGCTTGCCGGGCGGCAGCGTTGCCTGCACCCAGGGCACCTGCATCAGCGATGATGTCGCCACCGGCACCTGCACCGCTTCGGCCAATTCGCGCTGGAACAGGGATAGGAAGCCGCAATTGGTGGTAATGGCCTCGGCCCCCAGATACACCAATTCCTGCGCGGCGGCGATGAAATCCGGCAAAAGCCCCTTGGCGCCCAGCAGCACCACCTTTTCCGGCGTGGCGCCGCGCACCACGCGAAACAGCACGGGGAAGGGCCAGGTCTCCCCATTGCCCATATCGCCGGGGATGCGTGGAAAGCGCGCTTCCAGCATCAGAATGCCAAGCGGCGCGCCATAGATGGATTTGCCGCCGCGCGCGATGCGCGGCGCTGCATTTGGGGTGTTCATCCGGCAAGCTTAAGCGGCTAAACTGCCAAGCAACAATCCCAAGGAGTTCCAATCCATGCGCCGTAGCCTGATTGCCGCCCTGCTTGCTTCTGTCATCGCCGCCCCAGCCGGGGCGCAGGGCGAATGGCCCAACCGCCCGATCACGCTGATGGGTGGATTCCCCAATGGTGCGGGCACTGATATCTACGCCCGGCGTCTGGCAGAACCATTGTCCCGCGTGCTTGGCCAGCCCGTGGTGGTGGATAACCGGACCGGGGCAGGGGGTAATATCGGGTCAGACTTCGTCGCGAAGTCGCGGCCTGATGGCTATACCTTCTATTTCGGCACCGCCGGCACCCATGCCATCAATGCCGCACTGTATAAGAACCTGCCCTTTGATGTGCAGCGGGACTTCACGCCCGTGGTGCTGCTCGGCGATGTGCCCAATGTCATGATCGTGAGCCCCGAAAAGCGCCCGCAATTCCAGAATTGCGCGCAGGTGCTGGCGGCGGCGCGGGCGCGGCCCCAGGCGGTTTCCTATGGCTCCACCGGCAATGGCGCCTCCACACACCTTGCCGGCGTGCAATTTGCCATCGCCGCCAATCTTGACCTTTTGCATGTGCCCTATCGCGGGCAGCCCGGCGCCATGGCTTCCTTGCTCGCCGGCGATACTGACCTGTTCTTCAACCAATCCGGCGCCGCCATGGGGCCGATCCGGCAAGGCCAGGTAAGGCCGCTGGCGGTGATGAGCCCGGCGCGGCTTGCGGCGCTCCCGGATGTGCCGACAGTCGCTGAGGCTTGCGGGACACCGCCCATGGATACCAGCACCTGGTATGCGATTCTGGCGCCGGCCGGCCTGCCAGACCCGATCCTTCGGCGCATGAATACTGAGGTAAACCGTATTATCAGTACCCCTGAGTTCCGTTCTTGGCTGATCGAAAACCAAGCCATCACGCCCCCCGCCGCGCCCAATTCGCCCGAGCAATTCCGCGAAACCCTGGCCCGCGATATCGCCCGCTGGGCCGAGGTGGTGCGCCGTTCCGGCGCGACCGTGGATTGAAGCCCCTTATCATCTTGCAAGCCCGGCCTGCCAGCCCTAATCCGGGGCCAAACCGGAGCCAAACCAATGGACATGCATCATTCACAGGAAGCCCATGCCGAAATCCGTGAGGAAGTGCGCAAGCTCTGCGCCCGCTTCCCCGGCGAATATTGGCGTGAACTGGATACCCGCCGCGGCTACCCCAGCGAATTCGTCAAGGCGCTGACCGATGCTGGCTGGCTCGCGGCCCTGATCCCGGAAGAATTTGGCGGGTCTGG
>JBEDHL010000305.1:0-14333 GCA_041174145.1 Pseudomonadota bacterium
CCGAGATCGCCGGTCAACGGGGATGGGGGCATGCCCCCATCCCCGTTGCCATAACCTCAACCATCAGCCATCAAAGCAGAGGACTCGCCGTCTGAGTGGATACATTCAGGGGGGCACGTCACGGGTTTTCAGGCGACTTGCGAGCGAAATCTCACCGGCTTGGCGGCGGGGCGGCATTCATAAGCTATTGAAAAATAGCATATCCCGTGAATCAACCGATGTTGCCGAGGTCCGCTCGGCAATCCGCTACTCAAAGCGCTAATTTTGTCCCATGGGTGCTGGCGGCGCACATGCATCCCTTCAGGCCCCAGGCTTACCAGTTCAGGGCCTTTTTTCTGCCCGCTATGCTTTAAGCGAAGTTAGTCATTCCCTGTGCGCCAGCCAATTAGACAACGCGTTGGGTAAACCAATCGAAGGCTTTGGGGCTGGCCTTTTGAAGGTACCTGCGCGTGCCTTTTGTGGAGCCAGGGTTACGAGAGTTTCTGCCTGCTTCACCGCAGCGGCAACACAATCCACGACCGGGACTGGAATCCGATCAGCTACTTTGGGTCCAAGGCCAGCAAGCGGGGCGCCCGCCAGAAGTACGACATCGGCTTGGTCTTCTTCCACAGCGCGGCAAGCGAGAGAAACCAGGAGATCCGCTTTTTCCTCCTGCACGGCGCTGATGGCGCGAAACGCGCCGTCTAGCGTGCGAATGGATGCGCAGCGCTTTTCAAGTCCATGCCACGCCACGCATTCGCGGTACCAGGGTTCAAGCGCAGACGCGAAGGTAACGATCGCAAAGCGCCCGCCCAACATGCAGGCCGTGAGCATCCCGGCTTCGGCCAGGCCAATAACAGGAATTGGGAAAAGTTCGCGTGCGCCACCCAGGCCAGGATCAGCAAAAGCCGCGATAACGGCCGCATCAACCCCTGTGTGCAGCTCGGACAGCATTTCCAACGCGATTGCACCGCCAATTACCGCTTCCGCACGCGTGGCTATATATGGAACGCCCCTGGGTGCCGTGGCTGGTATTATTTGGGTGCCTGGCGCCGCTACGGTTTCTGCGGCGGCAACGATCAGATCCGTCACCCCAGTTGATGTGTTGGGATTAAGCATCAGTAGGCGCAATGCAATTCTCCTTTGTCATATTGGGTCTGGCACGCCAATTAAGACGACAAAATTTAAAAAATGGCCCAAGGCTTAGGTTCGGAATGCATAACGCCATAAAGCGTTATTCAGAGATTAAAAGTCGATAAGGAAGGCCGCGGCATCCAGGGGGATAGCCCAAGGCCTTCGCGCCAAGCTTCAGCAATCTGGCGCCGGCTTGCGAACCAAACGCCCTTGTGTCGCGCCATATGCTCCAAAAGCTTTTCCAGGCCGCCTATGCGTGCTGGCCTGCCGATGATGCGCAAGTGCAGACCGATTGAAAGCATGCGCGGGCCGGATTCACCTTCCGCATAAAGCCGATCAAACGCCGCCATACAATAACGTGCGAAATCATCTCCCTGGATGAAGCCGCCACCGGGCTGAAAGCGCATATCATTGGTGTCGAAGGCATAGGGAAGAATAACAATTTCCCTCTCTGCTTCACTGACGATATAGGGCGTATCATCATCATAGGCGTTTGAGTCATACAGAAAACCGCCATGTTCAAGCAGTAAGCGACGCGTATTGACGGAAGTTGCCGAGCGCGTATGCCAACCAACGGGTGGGGTACCAGCAGCAGTGGTGATTGCCGCGACCGCCCGCGCAATGACCTGCCTTTCTTCAGCTTCTGGCATATTCACCTGACGTTCCCAGCGCCAGCCATGGCTGGAAATCTCATGCCCATCAGCGGCGGCTTCTGAGGCAATCCAGGGAGAATGATACAAGGATCGTCCGCAGGCATTGAGCGTGGCGGTGACTCCGTAGCTTTTCAAGGCGTTGCGAATACGTGCCCAACCGCGGCGCGTGCCATAGGCATAATGGCTTTCCATGCAGAGATCACGAGAGCCTTCCACCCGCTCAACCGCTTCATAAATAAATTCATTACTCGCATCACCTGCGGCAATCGAAAGCTCCGCGCCTTCTTCGATATTGACAACAACGGAAACCGCAAGCTGTGCGCCGTTAGGCCAGCGGATCTTCGGTTCTGCGCCATGATAGCCGCGAAGGTCACGATCTAGCGGGAGGGGGGGGTATATCATCAGAAATCCGCAAGGCGTCTTAGGCCAACAAGCCTATCGCCAATGATCATCACGATAACGGCGAGGAGGATAAGGCCTGCCGATATAGCGGCAATCGTTGGGTCCGGTCTTTCTTCGATATATTGCAACATCTGGATAGGAAGGGTTTTGGTCCAGGCATCTGTGAAGAAAATGGAGACTGGATAATTATCCATGGAAGCCAGGAACGCGAACATTCCAGATGTCAGAAAGGCAGGCCCTAAGGCCGGTACCAACACACGCATCACGGCTTGCATGGGGGAACAACCTAGCATGCGCGCCGCATCCAGCAGCGTGAAATCGAATAAGCTAAGAGCCGCAACAACGGTGCGGACAACATAGGGGATGGTAATCACGACATGCGCGATGAGAAGGCTGGTCCATGCCTCTCTCAAGCCAACCAAGCGAAACCCCTGCAGCATCGCGATACCGACAACAAGACCCGGCAGCATGAGTGGCGATACGAGGAAGGTTGTGACGGCTTCCCGCCCAGGGAACTGGCCACGCACAATGGCTATCGCGCATAAGGTGCCGAGTAGCAGCGAAATGACTGTCGAAAGCCCGGCAATCTGGACCGAAGTTAGGATTGAAGGCCAGAGCCCGCGTGTATTCGATAGTCTTTCATACCAACGCCAGGACCATTCGGGCGGCGGTAGGGTGAATACAGCAGAGTTTCCAAAACTAACCGCAACGGTAACAAGCAGCGGCGTCAGCAAGAAAATCACTGCGGCGGCAGCGATCGTCCACATAAGTATCTGCGCTATGCGTTCTGAATAGGTCATGCAAAGCGCCCCACACGGCGTGCAAGAAGGCTGGACGCCAAGACGACAGAAACTGCCAAAAGCAACAATACGGTCGCGGTTACAGAACCAAGCGCTTCATTGCGCATCAGCAGGAATGACCGCCCCGTCAGCGTCGCCAGGGTTTGGAAGCGATCGCCAATAAGAAGGCTCGGGATCACAAACATGGAAACCGCTAGCGAAAAGACAAAGGCGATCCCGCTTACCACCCCAGGTAAGGTGAGCGGAAACAAAATGCGGAAAAATCTTACAACAGGGCCTACACCCAGCGTCGCTCCAGCTTCCATCAATCTGGGATCAATGAGCTTTACAACTGAATATATGGGCAAAATCATGAAGGGTAAAAAGACATTTGCTGCGCCGACAACCAATCCCGTTTCAGTGAAAAGCAGGCGCTGAGGTTCAGACCAAACACCGATCCCAACTAGGAATTGGGAGACTACGCCATCACGCCGCAGCACGACTTGCCAAGCGAAGGCCTTGACCACCACGCCAATTGATAATGGCAGGATTATTGCGGCCAGAAGTATCACTTGAACGATACCTCGCGCCCGGGCCAGTGCGAAAGCCACAGGATAACCGATCAAAAGGCACACAAGCGTCACCATGCCGGCGATACGCAGAGTGTTACCAATCACCCGCCAGGAAAAGGGATCTGCAAAAAAATCCCTGAAAAGGGTGAAGCTGAGCCCCTCCGGGCCCGCAACGCTGCGCACCAAAAGCCAGATCAGGGGCAGCGCATATACGAGTAAAAGATAAAAAACCGCGGGCGCCGCAAGCCAGCCGACAAGAGAACGATCAGACTTCATGCGTCCGCCCCGTGCGGAAAAACGAGCGTATCTTCTGGCGCCCAGGAAATCGGCAAGGCGGCACCTGGATTAATACCGGCCGGCAGCCGCGCCGAAGTTTCAAGCAGAATTGCTTCAGCGTCAGTTGAAACGAAATGCGCCTGAATTCTTGCCCCCTGAAAGACAATATCGGCAAGCTGCGGCGTTATGACATTGTGTCCTTCAACGGCACCGAAGGAAATGCGTTCAGGCCTGATCCCAAGCAATACTGGGCTACCGCGTAGGAAGTGTCCTGGTGCACGAAGCGCACCATAGGCGGTTTCCACAACAATCATGCCATCTTTTTCGGCGGAGATGACCTGCCCCATAATGCGGGTTGAAAGTCCAACAAACTGCAGGGCAAAAGGCGTTGCGGGGCGATCATATAGCACTTGGGGGGTATCAAGCTGCTCGATACGCCCTTGGTTCATAACAGCGATCCGATCAGACATAACCAGTGCTTCATCCTGATCATGCGTGACGAAAATTGCTGTGGTACCAAGTTCCCGGAGCAGCCTTTTAAGTTCAATCTGCATCGTTTCCCGCAGTTTGCGGTCGAGCGCCGAAAAAGGTTCGTCCAGTAGCAGTAATTTTGGCGCAACAGCCAGGGCGCGTGCCACCGCCACGCGTTGCTGCTGGCCGCCCGATAAGGCCCGCACGGATCTGTCGGCAAAATCACTCATGCGAACAAGGTTAAGAAAGCGCGTGGCAATCCGCGCGCTTTCTGCCTGTGAAACGCGACCCTTGAGGCCAAACGCAATATTTTCCGCGACACTCAGATGCGGAAACAAGGCGTAATTTTGGAATACTACGCCAACATCTCTCTTATGCGCGGGTCGGTGCGTAATATCTTGGCTATCAAGAACCACATCACCATCATCAGCCGCGGCCAGGCCTGCAATAATGCGCAGAAGCGTCGTCTTGCCGCAGCCCGAAGGGCCCAGCAATGACACAAACTCACCCCTGTCCACGCCCAGCGCGACACCATCCAGAACCGTTGTGGTGCCAAAGCTCTTGCGGGCGTTCCTGACCTCAAGGAACGCCTCACTCACAAGGCCATCTCACGATCCCAGCGCTGCACCCAAGCATTACGATTTTCCGCAACAAAGGCCCAATCGATGGGATGAACCGTGACGCCGCTTGGCATACCGGGTGGCACCTGTGCATCCAAATTGGTCGGCAAAGCAAAGGTTGGCGGCGCAATGCGGTTCTGCACCTCGGCACCCAGTAATTCATTTACATATGCGAAGGCCAAATCCTGATGCGGGCCGCCTTTCACAACCGCGATTCCGGATGGCACAGGGAATATGCCTTCGCGCGGCGCCACCATACCAACCGGTGCACCATCAAGCCGGCGCTGCATTCCGAAGGAAGAAAGCGCACCAACAATCATATGGGCTTCGCCTTGCTCCAGCAGTGAAAACGCCTGTGGCATTTGGCTATAGGCGGTTAGCAGGTTCGGCTTCAGGCGGCGGAAGCCAGCGAATGCCGCATCAATATCCTTGTAGGCCTCTGCCATTGGCTTGCCAGACATCAGATGGGCCATCATGAACAAGTTGGGCAGGCCTTCGGTGTTCTGCAGTGATGGCACAATAATACGGCCGCGGAAGCGGTTTTCGAACATCTCGGACCAGGAAGCCGGCGCGGTACGCAGTACATTGGAATTGTAAGCGATACCCTGCCAGGGCTGCAGATAATTGGCCCACATACCATCCATGTGCATAGTGCCCGGCTTCAGTCTGGCCACATTTGGCGCGCGTGCCGCAGTGATGGGTTCAAGCAGGCCTTCACGGACAGCAAGGATCATCACCGGATCATCCATTTGCACGACCGAAATATAAGGCTTGTCCTTGTTCTTTTGCATTTTTTCGAGATTAACCAATGAGCGCGTGCCCTCAAAAGTCAGGCGGCAGCGATATTTACGCTCAAACTCAGCCTGAACATGGGCCTCAAACCAAGGCTTATGGCTGGCCGCACCGCCAATGACGATTTCACGCGTTTGCGCCCGGGCGATGCCTGGGGCGGCTAGTACAAGGCCACCAACGCCAAGGGCGGCGGTTAGGTTGCGGCGCCCGATAAGGGCAACAGGTTTGGACATCCCACTTTCTCCATAGGCCGAGGTGGTTGGGATGGAGCAAGCAGCGTGCCGCTTCATGAGAGGGGCGCAGCAAGGCAGCGCCATCGTGACTTGCTCATAAAATAATCAAAAGATGCCTAATATATATCCGTTTGAGTTGTTTTGATGCAAATATAAGCTTTGTCTTCCCGTTCTAAAGCTGGGGTGGCTAGGGCAGGGGCAGGCGTTGCAGCATGGCAGCGCGCCCCCCGCCTATTGCAGCGCCATCCGGCAGGCCTCGCTTGATATGCCCCGGGATCAAGGCGCACCAACAAGCTAAGCCCCCGCCCCGGTGCCATCCTCATATTGCCAAAGACCAAGCTTATCGGCACAACGCTGTCATAAAAACGTCATGTTTGGCAGGAGGGACTTCAGATGTCGTCCAAGCGCATTTTGATTGCGGTTGTTTTATCATGTGTTTGGGGCGGCTTCCTGCGGCCGGCGGCGGCGCAGGGCACGCTGAATCTCTATTGCTCGGTCCAGATTGAATGGTGCCAGGCGATTGTCACGAATTTCCAACGCGATACCGGCATACGCGTGAACATGACCCAGCGCGGTTCCGGAGAAAGCCTGGCCGCGATCCGGGCTGAGGCGCAGAACCCCCGCGCCGATGTCTGGTTTGGCGGCACGGGCGACCCGCATCTGGCGGCGGCCGAGGAAAACCTGACGCAAGCCTATGAAAGCCCGGCCAATGGCGAATTGCAGCCCTGGGCGCTGACACAATGGCGCCAATCCCAACAACGCGCGATTGGCGTTTACGCGGGCGCTGTTGGCTTTGGCTTCAACACCGAATTGCTGACGCGTAAGGGCATCGCCGCGCCGGCCTGCTGGGCTGATCTTTTGGATGCGCGCTTCAAGGGCGAAATCCAGGTGGCCAATCCTAATTCCTCCGGCACCGCTTATGTCGTGATTGCGACATTGGTGCAGATGATGGGCGAAGACCAAGCCTTTGATTACCTGCGCCGGCTGCACCCCAATATCAACGCCTATGCGCGTTCCGGCACCGGGCCGATCAAGGCCGTGGCGCGCGGGGAAACCGGCGTTTCGCTCTCCTTCGTGCATGACGCGGTGACGGAACGCAATGCGGGTTTTCCGGTGAGCTATGCGACACCCTGCGAGGGCACGGGCTATGAAATCGGCTCCATGTCCATCATTCGTGGCGCGCGCAATATCGCGCAGGCGCGGCGCTTTTATGATTGGGCGCTGACCGCGCCGGCGCAGCGCTTGGGCTTTGAAGCGGGCGGGCAATTGCAAACCCCTTCTAACCGCGCCGCTCCGCTGCCGCCCAATGCGCCGGATCTGTCGAAGATTCGTCTGATTGAATATGATTTCGCCAAATACGGCCAGGCGGCAGAACGGCGCCGGCTGATCGCGCGTTGGGATCGCGATATCGGCGCCTTGCCGCGCTGAAGCAACAGGAGCCCCACGCATGAAAAAGCCGCTTCATTTGCTGGCGGGCCTTGGCGCCCTGCTGCTGTCCGCCCTGCCTGCCGCCGCGCAAGGCAGCCTGAATATGGTCTGCGCCCCAGCGGCGGATTGGTGTGAGGCGATTGCTGCCGCCTTCCAGCGTGATACCGGTATTCGCGTTGCCATGACGCGCAAATCATCCGGCGAAATCCTGGCGCAGATCCGTGCTGAGGCGCAAAATCCGCGCACTGATATCTGGTTTGGTGGGTCAGCGGAGACGCATTTTTCGGCGGCTGAAGCCAATCTGCTGCAGCCCTATACATCCCCCAATATGGCCGGGCTGCATGATTGGGCGAAGCGCGTGCATGCCATGGGGGGCGAACGCTGCGTGGGCGTTTCTTCCGGGGCCATCGGCTTGGCCTGGAATCGCGAATTAATGGCGCGCAAGAACCTACCTTTGCCGCAAAGCTGGGCGGATATGCTGAACCGCGCCTATCGCGGTGAAATCCAACTGCCCAATCCGAATTCTTCCGGCACCGCCTATACGATCATTGCTGGGCTGATCCAGCTTTGGGATGAAGATCGCGCCTTTGATTATCTGCGCCGGCTGCATGCGAACGTGAATGCCTATACGCGTTCCGGCGCGGCGCCTATGCAGGCGGTCTCTCGTGGGGAAACGGCGCTGGCGGTCAGCTTTAATATGGAAGTTACTTCCATGCAGCAGGCGGGCTTCCCAATTGATCTGGTCTATCCGAGTGAGGGTACTTCTTACGAAGTCGCCTGCATGTCCATCATTCGTGGCGCGCGCAATCTGCCTCAGGCGCGGCGCTTTTATGATTGGTATCTAACCCCGGCAGCCATGGATATCGGTCCCAAGGCCAATCAATGGCATGTGCCGGCGCATACCGGCGCCACGCCCGATCCGCGTATTCCCGATCTAAGCAAAGTGAAGCTGATTGATTATGATTTTGCTGCCTATGGCGAAAGCAATCGGCGCCGCCATATCCTGCAACGCTGGGAACGTGAAATCGGTTCCTTGCCGCGCTGAAACCCATCCACATGTTCTTCGGCAGTAGCTTCTTTTTTTGGATGGTCGCTGCCTTGGGCACGCTGATCCTGCCATGGCATATGCAGCAGGATGGCATCAGCCTTGCCGCGCTGATGGCACTTGGCGGCGATGATGCGGAAGCCGCATCAGCGCTGTGGCAGGCGTTGCATTTCGGGCGCTTCTGGTTCTGGCCGATCATTGCCGCGCTGATCTTGGCACTGCCCAGCGCGCTTCCCTTCGGTAGCGCGGCGCTTCGCGGGCGCAGCCTGATCATTGCAGGCGGCCTTGGGCTTGGCGCCATGATCGCGCAAGGCTTGGCGATTGGCATTCAAGGCTGGTCCGCACCATGGCTCGGCGCGATTTTCGGTGACTTGGGAGATCGCCAATTTGGCATTGGCCTTGGCGGTGTTTTGGCAAGCATCGGTTTTCTGATCCTGCTCACGGATGGCTTCGCGCTGCGCGGCTATTTCAAGGGGGATCGCTTCATCGCCGGCGCGGTCGGCGTTTTGGTTGCCTCTATTGTGGTGTTCACCGCCTGGCCGGTGGCGACGATCCTTGGCCAAATTCTCACGCCACAAGGTGATTTGGGCATTGGCGAGTCGGTTTGGGTAAGGCTGGTCGATCGTAAGATTTGGGGTTTGGGCTGCGTTACGTCATCGGTGAATTGCGGGGTATTTTGGAACACGCTGCTGCTGGCCACCACTACCGCCAGCGCGGCCACGCTGCTTGGGCTGTGCTTCGCCCTGATCGTCACGCGCACCAGCTTTCCCGCACGGCGCGCTTTGCGCCTGCTGACAGTGCTGCCCATCATCACGCCGCCCTTTGTCATTGGGCTTGGGCTAATCCTAATTTTCGGCCGCTCCGGCGTGGTGAACCAATTGGCCGATAGCTTGTTTGGCCTGCAATTGGGGCGCTGGATTTATGGCTATGGCGGCGTGTCCCTCGCGCAGATTTTCTCCTTCACACCCACAGCCTTTCTGGTGCTGATCGGTGTGGTGGAAGGCATTTCACCCGCCATGGAGGAGGCATCGCAAACGCTGCGCGCCAGCCGCATGCGCACCTTCCGCGCGGTTTCCCTGCCGCTGATGCTGCCCGGCATCGCCAATGCCTGGTTGGTGGTTTTTGTTGAAAGCCTAGCGGATTTCGGCAACCCCATCGTGCTGGGCGGTTCCTTCGGCGTGCTGTCCACCGAAATCTTTTTCGCTGTGGTAGGCGCGCAGCAGGATTTCGGCCGCGCCGCGGTATTGGCCGCCATCATGCTGCTGATCGCGCTTTGCGCCTTCATCATCCAGCGTGTGGTCATTGGCAGCCGCTCCTATGTCTCAATGACAGGGAAGGGGGATGTAGGCCTGCCTACACCGCTGCCAGCGCCGATCCGGCGCATCGCCTATGCGGTGGCGCTGCCTTGGGCCTTCCTTACCATCACGGTCTATTCCATGGCCTTGGCAGGCGGTTTCGTGCGCGTTTGGGGGCGGGATTGGACGCCTACGCTTTCGCATTTCCAACGCGCCTTCGCCCTGGAATGGACCAGCAGTGGCGCGTTGATGTTTTCCGGCGGCGCCTGGCATTCGCTATTCACCACCATCAAGCTTGCCGCCATCGCCGCGCCCATTACAGCGGGGCTTGGGCTTTTGGCGGCCTGGGTGCTGTCGCGCCAGCGTTTTGTCGGGCGCACCGCTTTGGAATTTGCGCTGATGCTGACCTTCGCCGTGCCCGGCACGGTGATTGGTGTCGCCTATATCCTTACCTATAATGTGCCGCCCCTTGAAATTACCGGCACTGCCATAATCCTTGTCGCGTGCTTCGTTTTTCGCAATCTGCCGGTTGGCGTGCGTTCCGGCCTTGCGGCAATGAGCCAATTGGATAAATCCCTGGATGAGGCCGCGATAACCATGCGCGCTTCCACCTTCCGCAGCCTGCGCACCGTTGTATTGCCGCTGTTGAAGCCCGCCATCGTCACCGCGCTGGTCTATGCCTTTGTGCGCGCCATGACGACGGTCTCGGCGGTGATCTTCCTCGTTTCCGCGCAATATGAAATGGCGACGGTCTTCATCATCAACCGCGTCATCAATGGCGATTATGGTCTGGCCATTGCCTATTGCAGCGCCTTGATTGTGCTGATGATGGCGGCGATCGGGCTGATCAATCTGCTGGTTGGCCAACGTCGTCTTGGCCGAAGACAAGCCGCGCCTGCCGGCACGGCAAGCATGGGAAGGCGCGCATGAACCAAACCCCAGGCACCGGCGCGGAAGTGCGGCTGGAAGGCATCGCCAAGCGCTACGGCAAGGTAGAGGCGGTGAAGCCGCTTGATCTTGTCATTGAAGGCGGCTCGCTGGTCACGCTGCTTGGCCCTTCGGGCTGCGGCAAGACCACCTTGCTGCGCATGATCGCGGGGCTGGAACAGCCAAGCGCGGGGCGCATCAGCATTGGCGGGCGCGATGTGACGCTGCTTTCCGCAGGCGAACGCAATGTGTCCATGGTGTTCCAAAGCTACGCGCTTTTCCCGCATATGAGCGTGCGGGAGAATGTCGCCTATGGGCTGGTCTCCTCCGGCATGGGCAAGAAGGATGCGGCAGAGCGCGCCGAGGCAGCGCTGACCACGGTCGGCCTGAGTGGCTTTGGTGCGCGGCTGCCTTCCGAAATCTCCGGTGGGCAGCAGCAGCGTGTCGCGGTGGCGCGTGCGCTGGTGCTGGAACCGGCGGTGCTATTGTTTGATGAACCACTTTCCAATCTGGATACCAGGCTGCGGCGCAGCATGCGCGAAGAAATCCGCGCCCTGCAACAGCGCCTTGGCCTGACGGTGGTTTATGTGACTCATGACCAATCGGAAGCGCTTGCCGTTTCCGACAAGATTGTCGTGATGCGCAATGCGGAAATCGCGCAAAGCGGCCCACCGGAGGCGCTTTACGCCAGCCCCGAAAATGTCTTTGTCGCGACCTTCATGGGTGAGGCCAATCACGTGCGCGGCGTGATTGAAAGTATTAGCGGTGATCACGCGCGCGTCGCACTAGATGGCTTGCGGCTTGAATTGCCACATCGCGGCATGGCGCCAGGGCCCGTTGATGTGGTGATACGCCCGGAAGCGATACGGCTTGCTGATACAGGGCCAGGCATTACTGGGCAGGTATCGCGCGCAACCTATATGGGGTCGCATAGCGAATATCTGCTGGCGACACCGCTTGGCGAATTATTCGTGATTTTACCGGAACGGCTGCGGCGGCGCCAACAAGGCAGCGCAGTAGTTGTGAATTTCGACCCGGAAGGGGTGGTGCTGGTGCGTCCGTGAGGAAGCGCTTGCAAGGCACCGCCTGCTGCGCCACATCTTCACTGGCAATCATATGATCAGAAAAAGGGAGCCCATCATGTTCAGGAAACAACTTGGCGCCATCTTCATGATGGCCGCTTTGCTCGCCTTTACGGCGCCAGAAGCCTCGGCCCAGGCCGCCTGTTCGTTTCGGGGTTCGTTGGATGATGCCTATTGCGATGCCAATCGCGATATGGTGGCCGATGCGCCAACGGATGCCGCGCGGCAGCGCGATCCTTCGACGCTGGTTTTCGCCTATACGCCTGTGGAAGACCCAGCCCTTTATGCCACGCAATTCCGCCCGTTGTTGGATTACCTTGGCCAATGCGTGGGCCGTCGTGTGGTGTATTTCCAAGTCACCAGTAATGCCGCGCAGGTTGAAGCCATGCGTTCGGGCCGTTTGCATATCGCGGGTTTTTCCACCGGCCCAACGGCCTTCGCGGTGAACCTTGCCGGCGCGGTTCCCTTTGCCATCAAGGGCAATGCACAAGCCTTTGAAAGCTATCGCGTGTTAACATTGGTGCGCGCCGATAGCCCATTCCAGACACTGGCCGATTTGAAGGGCAAGCGTGTGGCGCATACCTCCGCCACCTCTAATTCCGGCAATCTGGCGCCGCGCGCCTTCTTCCCGGGGCTTGGTCTGGCACCCGATACGGATTACCGCGTTGTTTATTCCGGCGGGCATGATCGTAGCGTTATGGGCGTGAATGCCGGGGATTATGATGCTGCACCGGTCGCTTCCGATGTGTTTAATCGCATGGTGGCGCGCGGGCAGGTGCGGCGGGATAATTTCCGTATCATCTGGCAATCCGATCCTTTCCCGACTTCTTCCTTTGCGCTCGCGCATGATTTGAAGCCGGAATTGGCTGAACGCATCCGCAAATGCTTCTTTGATTATCGTTTCCCGGAAGCGCTACAGCGCGATATGGGCGGCAATGATCGCTTCTGGCCCGCAACTTATGCGCAGGAATGGGCGCCGGTGCGCGCCGTGGCAGATGCGGTGAGCGCGCCTTACAACCGCGCAGCGTTTGACGCTGAAAGCCGGCGTGAATTGGAAGCGGAACAGCGCCGCAATCAGCAACGCCAGCAGCAGCAACAACAACAGCAAGCGCCGGCGCGGCCGCAGTGAGCGATGGGGCGGTGATGCAGGGCTTGGTCATTCGTGATCTGGTCAAGGAATATGTCCCCGGCAAGCCTGTCTTGCGCGGGATCAACCTGACCATTGCAGCCCAGGACGTCACTGCCATTATCGGCCCTTCCGGCACCGGCAAGTCCACGCTGCTGCGGTGTATCAATCGGCTGGTGGAGCCAACCCAGGGAGAAATCCGCCTGAATGGCGAAGATTTGGTGCCGCTGAAGGGCCGTGCGCTGCGCCTCGCGCGGCGGCGCATCGGCATGGTGTTCCAGGAATACAATCTGGTCGAACGGCTTTCCGTGATGGAAAATGTGCTGTCCGGCAGGCTTGGCTATGTTTCCTTCTGGCGCGCCTGGCTGCGCCGCTATGCCGAAGAAGATATCGCCCGCGCCTTTGAATTGCTGGAAGCAGTGGGCCTGCCGGAACAGGCTACGCGGCGTGCGGATGCGCTTTCCGGCGGCCAGCGCCAGCGCGTTGGCATTGCGCGCGCCTTGATGCAGCGCCCTGAATTGCTGCTGGCCGATGAACCTACCTCCTCGCTTGATCCGCGCACGGCGATTGAGATCATGGAATTGATGACGGGGCTTTCCACCTCGGCCCGCGTGCCGCTGATTGTGAATATCCATAATGTGGATTTGGCGCGCCGCTTCGCGCAACGCATCATCGGCATGGCGGGTGGAGAGATTGTTTTCGATGGTCCGCCGGAATATCTGGAAGCTTCCCATCTGCGCCAGATTTATGGCGGTGAGGATTGGCTGTGACAGCAAGCGGGCTGCGCCAACGCGCCTTCCCGCCCAATTGGGGCGCGCGCGCGGCGTTTGTGGCGCTCGCGGTTTATGCTGCCTATGCCTTTGCGCAGCTTGATATCACCGCGGGTCGGCTGGCCGTTGGCATGGGCGAAGCCGGGCGGTTTCTGGGCCGCATGTGGCCGCCCAATTTCGCGCGCTGGGAATTGCTGCTGGAAGGTCTTTTGGAAAGCCTGCAAATCGCGGTGATTGCCTCAGCACTTGGCATTTTTCTGGCACTGCCGCTTGGCCTTATGGCCGCGCGCAATCTGGCGCCCTGGCCGCTTGCCATGGTCACACGCGGTTTCATCGCCTTTTGCCGCAGCCTGCATTACGTGATTGTCGCGATCCTTTTTGTGAAAGCCATCGGCTTCGGCGCATTGGCTGGTGTTGCGGCGTTGACCATCGCTTCAATGGGCTTCATCGCCAAATTATTTGCAGAAGCCATCGAAGAAATCTCGATGAAGCAGGTGGAAGCCATCCGCGCGACCGGGGCCGGGCTTGGCGCGGTGCTGATCTATGGCGTGCTGCCGCAGGTGGCGTCACGCTTCGTTGGGTTTTCGCTCTATCAATTGGATTCCAATTTGCGTAATTCCACCTTGGTCGGCATTGTCGGCGCGGGCGGCATTGGCGGGACGCTTTTCGCCGCCTTCAAGCGCTTTGATTACGACTTCGTTGCGGCCATTCTGCTGGCCATAATTGCGCTGATCTTTTTGGCAGAAGTC
>JBEDHL010000306.1:0-5333 GCA_041174145.1 Pseudomonadota bacterium
TATCTATGCCAGCCTGGAGCCCGCGCGTTTAGGGTGACGGCGCTGTCATTTTGCGCTTAATTCTTCATGCTTATCGCCAAGGGAGACGCGACATGGGTGTTTTGACGCAGGAACAGAAGGATGCCTTTTGGCGCGATGGCTGCCTGGTGGTGCCGAATGCGGTCTCTGCCGATCTGCTGGCACGCCTGCGGGCCGAGATCGCCGGTTGGGTGGAAGAAAGCCGCGCCCATACAAAACCCTTCGGCCCACCCTGCGTGGATGGTCGCCCGCGTTTTGACATGGGCAAGGAACATTCCGCCGAAAAGCCGGCGCTGCGGCGGATCAATAACCCATCCGATATCTCGCCCGCCTATCTGGAAGCGATGCGTGACAGCGACATGACGGAAATGGTGGCCGAATTGATCGGCCCCGATGTGAAGTTCCATCATTGCAAGATCAATTTGAAGCTGATGGGGGCGAAGACCGAGGTGCTGTATCATCAGGACTTCGCCTATACGCCGCACACCAATGACGACATCATCACAGCACTTCTGTTCCTGGATGATGTGGATGAAACCAATGGCGCGCTGACAATTGTGCCGGGTTCCCACAAGGGCCCGATGTATTCCCTGTTTGATGGGGATCGTTTCACCGGCGCCGTTTCGGATGCGGATGAAAAGGCGCTGCTGGCGCAAAGCATCCCCTGCTATGGACCGGCGGGTTCGGTTTGCCTGATGCATACCAAGCTGGCGCATGGTTCAGCACCGAATGCCGGCACCAAGCCGCGCGGGCTATATATTTGCGTCTATACCGCCGCCGATGCCGTGCCGCTGGCGCGCAACCCAATGCCAAGCACGCATGAGGGTGAGGTCATTCGCGGCAAGCCGGCGCGCTTTGCGCGGATTACCGAAACCCGCGTGGAATTGCCGCAGCAACCGAAATCAGCGAGCTTCTTCACCGTGCAGGGGCAGGCTTCCGCGCAAGCAGCGGAGTAAGGCTCAACGCCCACCAAAAAACCCGATCAGGCCGCCGCCCGATCGGGATGTTGATAGACCAGATACGCTTCACCTTATTCTGGCTTTTCCTACCTGCGGACGCGGCACGGCAGAGTGACCCTTTTACCTGAATGAAGGCCCGCCACTATTGCAACAAAAATTCAGCCGGCGCCCGGGGGCCAAGGCGTGCAGGAAACGCCAGTTATGTTCAGACCATTCGGTGCAATATTGATGAAAAACCCAGGTTTTCCGTCGGTGCATGGCGAAGAGATATACAGACTACCCCTCCCAATCGAAGGTCCTTGCGCGCCGATGCCGAAAAGGCAGCCCGGGCCATCCACCAGACTTTGGCCAGACCCTGGTTGGATTGGCTGTGTTACAATACCGTCCGGCCCTTTGAAGGTAATGCTGCTGCCACTGAGTATGGGCCAACCGACCACTGCGCTTCCGCCGCCAGGCGGCATCACTTGGCCTTTCGCACCCACATTCAATTGCATCTTGAATTCGACCGAAGGGTCGGAACTCGTGTAGAAAAGGTTTCTGATTGCGTCTTCACCGCCCATGAACGTCCTCTCCGAGAATTGTTTATTAATAATAATATTTATGATTTTTTAATTTAATCAGTCAAGCCATGATCGCGGAGGCAGAAAATTGTGCGGCACCCACGAAATGAGGGCGCTTTTTCGCTTCGCCGTGCAGGTCCAGGCTTCCGCGCAAGCGGCGGAGTGATCAGGCCTCGCCGATAAGATGCAAATCGAGGCTGCGCTCCGGCGCGCCTCGACGATGCTCGAATAGATAAATCTCCTGCAATTCCCCAAGCATGGGGGCTGCGTTCTGCACCGGAATGCTGACGCTGCTTTGCGTCAGCGCAGCGCGGATATGCGCGGGCATATTGTCCAGCGCCTCATCCTCATGCCGGTAAAGCCCGCGCCCTTCCGGCACCAGGCGCAGAAAGAAGGCTTCCAGATCTGCCAGCACTTCGGGATCAGCATTGGCCTGCACCAGCAGCGATGCCGAAGTGTGCCGGCACCAAAGTGTCAGCAAACCGCTTGAAACGTCCTGAGAGGCCACCCAGGCGCGCACATCATCCGTAATGGGATGAAGCCCTTGGCCGCTGGCGGTTTTTACCAAGCGGCCAAAGCGTTGCAGCATTATTCTACGTTTTCCGGCTCACGCTCCGCATCCCGATCTTCCTCGGGCTTGGGGAGCGCGGGCGGGGCGGCTTCCTGGCAATCGAAGGTCAGCGCGCCGTCGCGGAGCCCCACCTTCACCGATCCACCCTTGGCGAGTTTGCCGAACAGCAATTCCTCGGCCAGCGGCTTTTTCACATATTCCTGGATCACCCGTGCCAAAGGCCGCGCACCATAAAGCGGGTCATAGCCACGCTCGGCCAGCCATTCCTTCGCCGCCGAGGAAAGTTCAATCGTCACATTGCGATCAGCAAGCTGCGCTTCCAATTGCATGACGAATTTCTCAACCACCTGCGCCACAATCTCCGGCGTCAGGCCAGAGAAGGGCACCACCGCATCCAGGCGGTTGCGGAATTCCGGCGTGAACATGCGGCGGATCGCATCCTCATCCTCACCCACGCGGGCGGCGCGTTCAAAGCCGATAGCGGGCTTCGCCATATCGGAAGCCCCCGCATTGGTGGTCATGATCAGGATCACATTGCGGAAATCCACATTCTTGCCGTTGTGGTCCGTCAGCTTGCCGTGATCCATCACCTGCAACAGGATATTGTACAAATCCTGATGCGCCTTTTCGATTTCATCCAGCAGCAGCACAGCATGCGGGTGCTGATCAATCGCATCGGTCAAAAGCCCGCCCTGATCAAAGCCGACATAGCCAGGCGGCGCACCAATCAGGCGCGAAACGCTATGACGTTCCATATATTCCGACATGTCGAAGCGGATCAGTTCAATGCCAAGCGTCTTCGCCAATTGCTTGGCGACTTCCGTCTTGCCGACACCTGTCGGGCCTGAGAACAAATAATTGCCGATCGGCTTTTCAGGGTCGCGCAACCCGGCGCGCGAAAGCTTGATGGCACTCGCCAGCGCTTCAATCGCCTTTTCCTGGCCGAAGACCATCGCCTTCAAATCGCGCTCAAGATTCTTGAGCGTTTCCCGGTCATCGGTGGAAACCGATTTCGGCGGGATGCGCGCGATCTTCGCGACAATATCTTCCACATCCTTCAGCGTCACTGTCTTGCGGCGCTTGTTCTCAGGCAGCAGCATGCGCGATGCGCCGACCTCATCAATCACGTCAATCGCCTTGTCGGGCAGCTTGCGGTCATGGATGTATTTCGCGGAAAGCTCCACCGCAGCGCGGATCGCTTCCGGCGTATAGCGCACCTTATGGTGCTTTTCGTAATTGGTCTTGAGACCCTGCAGGATCTTCACCGCATCTTCGACCGATGGTTCATTCACATCAATCTTCTGGAAGCGCCGCACCAAAGCGCGGTCCTTCTCAAAATGCGTGCGGAATTCCTTATAGGTTGTGGAACCGATGCAGCGGATAGTGCCCTGCGACAAAGCGGGCTTCAGTAGGTTGGACGCATCCATCGCCCCGCCTGAGGTAGCACCCGCGCCGATCACGGTATGGATTTCATCAATGAACAGCACGGAACCAGGCTGCGCTTCCAATTCCGTCACCACGGCCTTCAGGCGTTCTTCGAAATCGCCGCGATAGCGCGTGCCGGCCAAAAGGCTGCCCATATCCAACGAATAGATGGTGGATTTCGCCAGCACTTCCGGCACGTCACCTTCCACAA
The DNA here is from genome assembly GCA_041174145.1 of Pseudomonadota bacterium. Taxonomy (GTDB): domain Bacteria; phylum Pseudomonadota; class Alphaproteobacteria; order Acetobacterales; family Acetobacteraceae; genus Neoroseomonas. Next base: position 3,745 of record JBEDHL010000306.1, read on the forward strand.
TGCGCTTCGCGAGCCCTTCCGCAATCGCGGTTTTGCCCACGCCAGGATCGCCGACATAAAGCGGGTTGTTCTTGGTGCGGCGGCAGAGAATTTGGATGGTGCGCTCAATTTCCTGGTCACGGCCAATCAGCGGGTCAATCTTACCCTGCTCGGCCTTCTTGTTAAGGTTCACGCAGTAATTCGCCAGCGCATCCTGCCCACGTGGCGCGCCACGGCCCTTTTCTTCGCGTTCCTGGCCCTGATCTTCATTGCCCGCGCCATCGCCCTTCGCCGCGCGGGGCTGCGAACGCCCGGGCGCCTTGGCGATGCCATGGCTGATGAAATTCACAGCATCCAGGCGCGTCATGTCCTGCAATTGCAGGAAATAAACCGCATGGGATTCGCGTTCGGAAAATAGCGCCACAAGCACATTGGCGCCGGTCACTTCATCGCGGCCAGAAGATTGCACATGAATGGCTGCGCGCTGAACCACGCGCTGAAAACCGGCAGTGGGCTTCGGGTCGCCACCGCGTTCTGTCACCAGCCCAGCCAGATCCTTGTCCAGAAATTCAGTCAGGTCGCGCTTCAGCTTTTCCACATCCACGCCGCAGGCGCGCAGCACACCCACCGCATCGGCGTCATCGCCCAATGCCAGCAGCAAATGTTCCAGGGTGGCGTATTCATGTCGGCGCTCACCAGCCAGGGCCAGGGCGCGATGCAGCGTCTGTTCTAAATTACGGGACAACATGATCAACGACGCTCCATCTGGGCCCAATCTCCTGACGTTGCAGGGCGATCAAGCCGATTGCCGATTTTAATTTAGGCGCCCTCCTGGGATTCTGCGACCCCCTGCTTCAGTCCTTCTCGATGGTGCATTGTAGCGGGTGTTGGTTCTGGCGCGCCAGATCCATCACCTGCGTCACCTTGGTCTCCGCTATTTCATAAGTGAATACACCGCATACACCGACACCACGGCGATGCACATGCAGCATGATGCGCGTCGCCTCTTCGCGATTTTTCTGGAAAAACCTCTCCAAGACGTGAACGACGAATTCCATCGGCGTGTAATCGTCGTTCAGCATCAATACCTTGTACATGGCGGGCTTCTTGGTGCGCGGGCGCGCCTTGACGACAATGCCCGTCTGCGGCCCTTCGCCACCACCTTGCCCACCATCGGGGCGCTTATCCTGATCGCTCATGCTCTCGGTTCAGTCTTCCAAGGCGCGGGCCACCACGCCACCTGCCCTATAGGATATGGATCGAATGGCCCAAGGTGAAGCCCTTGTTACACTCCGAACCACAATCTTTTCTGAATGCCCCGCCGGGAGCCAGCCATTAGCCCCTGGAAGCACCCCACTACGCCGCGCAAAAAAATAGCGTGATCCATATCAATGGATCACGCTAGGTGCCGGCTACCCCCCAGTTGGGAGGAGGGGGAAGGGGGGTAACGCAGCCAAAAGCGGGGCGAGCCCCGCCCAAAATCAAGCCGCGAGCGGCTTCGCCAGCTTTTCCATCGCAACCGTCATGCGCGCATTGACGGGCGCAAAGGCGCTTTCGGCGAGCTTGAAGGAAGCTTCATGAAGCTTGGTGCCCTCGGCAACCACCTTCTC
>JBEDHL010000307.1:0-32229 GCA_041174145.1 Pseudomonadota bacterium
CGCCCGCCATTAGCACAGCCCCGCCCAAGGCAGGGCAACGCAGCGCTTCTTCCATGGCCCAAAGCGCTTCCGCCCAGCGTGCCGCCCGCGCCAGAATCAGGCGCCCCGGCGCCAGGCCAAAGGGGATAAGCCCCGGCGGCCAGACAAGATTCGATTCCTGTTCGGTGGCAATCCAAAGCACCTGCCCGCCGCAACGCGCCAACAGAATGGCGGCAAAAGCCACGCCAGATCCAGGGCTTGCGGCACAAACTTCATGTAACGCTCCACGCACCAGGCCGGCTCCGATCCAGCTATTATCAGCAAAAACCGGAATGGGCGCGGCAGCGGCGGCGTCCGGCGCACGGGTGCTGAGCCCGGCCAGGGTCTGGCGCAGCCGGGCCAGGTTGGTTGCGCGGTCGGGGAAGGGATCAGGGGGAGACATGGGAAAGAAAGCTTATCAAAAGAACAAAATAAGAACAAGTGGGGCATCAAGTATTCCCGCATTTCAATCAGAGGCATCGTAAGGATTAGGGCTGTTGCCGCGTGATCAGAATGTCAGAATGCGGTAGGTTGAGAAGCGCCGCGCGGTCCAATGGCTGCAGCTTGCCGCCCTTGATCACCCGCCAGAACCGCATGCCAAGGCCTTCCAGCCAATCCACCAGGGCCGCAATATCCGCTCTGGGCGAGAGCATTGGTGGCGACCATTCCATAATCACGCGCACATCAGGTGATCGTTCCAGCAAGGCGGCGCCCCCACGCAGCGCCCAGGCCTCACCACCTTCGATATCCATCTTGATCAGCGCAATCGGCTTGGCATCAGGCCCGAACATGTCATCAAGCCGACGCGCAGGAACCTTGAAGGCGATCTTGCCGGTACCGTAGGCTTCCTCATGGCCAATGGGGGACACATGCCCGCTTCCCAAATGGTCCGGCACCACCAGAAGCGTTACCTCACCGTCATGATCAGTCAGGGCCAACTCATGCAGTTTCACGCGATCCGCAAGGCCGTTCACAGAAATGGTGGCGCGCAGCAGTTTGGCGACCATGGGATGAGGCTCAAACCCATGCACCTCACCTTCTGTGCCCACGCAATAGGCCATGACAAGCGTGTGATAGCCAATATTCGCGCCAATATCCAAGCAACATTGGCCAGGCCGCAACAGCCTGACCATCAGGCGTTCAACCGGATATTCCCAGCGACCACTCCAAAGCACATGGGGGGTCAAGTCATTGTCGCGCGGGTCCAGGAATATCTTGCGGCCATGATAGGTTGTTGTCAGCACGCGATCGCCAAGAAACATGCTGATGGGACGCATACGTGGCAAAAACCGATAAATCTGACGCCAACCGTCAAAAAACTGCTTCGCTGAACTTATCCGCCATCGATTTGCGGTTATCATACTTGTCCTCTTGAGGAAGCTCTTGGAAGCAATATCAAAGCGATGCCTTATTCGGATGACAGACAGGGCAGGCGATGCAGAGCGCATTGTGCCATGACCCTATTTTCATTTCGAATACTTTTTTTTCGAATTGCACCTTAAGCTAGTTCCCAAACACGATGAAAGGAATATCCCTTGGCCCAACCCCTCGATAAGGCGCATTTCGAAGCCCTGATGGCCCAAGCCGGGCTGGATCTGACGGAGGCGGAAAAGGAAGGCATTCGCGCCGCTTCCGCCCATACCCAGGCCGCCGCCGCGCGCGTGCGCACCCCGCGCGAAGTTTCCGTGGAATCCGCCACCATCTTCACCCTGAAAGGGGTCAGCGCATGACCAGCTTCCCCACCATCGCAAGTGCGGCGCGCGATATTGCCGCGAAGCGGATTTCTCCTGTTGAATTGATGAAGGATCATCTGGCGCGGTCAGAAAAGCTGAACCCCGCGCTGCATGCCTTCATCCGCTTCACGCCGGAGATTGCGCTGGAACAGGCAAAGGCGGCGGAAGCGCGCCAGGCTGCCGGCGCGCTGCGCGGGCCGCTTGATGGAATCCCCATTGCACATAAGGATATTTACGAAACGGCGGGGGTCACCACCACCGGCCATTCGCGCGTGCTGGAACATCACGTGCCCAAGGCGGATTCGGCCGTGGTGCGGCGCTGGCGCGAAGCGGGCGCGGTGATGCTGGGCAAGCTTGCCACGCATGAATTCGCCTGGGGCGGGCCTTCCTTTGATTTGCCCTGGCCGCCTGCGCGCAATCCCTGGAATACGGAATGCTTCACCGGCGGGTCTTCTTCCGGCACTGGCGCTGCGGTCGCCGCCGGTATGATCCTGGGCGGCACGGGTTCTGATACGGGTGGTTCCATTCGCGGCCCGGCATCGCTTTGCGGCATTGCCGGCATTAAGCCGAGCTATGGGCTTTGTTCGCGCACCGGCGTGTTGCCCCTCTCCCAAAGCCTGGACACCACCGGGCCCATGGCTTGGACGGTGGAAGATTGCGCGCTGCTGCTGGATGCCATGACAGGGCATGATCCCGCCGACCCATCTTCCGCCAATCGCCCGCGGCCTGATCTGCTTTCCAGCCTGAATGGCGGCGTGAAGGGGCTGCGCATTGGTGTGATCCGCCATTTCCACGAGGATGACTGCAAAGTCAGCCCCGGCATGGCAGCGGGGATTGCGCATTTGACCAGCACATTGGCCGCGCAAGGGGCGGAAATCCGCGAAGTGAAGCTGCCGCCGCTGGCTGATTTCAATGCTGCCGGCTGGCTGATTTTGGCCGCTGATGCCTATGCGGTGCATGAGAAGTGGATGCGCGAAAAATACCGCGCCTATGGTGAGTTTTTGCGCGAAAGACTGGCGCTGGCTTCCACCATTACCGCCGCTGATTACATCCAGGCGCAACGCCGCCGGCGCGAATTATGCGAAGCCGTCGCCGCCGCCATGACCGATTGCGATCTGCTGGTGACAGCAGCGCAACCCGGCGAAGCGCGCCCCATTCACCAAATGACGAAATGGGCGTCTTTTGAGGTGCCGAATTTCACCATCCCCTTCAACCTGACCGGCCAGCCGGCGCTGACCGTCTGCACCGGCTTTGGCGCGGGTGGCATGCCGGTGGGCGCGCAGCTTGTGGGCCGGCCTTTTGAGGATGCCACCGTGCTCCGCGCCGGTCAGGCTTATGAATTGGCCGCGGGCTGGCGCGCCAAGCGCCCGGCGATGGCCGCCTGAAACACTCGAGCATTTTCAAGCCAAGTGGAAGCACTTGGCGGCTCGGAAAATGCGATCAAAAAAGTTTAGAATGTGTCCCGTGAACGAAGGTGAACGGGACACATTCTAACGGCGCAGCCCCAACGACGGCTGCGCCGTTTTTGAATAAACGCCCAGCTACTCAGCGCATCGGGCGCATATATTCCATGGACATTTCGGATGGGTTCTGAATGCCCATCATGGCCATGTTGCGGTCAATTTCTTCAGACAGCAGGCCAATCGCGTGCTTCACGCCTTCTTCGCCCGCCACCGCCGCCGCTGAAAGCATCGGACGACCGACGAATACGAAGGAAGCGCCAAGGGCCAGCGCCTTCAGCACATCACTGCCGCGGCGGATGCCGCCATCATACATCACAGTCATATCGCCGGCATCGCGGGCGATTTCAGGCAGGCTGCGTAGGCCGGAAATTGTGCCATCCAATTGCCGGCCACCATGGTTGGACACCATGATGCCATCCGCACCCGCATCGCGGCACATCCGCGCATCTTCGGGGGAGATGATGCCCTTCACCACCAGCTTGCCCTTCCAGCGCCGGCGGATCAGTTCCAGATGTTCCCAGGCCAAGCCATCACGCGCACCAAAAGCGCGCATCAGCGTGCGGGAGACGATGGGCGGCCCACGGCCCGCATCCATGTTTTCAAAATGCGGCATGCCATGATTGAGCATGGTCTTGAAGAAGGTATTCAGCACCCAGCCCGGATGGGTAATGCCATCCCAGAGCAATTGCGGCGTGGGCTTCAGTGGAATGGAATAGCCATTGCGCACATTATTTTCGCGGTTGGATGAAACCTGCACATCCACCGTCAGCACAAAGGTCTTGAAGCCGGCGGCCGCCACCCGGTCCACCAGCGGTTCAATACGCTCAGCCTCACCGGGCAGATAGGCCTGATACCAGGCATCCGGATTGGCCTTGGCGACATCTTCGAGCGGGATCAGCGAAGACGCACTCATGATCATTGGCACATTGCGCGCGCGTGCGGCTTGCGTCAGCACCAAGTCGCCGCGATAGGCGACCAGTGCGGAAGCGCCCATGGGCGGCAGGCCGAAGGGCGCATCATATTCCTGGCCAAACAGCGTGGTCTTCAGATTGCGCCCGCGCGTATCGCGCAGCACGCGCGGCACAAAGCCCCATTCGGCGAAGGCTTCGCGATTGTCACGCAGCGACGCATCGGTTTCAACCGCGCCCGAGACAAAGCCGCCAATGCTGCGCGGCAGATAGCGCGCGGCAGCCGCTTCAAAATCCGGCAGGCTGAGGTAGCGGCGCACGGAAGCCGGCGGCGGCGGCGGGCGCTTCTGGCTGAGGTTCTGCGGTGCGGTGGGCGCCTGGGCCCATTCGGGCGAATTCGCCGTCATAGAAGTTTCCTCGGACTGACATGTCTCTGGCCTTTTATTGCCCGAAATCGCCGATCAGGCCAGCCCAAGCCAGTGCTTTCAGTGCAAAAGCGGGCGGATCACCTTCTCATACAGGGTGAAAATCACCTCAATCCCGACCAGCGCCACCACCGCCAGCTCAAGCCCAAGGGCGCGGCGGGCTTGGATCAGGGAAAGCAGGGTCTGGATGGTATCGTCTATCAGGGCGAGTTTGCGTTCCAGCGCGCCCCCCCTTTCGCGGAGTTCATATTCATCCGCCAAACGGGCATGGAGCCGTTCCAATTCCGGATGATCCCAAAGCACTTCCGGCTTATCGGCGGCTTCCACCCGCGCAAGGTTGCGGTTGCGTGCGGAAAGCGCATGGCCGATCTGCCGATGCAAAGCGCGGGAGGAAACACTGAGCCGCCCCGCCAGACGCAGGCTGGCCACGGCAGGTTCCATCCGGTCCAGGGCTTCGGCGATGCGGGCTTCCTGCTGGGCAAGGGCCGCGCTTTTGGCCAGGGCATCCGCCACTACGGCCAGGCGTTCGGGCGCAGAATCGCTCAGTTGAATGACACCTTCGGCATCCACCCCGTCACGCTCAGCGCCAATATTGATCAGCGCGGTTTCCTCGGCAGGGCTCTCGGCAGGGTTGGTGATGCGCGGGCCTAGCTTTTGGAGCAGCGCGGTTTCCTCGGCGGGGTTGGCGCCGAATATCACCACCGCGCCCCAGCGAAAGGCGAAGGCGCTGATATGGGGCGGGGCAGTGATGGGCACCGGGTCCGCCAGGGCAGAACCGCCGGCTACCAGGCCGCGATGGTCCAGCCTTTCCCCCAGAATCATAGCACGGGCGCTGAGGCGCGGGATTGTGATTGGTGCGGCGGCTTGGGCGGCGCCAGTCTTGCCTTCGGCGGCGATGGGCGCTGCGGCGCGCGTGTTTTTGGGCATGCCGGAAACCTGAGTGAAGGAGAGCAAAATGCCCCCGCTTGCGATGGCTGGTCACGTCACATGCGCGTGCTGAAAAACGCCGCAGCGCCTGGTGCCTGCTTCGGCGCAGCACCTGCGCCCGCGCGCGCCCTTGCCCCAGGGCTTGGGCTTGCCGTGGCGCGGCGCGGCATTTTCCGCGCCGATGATCAGGAAGATTTCGGCCGCGTCGCGGATCGTGTGGCGGCGGGCAATATCGCGCTGCTCGGCGATGTCACGGGCGAAGACGCGCGGCAGGAAGAAGGCTTTCTGCGCAATGCCATTGCTTGTGGTGCGCTGCTGACCGCTGGGCGGCATTTGGTGCGTGGCGATCCGTCTCAGCCCGGTCAGCCCATGGAATTCTTTGTGAATTGCGCCACGGCGGCCACAAGTTTCACCTGCTTTTACTTACTGTTATGCGGCGCTGGCGTGGGGCGCGCTTATGATGATGCGCTGTGTCTGGTGGATTGGCGCCGCGCGCCGAGGTTGTTTTTCACGCTTGCCCCGGGTCATGCTGATTTCACGGCGGCATCAACGGCGCAGCGCGCGGCCTTGTCTGAACCAGCGCCGGAAGATGCGCAGCATGTCGTCATCCCCGATAGCCGGGAGGGCTGGGCCGAGGCTTTGGAAATCCTGGAAGCCATGGCCCATGCCGGGCAAGCAGACCAAGCTTTGGTACTGGATTTTTCCGCCATTCGGCCAAGCGGCCAGCCCATTCGCGGGCTTGGCGGGCGCCCCGCGCCGGGGCCTTTGCCCTTGCTTGACGCCTTTTTAACGTTACGCGCCAGGGTGATTGCAGCGCCTGATGCCATGCCGCGCTGGGAACAGGCCTTGCGCGTGGATGATATCATGGCGCGGGCAGTGCTTCATGGCGGGCTGCGCCGCGCGGCGCGCATGGCGGCGAAAACCTGGCGCGATGCGGATGCGCCGCGCTTCGCCGCCGGGCTTGATCTGCCTGGGCATACCGGCGCGGCTTATGCGCTTTTGGTGGATGCGGATTTCTGGGCGCGGCTTGGCCCACGCGCCAAGGCGGATGACCTGGCAACACTTCACGCGCGCGCGGTGTTTGAAGCAGCAAGTCAGGCCATTCATCAGCGGGGCGAACCGGGCTTCATCAATGCGGATCGCCTAGTGCGAACCGCGCTGCCCGATGTTGATGCAAGCTTTGGATCGGCGCGCTTTCCCGTAATGCAAGGGGCTGCGCTGGTCAGTGATATCGCCATTCATGCGCGCGGGGCGGATTTCCCCACCATTACCAATCCCTGTGGCGAAGTGGCCTTGCCAATCACCGGCGGGTTTTGCGTGGTGGCGGATGTGGCGCCGCTGCTGGCTTGCCCTTTGCCGCTTGAAGCGCTTGCACCCGGCGCGCTGTCTAAGGACCTTGCTGAAGCCTGGGATGCGCGTGTGACGGCAGCAATCCAACTTGGTGTGCACTTTCTGATCCGCATCAATCGCATGAGGGGTATTTATGATGCAGAAATCCGCGCCAGTAATCGCATCGGGATTGGGCTGACGGGGATTTTTGAATGGGCCTGGCTGCGCTTTGGGCTTGGCTTCAAGGCATTGATTGCGCCGGGTGGCGGGCAAGATTTCTGGCGCCCACTGGCGCGGCTTTCCGCCAGCGCGAAACGGGAAGCGCGCGATTACGCACGGGCGCTTGGCATGGCAATGCCCGCCACCGTCACCACCATCAAGCCCGCCGGTACAACATCCTTGCTGTTTGGGCTGAGTGCCGGGGCGCATCCACCGCCTGCGGCGCAATATCTGCGTTGGGTGCGGTATGAGGATGTGACGGTAGCCTCAGCCTTGATCGCGGCGGGCTATCCCACGCGACAAGTGCAGTCAGCCACTTTGGTGGGCTTCCCAACTGAAGCGCTGCTGGCGAAGCTTGGCCAAGGCGCGGGGCTGATCACGGCGGGCGAAGCAAGCCTTGCCGAGCAATATCGCTGGGTTGCGCTGCTGGAGCGCCATTGGATCGGCGCGCGGCAGGGTAATCAGGTTTCCTGCACGCTGAATTTCGATGCGGATGACATCAGCCTGGCAGATTTGCGCGCGCTGCTGCGGCGCTGGCAACCCAAGCTACGCGCGGCGGCCCTGCTGCCACGCCGCGCGGCGTGCGGGGTAGTGCCCGCGACCATGCCGGAAGAAGCCATCAGCGCCACCGAATACGCGGCGCTGATGGCGCACATCAAAACCTAGCCGCCAATCTCCCCGCCATCCTTTTTGACAATGGCAATCACCGCTGGGCGTGGCGGCACATCATCCTTGAAGTCCGGCCAGCGCGTGGAAGGCCGTTCAAAAGTCGAACCTGCATCTTCCCCCGGATGCTGAATCGCGAGGAAGATGGTTTTGTTATCCGGCGTGAAGCAGGGGCCGCAGACTTCTGCCCCTGTCGGCGCCTGATAGAAAAGCCGCGTGAGCGCGCGGCCATAACCGGCCGTATCGGCGGCATAAAGCCCATCGGCGACACCGGATGTTTCTGGAGCACCATCGGTTGCGATCCAGATGCGGCCCTTCTTGTCGAAGGCGCAATTATCCGGGCAGGAAAGCCAGCCACGATCAGATGTCGCGCGATGATAACGCGTGCCGGGATCAATCCCGGGCGCACCCGCCATCAAGAACAAGCCCCAGCGCATTTCACGCGCAGCATGATCAACACGCGGCGTGCCAGCACCGGGCGGGATGATTTCCACCACATGGCCATGCTGATTATTGGCGCGCGGATTTGCGGCATTCACCTGATCCGCGCGGCGGTTGCTGTTATTCGTCAGCATCACATAAACGCGGCCGCTGGCGGGGTTGGGTTCCACATCCTCGGGCCTGTCCATGGGTGTGGCGCCCAAAAGGCTGGCGGCCTGGCGGGTATGGATCAGCACATCGGCCTGGCTGGCAAAGCCATTGGCCGGCGTCAGCGGCCCTTGGCCCTGAATCAGATCCAGCCATTCCACCTTGCCATCATCATGGAATTTGGCGACCGAAAGCACGCCTTCATCCAACAGATTCCGGTTCGCCGCGCGGTCATTCGGATTCCAGGGGCGTGCGGTGACAAAGCGATAGACGAAATCAAACCGCTCATCATCGCCCATGTAGATCACAACGCGGCCATCAGCATTGATCGCGTGATGGCAGCCTTCATGCTTGAAACGGCCAAGGGCGGTGCGCTTCACCGGCACCGCATTCGGATCATAGGGATCGATTTCGACAATCCAGCCGAAGCGGAAGGCCTCATTCGGTTCCTTTTCCACATTGAAGCGTTCAATGTGATTAGGCCAGGAATAGGAAGCCTGATTGCGGATGCCATAACGGCGGAAGCTTTCGGCATGTGGCGTTTTCGCGACATCGCCGCCGAAATAGAGGTTGAAGTTTTCCTCAGCGGTCAGCACCGTGCCCCAGGGCGTATTCCCGCCGGCGCAATTGTTCAGGGTTCCAAGCACCTGCCGGCCTGTTGGGTCAGCCTTGGTCTTCAGCAAATCATGCCCGGCGGCGGGACCAGAAATCTGCATCGGCGTTGCGGCGGTGATGCGGCGATTGAAGCGGCTTTCCTTGGCATAGCCCCAGCGGCCATTTTCTTTCCGAATTTCCACAACGGAAAGCCCATGGGCCATGATTTCGGCTTCCGCCTGTTCCGCATTCACGCGCTGGCGGGAAGAACTCCCAGTCCCAAGGCCAGCCCACATCAAATTGGGGTTGGTGTATTCATGATTGACCACGAGCAGCCCGTGATCGCTGCCCGTTGCCCCCTGCGGGAGCGGGAAGAAATCGAGGTAATCATTATTGTAGCCAAACTGCCCGGCCTGCGCCGCCGGCGTGGTCTTGCCTGCTTCGAAAGCCGGCGCACCAGACATCACGGGGTCACCCCAGCGGATGATGGTTTGCACTTCATAGCCTTCAGCGACTGATTCACGCTGCGCCAAGGCCCGCGCGGGTTCGCTGAAGGTCAGGCTGGAAGGCCCACCTGAAACCGGCACAGCTGATTGCGCTTCGGCATCACGCGGAAGCCCGGCTGAAAGGGCAGCCAGCGTGGCGGCGGAACCGAGCAGCGCGCGGCGGCCATAGCGCGCTTCAATAATCTCGCCGATTGGCGAATCCGGCGCGGGATTACTGCCGATATTCTCGCAATCATCAAAGGCTTCGAAGGTTGCGGCTTGGCTTTGGTGCTGATCCATTTTTCTCTCCATCCCGGCATGGCGCGTCGCCCGAGGACGACCCAATACACTGATTTAGATAAAGATGCCGCTTGCGGGCATAAAGATGCGAATTATGAAGCTTTGGGGACACTGCCCTTCAACCCCGGCTCAGCGCCACCGCGCCGCCACGCGGGGGCTCCCAATCGCGGAAATGCAGCCAAAGGCTGCGCGGATGGGGGAAGCGCCAAGACCCGCACCCGGATGCGCCACACCGGCGATCCAGGTGGCGCTACCCGGCACGGCGGGTGATCACGGTGCTTCTTCAATCACCGGCGGCAAATGCACGCGCACCGGCGGCAGCGGCGCGGTCCATTTTTCCACCTCCACCAAACAGGATTGCGCTGATGGGCCTTGGCCGAGTTTGGACGTGCCCACATCCGCCGTCAGCACATTCGGGTTGCCATGGACACACATGCTGCCCGGCACGCCTGGTTCAAGCGGGTCATACCAAGCGCCGGTTGCCATCATGGCAACACCACGCATCAGCCCCGGATCAAGCCGCAAGCCACCCAGGCACGCGCCACGATCATTGAACACGCGCACAATATCGCCATCCTTCAAGCCGCGTTCGGCAGCGTCTTCCGGATTGAGCATGATGGGCTCCCGCCCCGCGATTTTATTCGCGGCCGAGATGCGCCCCGTATCCAATTGGCCGTGCAAGCGCGTGGCGGGCTGGAAGGATAGAAGATGGAGCTTGTGACGCTTGGCTTCCGCAGCGCCCAGCCATTCGCGTGGCGCGATCCAAACGGGATGGCCCGGCGCGTCATCATAACCGAAGCTTGCGATGGTTTCGCTAAACAGCTCCACCTTGCCTGAGGGTGTATCGAGCGGGTTCGCTTCCGGATCGGCGGCGAAATCGGCGAATTGGGTATATTCCTCACCGCGCGCGGGGGCATCGGCTTCCCAAAAACCCTTTTCCCAAAACGTGTCGAAATCCGGCGTTTCCTGGCCCATGCGCGCGCAATGGCGGCGCCAGCTTTCGAACAAGTGCCTCAGCCAGGCTTCTTCATTGCGCTGTTCGGTGAAGCGTTCGCGGTAGCCCAATTCCTCCGCGATATCGGCCAGCATATCGTGGTCGTTGCGCGCCTGACCCTGCGGCGGGATGGCTTGGTGCATGGCACGCAGAAAGCGATCGCGCCCGCTGCTCGCGATATCATTGCGCTCCAGCGTGGTGGTGGCGGGCAGCACGATATCGGCGTGGCGCGCGAGTGAGGTCCACCAGGGTTCCTGCACAATGATGGTCTCAGCCTGCGCCCAGGCGCGCAGCATGCGGTTCAAATCCTGATGGTGATGGAAGGGATTGCCGCCCGCCCACCAGATGATGCGCGTATCAGGGAATTGCAGCACGCGGCCATTGAAGTGATGATCGCCGCCGGGGTTTTCCAACATTTCCGTGATGCGCGCGACAGGGATGAAAAACCCGGTCGGGTTTGGCGTCGCCGGCATGGCGAAGCTCGGCACTTCGCGCCGGGGCTGGCCCATGCCATTCACGCTGCCATAGCCAAACGCGACCCCCTGCCCCGGCTTGCCGATCAGGCCCAGCATGGCGGCGAGTGCGGTCAGCATCCAATAGGGTTGTTCGCCATAATCCGCGCGCTGCAAGGACCAGGTGGCGGTCAGCATTGCGGGTTGGCGCGCGATTTCCGCCGTCAGCGCGCGGATGGTCTCGGCGGGAATAGTCGTGATGGGAGCGGCCCATTCGGGGGTTTTCGCAACGCCATCGGACTCGCCGGTGATATAGGCGCGCAGCTTGTCCCAACCGACACAACGGGTCGCGAGGAAATTCTTATCCTCCCACCCGCGCGCCAGGATTTCATGGCCCATCGCCAGCAATAGCGCGGTATCCGTGCCGGGGCGGATCGGCGTCCATTCCGCGCCCGCCCAATCCGGCACATCCGCCCGCGCGGGGGAGATTTGCAGAAAGCGCAGCCCGGCTTCCGCCGCCGCGCGCAAATTCATCTCATTGCTGTGCTGGCCTGCGCCGCCCGAGGTGACATAGCCATTGCGAATTGGCAGCCCCCCCAGGCAGAGCATCACCTTGGAATAGCGCGTAATCGCCGCCCAATCCGTGACCTTGCCGAGCAGCACTTCATTGGTGCCCAGAATATGCGGCAGCAGCGCCTGCGCCGCCGCATAGGAATAGGCATTGACCTGACCGGTATAACCGCCGCCGAGCCCCAGGAAGCGCTGCAATTGGCTGCGCGCATGATGAAACCGCCCGGCGGAGGACCAGCCATAGGACCCGCCCATGATGGATTTGGCGCCAGCTTCAGCGCGCACCCGCCGGGTTTCTTCCGCCACAAGCCGCACCGCCTTGTCCCAGGATACCGGCACAAAGGGGTCTCCGCCCCGCAAGGCGCCGCGCCGGCGGCCTTCCAGCCAGCCCTTGCGGACATAGGGGCGATCAATCCGCGCGGCGCTATGCACCGCATCCGGCATGGCTTCGATCAAGGAGCCTGGGAAAGGGTCCCGATGGAAGGGCTTCACCCCCACCAGCCGGCCATTTTCCACCACCGCATCGAAGCTGCCCCAATGGGCCGCATGGGGTTTGATTTCGGTCATGTGACGCCTCCAATGCGGTAACTTGGCGCGGCGCTGGGCTTAGGGCAACGCTTTCCTCTTGGGTCTTGCGCCAAGGCGTGCCTTAATCGGGGTTCCGATCAGGTCCGAGGAAGCCAAAACATGACCCCGCCCCGCAATTCCAATGCCGTCCGCGACATTGCCAATGTGCTGCACCCCTATACCGATGCCAAGGCGCATCAAATCAATGGCCCGCTGGTGATCAGCCGCGGCAAGGGCGTGCGCATTTTTGACGACCAGGGCAAGGAATATATCGAAGCCATGGCGGGGCTGTGGTGCACGTCACTCGGCTTTGACAATGAACGCCTGGTGCAGGCCGCCGCCAACCAGATGCGGAAGCTCCCCTTCTATCATTCCTTCACGGCCAAATCGCATGAGCCGATGATTGATCTGGCGGAAATGCTGATCGAACGCGCGCCGGTGCCCATGAGCAAGGTGTTCTTCGCCAATTCCGGGTCTGAGGCGAATGACAGCGCGATCAAGATGATCTGGTACATGAATAATGCGATTGGCCGGCCTGAAAAGAAGAAGATCATCGCGCGCCTCAAGGGCTATCACGGCATTACGCTGGCGGCCGCTTCGCTGACGGGCTTGCCTGCCAATCACAAGCTGTTTGATGCACCACTCGCGGGTGGGCGCTTCCATCACGTTGGCACGCCGCATCACTACCACAATGCGAAGCAGGGCGAATCGGAAGAAGATTTCGCAACACGCCTCGCGCAGGAATTGGATGATTACATCATCCAGGAAGGGCCAGAGACGGTGGCCGCTTTCTGGGCGGAACCGACCATGGGTGCCGGCGGCGTGATTGTGCCGCCGCGTACCTATTTCGAGAAAATCCAGGCCGTTTTGAAAAAGCATGACGTGCTGTTCGTGGCCGATGAGGTGATTTGCGGCTTCGGGCGCACCGGCAATTACTGGGGCTGCCAGACCTTCGGCATCACGCCGGATATTCTGGTCTGCGCCAAGGCGCTTTCTTCATCCTATCTGCCGATTTCGGCCGTCATGGTGAATGAACGGGTCTTCCAAGGCATTGCGGAAGGTTCTTCCGCCGTTGGCACTTGGGGCCATGGCTTCACCTATTCCGGGCATCCGGTGGCCGCCGCCGTCGCGATTGAAACGCTCAAGATCTATGATGAGATCGACCTGATCGGCCATGTGAAATCCGTGGGCCCGCATCTGCAAGCGGAATTGCAGCGGCGCTTCGCCAATCACCCCATGGTGGGTGAGGTGCGCGGCGTTGGCATGGTGGGCGCGATTGAATTGGTGGAAGACAAGGCCGCCAAAAAGAACTTCGACCCAGCGCGCAAGATCGGGCCGCGTTTGGTGAAGCATGGCGAAGAACAGGGCGTGATCCTGCGCGCCATGATGAATGACAGCATCGGCTTCTCCCCACCGCTGGTGATCACGAAGGAAGAAGTGACGGAGATGCTGGACCGTGTTGAGCGTTCGCTCGATGCGCTTTCAGTTGAATTGCGGCGGGAGAGTATTGCCGCGGTGTGACGCGGCGCTAATTGTGGTTGGTGGAGCCCCGGTGTTGCAGGAGCAGCGCTGGGGCTTTTTTTCTTGCCGAGGCCCGTCTGGCGTTCAGGCATAAATCTACCGATACTCCTTAAATCAGAAATGTTTTAAGCCCACTCCATGTCCCACCCCGGCCTGCCGCTTGCCATCGCTCTTTTCGCCGCGCCCTTTGTGGCGGTGCTGCAATCCAAGGCCATGGCGCCGCTGGCGCTGGTGCCGATGGCGATTACGCTGGCGTTTGGCTGGCGCGCCGGGTGGCGGCCCAACCTGCCGCAGAGCCCTGTCCTACTGCTTGGATTGTTGCTGATGGCTTGGGGCGCCGTGACATCCCTTTGGGCGCCGGAACCCGGGCGGGGTGCGATGCTCGCACTCAGCATGGCCGCGATGATGCTGCTTGCGCATGGCGCGGCGGGGGCGGCGCAAGGGGCGCGGCTGCTGCCATGGATCGGCTTCGGGCTGGTGCTTGGCCTGGCCGCAGCCTTTGCCGATTGGCAAAGCGGCAATGCCCTGCGCGCAGCGGTGCGCGGGCTGAAGGAAGTGCCGGAAGCCTTGATGTTCGGGCTGAAGCCGGCGGCATCACTGATGGCGCTGCTGCTGCCCATGGGCTTTGCGCTGCCTTGGCCTTGGTTTGCACGCGCAATCCTGCTGCTGGTAGGTGCCGCTGTGCTGATCTCCTTGCCTGGCGAAACGGCCCGGCTGGCGACCATTGCCGGGCTGGGGGCGGCATTATTCAGCTTCGCCGCACCGCGCCTGGGGCCAAGGCTGGTGGGGGCCGTGGTTGCATTGGCCATCCTGATCATGCCCTTGCTGGTGGGCTTCATTCCGAAAATTCCCTCGGCCAGCCTGCCGCCATCTGCCGTGCATCGGCTGGTCATCTGGGATTTTGCCGCCACGCGCATCGCGGAAAAGCCGCTGACAGGTTGGGGCCTTGAAGCCAGCCGCGCCATGCCGGGCGGGCGGGCGCGGCCGGATGCCGCAACGCTGGACCGGCTGAACATCACCACCCCCGCGCAGCGCGAATTCTTGGCGCTGGCGCATGTGGAGGTAATGCCGCTGCATCCCCATAATGGTGCCCTGCAACTTTGGTTGGAACTGGGCGGCATTGGCGCGCTGCTTGGTGCGGCGTTGATACTGGCGCTGGGTTTCGCCGCAGCGCGCAGCGCCGCGCCGGCGGTGGGCGCGGGCATGCTCGCCTCCGCCGCCGTGACGGGGATGCTTTCCTTCGGGCTATGGCAGGCTTGGTGGGTGGCCAGCCTGTTATTGGCGATGGTGGCGCTGGCGCTGGTGCCCCGCCGCGCCTAGGCCAAGCACACGCCAAAGACACCGAAAGCGCGTTCAGGGCATGATACAATTTCTGGACAAGGGGCGCCGTTTCGGCGCCGCCGGGTCATTGCGCTCGCCACAAAAAACTCCCTATTATTTTCCATATATCAATAATCAGAATGATCCATTTCTTGGAAAGGGGGAGCAAATGCACAAGGCCGCTTCGACCAAGGGCGCCATGCTTGCGCTCGGCCTCATTGTCGCTGCCGCTGCGGCCGACGCGTGCTCGCGCGCGACATGGCTCGGGCCGGATAATGCGGTTCTCACTGGCCGCACCATGGATTGGCCTTATGCGTTCAATACGCATTTCTTCATTTTTCCACGTGGCGCCCAGAATATCGGCATCCGCACCCCAGGCGGACTTACTTGGGAAAGCAAATACGGCACCATCGTTGCCGGCGGTACCACAACACCGGGCGGGCCAATCGATGGCGTTTTCGATGGCATGAATGAAAGGGGCCTCGGCGCAAATCTGCTCTATCTGGCAGAGACAAAATGGCCCCAGCCCAATGCGGACAAGCCCCATGTTTCCTGGGCAGCTTGGCTGCAATATGTCCTTTCCAATTACGCGACCGTCGCTGAAGCCGTTGATGCCGTCTCCAAGCAGGCGATTTACCTGGTGCCGGCGAATTTCGGCCCTGGTGGCGCCGCACATCCGACTGTGCATCTCTCACTCACTGATCCCACAGGTGATTCTGCGGTGATTGAGTATTTGGATGGCAAGCCGGTTATTCATCATGGCCGGCAATATCAGGTGATGACCAATAGTCCGACCTTCGCCGAACAACTCACCCTGAATAATTACTGGAAGCGCTTGGATGGCTCAAAAACTCTGCCAGGGTCACATCAATCCCAGGATCGCTTCGTCAGGGCCAGCTATTATGTAGAAAAGCTTCCGCAAGCGCGTGAGGAACGTCAGCAGGTTGCGGGCATACTGAGTGTGATGCGCAATGTGTCCGTGCCTTGGGGTGAGCCTGACCCGCAGCACCCGAATATCGCGCCCACCTATTGGCGCACCGTGCTCGATCACAGTCGCCGAGTATATTATTTTGAATCCGCACTCAGCCCCAATGTTGTCTGGGTCAATTTGAATGAGGTGGATTTCTCCCCCGGTTCTGGCATCCGCGCCGTGGCGCTTGAAGGGGCGGAAGGTTTCGCGCTGATGGGCAAGATCAATACGGCCTTCAAGCCCGCAGACAACATCAATTATCTGATGCCATAGGCGAAGCGCAGACGGTCTGGGGCGCGCCGGGAAAGCCTAAAAAAAAGTTCCGGTCTCAGCGCGCCCGATCAATACAAAAGCGCACCACTTCCACCAGAGCGCGGTGTTCCAGGCTATCGGGGAACATATCAAGCGCCGAGATGGCCTTTTCGCCATAACGCCGGGCGCGGGCGATGGTCTCCCCGATCGTGTCGTATTTCGTCATCAGCGCCATGGCGGTGGAAAGATCGGCGTCCTGCTGATCGCCTTCTTCCAGCACGCGGCGCCAGAAGCCGCGTTCTTCTTCCGAACCGCGCGCGAAAGCCAGCAAGACGGGCAGCGTGATTTTTCCCTCGCGGAAATCATCACCCACAGTCTTGCCAAGGGCGGCCTGATCGGCGGCGTAATCCAGCGCGTCATCCACCAATTGGAAAGCGATGCCGAGTGCGCCGCCATACTCACACAGCGCCGCCTGTTCCGCCTTGGGCCGATCAGCGATCACCGCGCCCACTTCCGTCGCGGCGGCGAAAAGCGCTGCGGTCTTGCCTTCGATCACCGCCAGATATTGGTCTTCCGTTGTGGCGGTATCATTCTGCGTCATCAATTGCAGCACTTCGCCCTCGGCAATCGTCGCCGCCGCGGTGGACAGGATGCGCAGCACTTCAAGCGACCCATCCGCCACCATCAACTGAAAAGCGCGGGCAAACAGGAAATCGCCCACCAGCACGGACGCCTTATTGCCAAATAGCGCATTGGCGCTGGCCTGACCGCGCCTGAGCGCACTTTCATCCACCACATCATCATGCAGCAGCGTCGCGGTATGGATGAACTCCACACAGGCCGCCAGCGAGATATGCCTCTCCCCGCGATAGCCACAGAGCCGCGCCGCAGCCAAAGTGAGCAAGGGCCGGAGCCGCTTGCCGCCAGCGGCCACCAGATGCGCCGCCAATTGCGGGATCAAGGCGACCGGGCTTTGCATCCGTTCCACGATCAGGCGGTTGCAGGCTTCCAGATCATCCTGGACAAGCGCCGTCAGCGCGGCCAGGGCATCTTCCCCCCGGCCTCGATCCTCATTAGAGATTTGCTGCGGCGCCAAATCCACTTTTTCTCACCCTGATCAAGCCGCCGCACCATAGGCGCCACATGCCAGAGCGGCAAGCGAAGCCAGCAAGGCGGGGAGCATTCGGATGCATATCCTGGTCAAAAGCACCGACCCGATCCGGCTTGGCTTCCTGCAAGCCCTGCTGAGCGATGCTGGCATCGAAAGCGTGCTGCTTGATCAGCATATCAGCGCCGTTGAAGGCGGTATCGGCGCCTTTCCGCGCCGACTTGCCGTGCGGGAGGAAGATGCGGCGGAAGCGCGGCGCGTATTGCGCGAAGCCGGTGAGGATGCCGAAGCGTGACCACGCCGCCCGAAGAATTCACGGAAGATCATTTGCTGAATGGCCGCGTGGCGCTGCGCCAACCGCGCCAGGGCTTTCGGGCCGGGCTGGATGCGGTGCTACTGGCCGCTTTTGTTCCCGCCCGGCCTGGGGAAGCCGTGCTGGAAGCCGGTTCGGGCAGCGGGGCCGCCTTTCTCTGCCTTGGTGCCCGCGTGCCGGGGCTTGGCATCCGCGCGGTAGAGCGCGAAGCTGCCATGGCGGCGCTAGCGCGCGATAATGCCGCGCGGGCCGGGCTCGCCGCCCAGATCGAAGAAGGCGATGTGGCGGATCTGGCGCTGGCGCGGCGGCTTGGCCCGGTAGCGCATGGCTTCGCCAATCCACCCTATTGGCCGGGCGGCACGCCACCGCCAGGCGCCATTCGCCGCGCCGCCACCCATGAAGCGGGGCCTGGATTGGCCGCTTGGGTTGAATTTCTGACAATCGCCATCAGCCCACGGGGCAGCCTGACGCTGGTGTTACCCTCGGCGCGCTTTGACGCGGCAGTGGCAGCACTTCGGGGGGTCGGTTTCGGTGCGGTGGAAATGCTCCCGCTCTGGCCGCGCCTGGGCGTGCCCGCCAAGCGAGTCCTGCTGCGCGCCCGCAAGGGGGCGCGCGGACCGGCGCGGATCTGGCCCGGCCTTGTGCTGCATGAAGCCGATGGGCGCTTTACCGCTGAAGCAGAGGCAATATTGCGCGATGCGGCGCCGCTTTGCCCGGCGTAATACTTCCTAGGTTTCGCGCGCTTCCGGGTGGCGCAGCATCCAAAGCCTTTCATGCGCGGCAACCAGGCTTTCAATGCTTTTACGCCGGTTGGTATCCGAACCAAAGGCCGGGCGTTTCAGCATTTTTTCAAGGATTACCAATAGATCATTCGCAACTTCAAAGTCGGATTGATCACAAGCGTGATGAAAGGCGATCAGGATTTTATCTGACAACCTTCTCGTGTGGCGGGCCGCCCCAGCAGCGCCGCGTTCGTGAACCAAATCCTGATCCGCAAAACCGTCTTCCATCCACCATTCCCTTTGGACTCCG
Organism: Pseudomonadota bacterium; assembly: GCA_041174145.1. Taxonomy (GTDB): domain Bacteria; phylum Pseudomonadota; class Alphaproteobacteria; order Acetobacterales; family Acetobacteraceae; genus Neoroseomonas. Next base: position 18,755 of record JBEDHL010000307.1, read on the forward strand.
AATTTTTTTCGGGATATTGGTGGTGATGTTCATATCACAATAATTACATTTTTGAAGTCATTAAGATGATCAGCGGGCCCGAATTTGTCCGCGAATGGCCGCAGCAATGGTCTCAGGCGGCGTATTGGGCCGGAAAAGCTGGCGCACCTTACCATCCGGGCCGACCAGATAGATAAAGGATGAATGGTCCATCAGGTAGTCGCTGGCACCTGGTGGCTGGATTTTCCGGTAATAGACGCGAAAAGCCCGGGCGGCGGCGGCGATTTCCTCCTCCGAACCGGTCAAACCGATCAAGGCAGGATGGAAGCGGGAAACATAATCGGCCAGCGCCGCCGGCGTATCACGCGCCGGGTCTATGGTGATCAGCACGGGCAAAACACGCGACGCATCGGCGCCCAACAGATCCAGCGCCGAGGCCATGAGGCCGAGTTCTGTCGGGCAGACATCCGGGCAATAGGTGAAGCCGAAATAAATCAGGCCAAGCCGTCCGGCGAAGGCGCCTTCGGTCACGCGTTGGCCGGTATGATCCTGCAGGCTGAAGGGACCGCCCAGCGCAATGCCTTGGGGCAATTGCACGCCGCCGGCCGAAGGGGCTGGCATATCCGCCCCACCAAACTGCGCCAATTGCCGCAGGAAGGCATCGCCCATCGCTTCTCCCGGCGCGCGCACATACCAGGCAAGCCCCCAAAGCCCGCCCAGCACGGCCAGCAATAGCAGCGCAAAAATCCGGATCAGCTTCAGCATTTTTCTGTCACGCCGCGCCGGGCACGCCCTTGCTGGTGGAATATTCGAAATGCAGCGCGGTATCAGGGAAAACCCGCGGGTGAATGGCATGCGCCGCCATGGCTGCCTCAGAAAATCCCTGCAGGATCAGCTTGAGCTTGCCGGGATAGGTCGCAATATCGCCAATGGCATAGACGCCTGGGATATTGGTTTCGCAAGTTGCAGGCGTGACACTCACATGGCTGCGTTCCAGCCCCAGCCCCCAATCGGCGATTGGGCCTAAATCCATGGAAAGGCCGAAAAAGGCCAGCAAATGATCCGCCGGCACATCGCGGATTTCGCCCTGCAAAGTCGCCAATTCCACCGCTTCCAGCTTGGCGCCATCGCCCTTCAAGCCATGGAGTTGATAGGGGATGGCCATTTCCACCTCTCCGCGCGCGGCGGCGGCTTCCAATTGCGCAGCGGTTTCGGGGGCGGCGCGGAATTTAGGGCGGCGATGCACCACCACCACCTTGGCCGCGATGTCCTTGAGCGACAGCGCCCAATCCACCGCTGAATCGCCACCACCCGCAATCACCACGCGCTTGCCGCGAAATTCTTCCCGCTTCGCCACCATGTAGCGCACAGCGCCTGAAGCCTCATACGCCGCAAGCCCGGCCAAGGGCGGGCGATTGGGGCCAAACGCGCCCGCACCGGCGGCCAGGATCACCGCCTTGGCGCGAATGACATCGCCGGCGGAGGTGCCCAGCACCAGCGCGCCCGCTTCCTGGCGCAAGGTTTCAACGCGCCGGCCGAACAGATATTGCGGCGCGAAGGGCGCGGCCTGGGCTTCCAACTGCGCAATCAGATCAGCACCGGCGATTTGCGGATGGGCGGGAATGTCGAAAATCGGCTTTTCGGGATAAAGCGCCGTGCATTGCCCGCCAATCGCTTCCAGCGCGTCAATCACTACGGATTTCATGCGCAGCATGCCGCATTCAAACACCGCGAAAAGCCCAACGGGGCCCGCGCCAATAATCGCGACATCGGTTTCAATCTCGGCCGGCATGGGCTCTCCCCCGAATCCAGGGGGGCGTGATAAACGAGGTTTCGAAGGGTTCAAAGCTTTGGCGAAAAGGAAGGGTCAGGGGCCGATGGAAATAGCCTGTGATCTGCCCGATCTGGCAGCGACCGAAGCCTTGGCAGCCCGGCTTGCGCCTCTGCTCCGGCCCGGCGATGCGGTGCTGCTGGAAGGCCCTTTGGGTGCCGGCAAAAGCGCCTTCACCCGCGCCTTGCTGCGTGCATCGGCCGGAGACCCTGCCCTGGAAGTGCCAAGCCCCACCTTCACCCTGGTGCAAAGCTATGATTTGCCGGCCGGCCCCGCGCATCATTTCGATCTTTATCGCCTCTCCGGCCCCGCCGGCCTTGCCGAATTGGGCTGGGATGAGGCGCGGGAGGGGATTGTGCTGGTCGAATGGCCGGAACGGCTGGGGCCGCTGACCCCGCCCGAGGCTTTGCGCATCCGCCTGACCCTAGGTGCGGCGGAAGACGCGCGCCATGTGGTGCTGAGCGGTTGGGATGCGCGCCTTGGTGCATTCAAGCCATGACCGCCACTTTCCTTGCCCAAGCGGGCTTTGGCGCGGCGCGGCTAGACCCCCTGCCCTCTGACGCTTCGGCGCGGCGCTATACCCGCTTGCTGGGTGGGCCGCGCCCGGCGCTGCTGATGGAGGCACCTCCGCCCGAAAATACCCGCCCCTTCATCGCCATTGCCGGCCATATCCGGGGCCTTGGGCTTTCCGCGCCGGAGATCATCGCCGCCGATCCGGATCAAGGCCTGGTGCTGCTGGAAGATTTCGGCGACGCCACCCATGCCGCGCTGTTGGATGGCGGGGCGGATGCGCCAGCACTTTACGCGGAAGCCGCGGAAAGCCTTGCCGCGCTGCATGAAGCGCCGCCCCCACCCGGCCTGCCCGGCTGGGATGCGGCAGCCATGGCGCGGGCGACGGCGGCGACTTTCCTCGATTGGTGGTGGCCGGCGGCCATGGGTGCGCCGGCCAGTGACGATCTGCGCGCCGGGCTTGATTCGGCGCTGCACGCCATGCTGGCGCCCTTCGCCGGAACGCAAGGCTTTGTGCATCGCGATTACTTCCCGGCCAATCTGATGCGCCTTGAAGCGCGGGCGGGGGCGCGGCGGACGGGCTTGCTCGATTTCCAGGATGCCGGGCTTGGGCACCCTGCCTATGATCTGGTCTCGCTCGTGGAAGATGCGCGGCGCGATGTGGCGCCCAAAGCACGGGATGCGGCGCTGGCGCGTTACTTCGCCGCGCGGCCCGGTGTGGCGCGTGATGATTTCACCGCCGCCATGGCCGCTTGCGCCGCGCAACGCCATTTGCGCGTGGCCGCCCTTTGGGTGCGGCTGGCACAGCGCGATCATAAGCCGCGCTACCTGATTCATGGGCCGCGCTGCTGGCGGCTTTTGCAACAAGCGCTGGAACACCCCGCCACGGCGCCGTTGCGTTTATGGTTGGATGACGCCCTGCCCCGCCAATTGCGCCGCAACCCCGATGCGGTGATGGAGCCCCGATGATCACGCTTTCCCACGCCATGGTGCTGGCTGCCGGCCTTGGCACGCGCATGCGCCCTTTATCGGCCGCGATGCCGAAGCCGCTTTTGCCCTTGGCGGGACGTAGCCTTTTGGATCACGCGCTAGATCGGCTGACCGATGCTGGTGTCGCGAATACCGTGGTGAACGCGCATTGGCTGGCGGATCAGGTGGCCGCTTGTGTCGCTGCGCGCAGCGCACCGCGCATCACGCTGCAACGCGAGGAAACGCTGCTGGAAACCGGCGGCGGGGTGACGCGCGCCTTGCCCGCTTTGGGTAACGCTCCCTTTGCCGTGGTGAATGGTGATGCGTATTGGCTGGATGGCCCGCACCCGGCCTTGACGCGCCTCGCTGCTGCCTTTGATCCTGATCGCATGGATGGGCTTTTGCTGCTGATCCGCACAGCGCAAATCGCGGGCGAGGTCGGGCGCGGCGATTTCATGCTGGACCCGATGGGCGCCATCCGCCGCCCCGAAGAAGGCGAGGTTTCGCCCTATCTTTTCGGTGGCGTGCAAATCCTCTCACCCGCGCTATTCGCCGAAGCGCCGAGCGGCGCCTTCAGCCTGAACCGGCTGTATAATCGCGCCATCGAAGCAGGCCGTCTTTACGGGCTGGTGCATGATGGCGTGTGGTTTCATCTTTCCACGCCTGCGGATTTGGACCATGCCGAAGATGTTTTGCGCAGCGGCGTGATCCGCGCGCTGTTCTGAAGCGGCTGCCTTGCGCGTTTTCGCCATAAGCCCCGAACAGCGCTTCCTGCCCGCGCTGGCCGAGGGCTTGCTTGCGCAAGTACCGGGCGATGATCCAGCGGCGCTGGCATCCTATACGCTGCTATTGCCAACGCGGCGCGCCGCGCGCGGCTTGCGCGAAGCCTTTCTGGGCGCCGCGCAAGGCCGTGCGCTTTTGCTGCCGCGCATGCGTGCGCTGCCTGGGCTTTCGGTGGAAGAGGCCGATGAATTGGCGCTGCCCGCCTTGCTGGACCTGCCGCCCGCCGTTGCGCCCCTCACACGCCAAGCCGTGCTGTCGCGCATTGTGCTGGGCATTCCGCGCCGCATTGGCGGGCCGCTTGGCACCGAACAGGCGTGGCAAATGGCCGGGGAATTGGCGACACTTTTTGATGAAATCGCCTTTGAAGAAGCTGATCTTGATCTGATTGAAACCGCAAGCCCAGCGGATTTCGCGGCAAGCTGGCTGGCACGGCTGGATGGGCTGGTGCCTGAAGGCCTGGCGGTCCATTGGCAGATTACGACACGGCTATTGCAGGCGGTGGTGACTGATTGGAATCAGTGGCTGCAAGGCCAGCGCCTGATGGATTTGGGCCTGGCGCGTGTGCGCGCGCTGATCGCGCAGCGCCGTGCCTTGGAAGCGGCACCGCCGCGCGAAAAGCTGATTGCCGCCGGCATTGGCGCGGGCGGTACCATTCCGGCCGCGACCGCTTTGCTTCGCTGCATCGCAAGCCTGCCGGAAGGCGCCTTGGTATTACAGGGCATGGCGGAACCCATCACGCCAAGCCTTGCTGACGCCATTCGCCGCGCGCCCAGCCATCCCTTCGCCGGGCAGATGAAATTGCTCGCTGATCTTGGCGTAGAGCCGAATGCGCTGCGCCCCTGGGGCAAGGCCGCGCATCAGGCGGCGGCAGCGGATCGGGCCGTTTTGCTTGCGCGCAGCCTGCGCCCCGCCGAGGGATTGGAGATTTGGACAGAACGTGATCCGCCCCGCTGGCAAGCCGCGCTGGCCGGTATCAGCCGCCTGGAAGCGAGTGATGCGCAGCAGGAAGCCGCCGCGATTGCGCTGTTATTGCGTGAGGCATTGGAAACACCAGGCAAACGCGCGGCGCTGATCACGCCGGATCGTGATTTGGCGCGGCGGGTTTCGGCGGAACTCGCGCGGCATGGCATCACCGCGGATGACAGCGCCGGCGCGCCGCTGGCAGATACACCCGCCGCGGCGTTTCTGCGCCTGATCGCGCGCATGATTGCCGATGGCTTCGCGCCCGCCGCCTTGCTTGCTGTCTTGAAACATCCCTTAAGCGCGGCTGGGATGGATCGCGGCGCCTGGCTGGATGCAACGCGCGCTCTGGAAAAGCGCTCCCTGCGCGGGCCAAGACCCGCCGCTGGGCTTGCCGGATTGCGCGCGGTGCTGCCGGAAGGCGATACGGCGATTGCCGCAATGATGGATGCGCTGGAAGCGGCCCTTGGCGATTTCACGCAATTGCCGCCAAGCCCATCGCGCCCGCCCGCTGATCTGCTGGCGCTGCATCTGGCGGCGGCGGAAGCACTGGCAGGCACGCCTGATCTGCCAGGCGGCCTTAGGCTTTACGCTGGTGAGGAAGGGGAAGCGCTGGCGCGGCATTTGGCCGCGCTGGCGGAAGCCCTGGTGGAAATGCCGCCCATCGAACCAGCTTCATGGCCTGCTGCTTTTGAAGCCATGCTGGCGGGGCCCATCGCCCCACCCTTTCGCGCACAGCGTGACAGGGCCGCGCATCCGCGCATTGCGATATTGGGGCTTTTGGAAGCGCGGCTGCAAAGTTTTGATCGCGTGATCCTGGGCGCTTTGGAAGAAAACATCTGGCCGCAAGCGACAGAACCAGGCCCCTGGATGAGCAGACCCATGCGCGCGAAGTTCGGCCTGCCAGCGCCGGAAGCGCGCATTGGCCGTGTGGCGGCGGATTTTTTCCATGCCGCTGCAAGCACAAATGAATTGGTGCTTTCCACTGCGCGCAAACGCGGCGGTGCGCCCAGCGTGCCAACGCGCTGGCTGACACGGCTTGAAACCTTCCTGAAAGGCCAGGGCGCACTTGCCTTGGAACCCAATGCCGCGGCGGGCTGGGCCGCTTCCTTGGATCAGCCGGAAGAAGATCCCAAGCCCTGGGGACGCCCGGCGCCAAGCCCACCAATTGCCGCACGCCCGCGCCGCCTGACGGTTTCGGACGCTACGCAATTGATCGCCGATCCCTACGCCTTTTATGCCAGCCGTATTCTGGGTTTGCGCGCCCTGGATGAAGTGGATGCTGATATTGGTGCGCGCGAATATGGCACGCTGGTGCATCATGCCATGCGCTATTTCCTGACAGGGCTTGGCGCCGGCTGGCCCGGTGCGACGGCAGCGCGCGAATTATGGGATAGGGCCTGCGCCGTAGCGCTGCAAAAGGAAGCGGTGCATCCCGGTGTGCTGGCATTTTGGCAACCGCGCATGGCGCGCATGGGTGATTTCGTGATCGCCGAGGAAGAAAAGCTCCGCACCCAAACGGGGCTGATCCGCTGCCTGACGGAACATGATGGCCGCATCATGCTGGAGCTTCCGGGCGGTGAGGTGGAAATCACGGCAAAGGCGGATCGGCTGGATGAATTGGCCGGCGGCGGTTGGCGCATTCTGGATTACAAGACCGGGCAGGTGCCTGCCGAGAAAAAGGTGGTTGATGGTGCCGCGCCGCAATTGGCGCTGGAGGCGATGATCCTGGAATCGGGCGGTTATCCTTTAATCGCCAAGGACGCGCAGGCTGAAGCGCTGGTCTATTGGAAATTGAGTGGTGGCGAAAAACCCGGCGAGGAAAAAACGCTGAAGCCAATCGCCGATAATGGCGCGCGCTATGCCGATCTGGCGCGCATGCGGATCGCTGCGCTGGCGGAGCGGATGCTGCTGGGCGCCGCCCCCTTCGAAAGCCACCCCCATCCCGCGCGCACCACGCCAAGCGATGATTATGATCACCTGGCGCGGGTGGATGAATGGTCCTCAGGCGATGGGGATACGGAATGAGTGACGCAAGACAAAGCGCCGAAGCCGCGCAAGCACGCGCCGCTGATCCTTCGGTTTCCGCCTGGGTGGAAGCCTCGGCCGGTTCGGGCAAGACCAAGCTACTCACGGATCGCCTGCTGCGGCTTTTGCTGGCGGGGGTGGCGCCGGGGCGCATCCTGTGCCTGACCTTTACCAAGGCGGCGGCAGCGGAAATGGCAACGCGGCTTTCACAGCGCCTTGGCGAATGGGTGGTGGCGGATGACGCCGCACTTGCTGAGATGTTGCGAAAGCTGACGGGCAGCACGCCGGGGCGCGAAGGGCTGCAGGCTGCGCGTCAGCTTTTTGCCGATGTGCTGGAACAGCCGGGCGGTATGCGCATTTCCACCCTGCATGGTTTCGCGCAATCCTTGCTGCGCGCCTTTCCGCTGGAAGCGGGCTTGGCGCCGCAATTCGCGGTGATGCAGGAACAGGATGGCCGCGCACTTCTGGCGCGCGAACGCGATGCGCTGCTGGTGACCGGGGCTGGTCGTGATGCGCTGGCGGTTTTGGCGAAATACCAGGCACCCACGAAGTTTTCTGAAGTCATCGGCAATCTTGCGCAGGCTGGTGACAAGTTTTTGGTAGCGCTGCAAAACCGCCAGGGCATGGCGGGGCTGCGCGCGGCTTTGGCGCGGAAGCTTGATGTCAGGCCGGGCGAGGAAGATGAGGCCTGGATTGATGGCGCGGTTATCGCCGCGCCTGAATTGGAAGCCTTCCGTGCCGCGACAGCATTGCTATTGGCGGGCGGCACGCAGGATATTGGCCATGGCAATAAGCTATCTGCATGGTTTGCACTTCAGGAAGATCAGCGCTTGGCGCGATGGGCTGAGTGGCGCGATATTTTCATCACTTCCGAAAATGAGGTCAGGTCCAAACTTGCCACCAAAAAACTAGGCGCCCGGCAGAATGAGATCAGTGATCTGATGAAACGTGAAGGCGAACGCCTTTTGCTGCTTGATGAAAAACGCGCCGCCGCACGCGTATTGGCCACCAGCATGGCGCTTTTCACCATTGGTGAACCGGTGCTGGGCCGCTATCGGGAAGCCAAGAAAAATGCCGGGCTTTTGGATTATGATGATCTGATCGCTGATGCACGCACATTGCTCAAAAATCCGGGCAGTGCCTGGGTATTGTTCAAGCTGGATGATGGGCTGGATCACATCCTGTTGGATGAAGCGCAAGATTCCAACAAGGAACAATGGGATATTGTGCGCGCACTTTCGGGTGAATTCTTCGCTGGCCAGGGCGCGCGTGACGCGGGGCGCAGCATCTTCGCCGTTGGTGATCAGAAGCAATCCATCTACGCCTTCCAGGGCGCGGATTCAAAAGGCTTCGGGCGTGAGAGAAAAGATTATGAAAAGATCGTCACCACAGCCGCGCAGGAATTCCGCCCCGTAAGCCTGGATGTTTCCTTCCGATCCACCAAACCCGTGCTGGCGCTGGTGGATGCGGTTTTTGCTGATGCGCCGGCAAGCGATGGCGTCACCCTTCCTGGAAAGCTTAAGCATAAGGCAGATCGTGCAGGCCATGCCGGCAGTGTTGAGCTTTGGCCGATGCTGCAAACCGCGATAGCCGACGCGCCGCCTGAATGGGCGCCACCGGTACAAGCCGTGGGTGCTGAAGGTGCAGCGCCCGCGCTTGCGGCAGCCCTGGCGCAGCGCATCGCGCATATGGTGGCGCATGAAACCCTGCCCGCGCGCGTGGAAAAAGGCCAGGAAGCAGCGCAACCCCATGGAAGGCGCATTCGCCCCGGCGATATTCTGGTGCTGCTGCGCGCACGCAAACGCGGCGGTTTTGCCGCAGCACTCATCAGGGAATTGAAAAAACGTTCCATTCCCGTAGGCGGCATTGATCGCATGCGCCTGGCCGAGCAATTGCCGGTGCAGGATATGCTGGCGCTGGCGGCGTGGTTGCTGCTGCCCGATGATGATCTGAACCTTGCCGCCTTGTTGAAATCCCCGCTGATCGGGCTTGATGAAGATGCGCTTTTCAAACTCGCGCATGGGCGCGGCAAATTGCCGCTGAATGCGGTGCTGATGTCACATCGCGGCGCGGCCAGTGATTGCGGCCGTGTGGCGGATTGGCTGGCAGCGCAGGCAGCGCGGCTTGATTTCATCACCCCACACGGCCTGTTCGCCGATGTGCTGGGTGCACCCGGCCCGCTTGACCCCCGCGCGGGCCGCGCGCGCATCCTGGCCCGGCTTGGGCCTGATGCGGGCGATCCTTTGGATGAATTGCTTAATGCGGCGCTTGAGCACGAGAAGCTCAACCCGCCATCGCTGCAAGGCTTTGTGCATTGGCTCCGCCAAGGCGGCACCGAAATTAAACGCGAAGCAGAAGCGGCGGGCGATGTGGTGCGCATCATGACCGTGCATGGCGCCAAGGGCTTGCAGGCGCCCATCGTCATTCTGCCCGATACCACCAGCAAAGCGCAGGACCGCAAGACGCTGCGCTGGTTTGAAGATGGGCAAGAAGCCCTGCCCGTTTGGGCGCCGCAGGTGAAGGGCTTCGAAGCACCGGCACTGACGGCGCAGCGCTTGGCGGATCAGGCAGGCGATGCTGAGGAAGAACATCGGCTGCTTTATGTTGCGCTAACGCGCGCTGAAGATCGGCTGATTATTTGCGGTTGGCGCGGTGCGAAAAAGCCGCCCGATGGCTGTTGGTATGATCTGGTGGAGCAGGGTTTTGCGCGCCTGCCAGGCGTTGCCAGGGGCAGCTTTGATCCAACTGCTTTGGGCGCCGCGCCGGATATATTTGGCGCGGAACCGAAACTGCTCAGCCTTGCCAGCGCCCAGCGCGTGGCGCCGCGCGTGGAAAACGCAGGCGCGGCAGCGGGTGCAAGAACGCGCCCGAAGGCATGGGCCTGGGAAAAGGCCCCCGATGAGGCGCCAGCGGGCAGCCTTGCGCCATCGGCCCTGCCTGGCGAACAGGAAACCCCCGCCGCCGCACCGCGCCCCGCGCATGATCCCTTGGGCCTTCGCTTCCGCCGCGGGCGCCTGGTGCATGCGCTATTGCAAAGCCTGCCCGAACATCCGGCCAAGATGTGGGAAGACCTGACGCGCAAATTCCTCGCGCGCCGCGCGCCTGGGCTTAATCAGGCGGAACAGGAAGCGACACTGCAAGAAGTGCTTGGCCTGCTCAGCCAGGAATGGATGCAGGCGGCGCTCGGCCCCGGCAGCCTTGCAGAGGCTCCGCTTGCGGGGGAAGTGAATGGCCGGCTGATTGCGGGCCAGGTGGATAGGCTGAAGGTGGAAGCGGGGCGCGTGCTGGTGCTGGATTACAAGACCAATCGCCCGCCGCCGGAAAATGTGGCGGATGTGGCACCGCTTTATCTGCGGCAAATGGCGGCCTATCGCGCGCTGCTGCGCGCGGCCTTTCCGGGACGGGCTGTAGAATGTGCGCTGGTATGGACTTACGGCGCGCGATTTATGGCCTTGCCGGATACGGTGTTGGATCCCCATGCACCGGGGGCCGCTATTCCCTAATCCCGCGGCCCTGGCGCCAGCACTTCGCGCTTGCCCACGTGATTGGCCGGCCCCACCACGCCTTCCTTTTCCATCTGCTCAATCAACTTGGCCGCGCGGTTATAGCCAATGTTCAAATGCCGCTGCACAAAGCTGGTGCTGGCTTTGCCTTCGCGCGTCACCAGTGCCACCGCCTGGTCGTATAGCGAAGCCTCACCATCCGTATTGCCGCCCAGCATGCCAAGCATGGCAACCGAATCAGCATCATCTTCGGTTTCGGTCACTTCCTCGATATAGGCGGGTTCACCCTGGGCGCGGAGGAATTCCACCACGCGTTCAACCTCAGTGTCGGACACAAAGGGTCCATGCACGCGCGCAATGCGCCCGCCGCCCGGCATATGCAGCATATCGCCCTGGCCGAGCAGCTGTTCCGCGCCCTGTTCGCCCAGGATGGTGCGGCTATCAATCTTGGAGGTGACCTGGAAGGAAATACGCGTCGGGAAATTCGCCTTGATCGTGCCGGTGATGACATCCACCGAAGGCCGTTGCGTTGCCATGATCACGTGAATACCGGCGGCGCGCGCCATTTGTGCCAGGCGTTGGACGGCCGCTTCAATTTCCTTGCCGGCCACGATCATCAGATCGGCCATTTCATCAATGACCACAACAATCATCGGCAGCGCTTCCAGCGCCAGCGGCTGGTCTTCAAAAACGGGCTTATTGGTTTCCGGATCAAAGCCGGTTTGAACGCGCCTGGTCAGCACTTCACCGCGCTGGCGGGCCGCTGTCACTTTCTCATTATAGCCCGCGATATTGCGCACGCCCAATTGGCTCATCGCACGGTAGCGGCGCTCCATCTCCCGCACGGTCCATTTCAGCGCGCCAATCGCCTTGGGCGGTTCCGTCACCACCGGGGCCAGCAGATGCGGAATGCGATCATAGACCGACAATTCCAGCATCTTCGGGTCAATCATGATGAAGCGGCATTCATCGGGGCTGAAGCGGTAAAGCAGGCTCAGGATCATGGTATTGATCCCGACCGATTTGCCCGAACCCGTGGTGCCCGCAATCAGCAAATGTGGCATGCGCGCCAAATCAGCGATCACCGGCGCGCCGCCAATATCCTTGCCCAGCGCCAAGGGCAGTTTGCCCGGGTTGCGATGCCAACCCTCATCACCGAACATTTCCGAAAGGAAGACGGTTTCGCGCTTGGCATTGGGCATTTCAATGCCGATCACATTCCGCCCAGGCACGGTTGCGATACGCACCGCAATCAGGCTCATGGACCGCGCGATATCATCAGCAAGGCCGATCACGCGGGCGGATTTGGTGCCCGGCGCCGGTTCCAGTTCATAAAGCGTCACCACCGGGCCGGGGCGAATTTCCGCAATGCGCCCACGCACGCCGTAATCTTCCAACACACTTTCCAATAGCCGCGCATTGGCCTGCAGAGATTCTTCTGAAGGTCTTCCCACGCGCTGGGTGGGGGCGGCGGTCAGCAAATCAAGCGGCGGCAAGGCAAAGGCGCCATCGCGAAGATCAAGTTCGGGTTGCGGCGCCGGGCGGCGCGATGCTTCTGTCGCTTTGCGCTGACGCACCGGCGGGGCTTCACGCGGGGCCACGGGCGCTTCCGGGCGGATAGGCATGGCTTCAGCCGCCGCATCGGCGGCGCGCAGCATGGGGCCCAGGGGGATTTCCGGTTCCTGGCGCCGGAACAGACCGCTGGCACGGTCCTTCATGCCACCGAAGCGGCCAAGCACACGAGAGAAAAACCCTGTGCGGGCGCGTGGCGCTTCTTCAGCCGGGCGCAGCCTTTCGGCACCATTGCGCGCGGCTTCATAGGCGACCTGCCCTGCCCCCAAGGCAGCGCGGCCCGCGCCACGCCATTCGCCAAAGGTAAGGCCGCAGCCAATAAAGCCCGCGCCGACAGCGCCCAGGATCAAGCCGGCCTTCCCCAATAGCGTGCCATAGGCACCGAAAGTGCCGGACATCCAGGCAATGATGGCTTCCGCCAAAAGCGGCCCGGCAGCACCACCCGCACCGGCCAGTCCAGGCGCTTCCGGCGGCAAGGGCGCCAGGGAAAGCGCGGCCGCCCCAAGCGGCAGGCCAAGGGCAAGGCCCACAACCCGCAGCGGGATGAAGCCAAGCCCGCGTTGCGTGGCCAGGCGAAAGGCCCAAGCCAGCAAGGCCAGCACCGGCAAGGCCGCCGCATAGCCAAAGCCCTGCAGCAATAAATCGGCGGTCATCGCCCCTGCCGGCCCGGCCAGATTGCTGACTGACCGCGCCGTAGAGGTATTCAGGGATGGGTCAGCGGGGTCGTAGCTAAGCAGGGCCGCCGCCAGGCCAAGCGCCACGATTGCCGCCACCAGGCCGAAGAATTCCATGAGGCGCCGGCGCAGCAGCGCGCGCAAATCGGCCGAAGCAAAGCGCCGCCTGACGGCGCCTTGTTCGGAGGCAGGTTCGGCACTGGCCGAAAAAGAGAGGCGAGGCATGACAACGACGCTTCAGAGTGAGTCGTAAGTCTAGGCCGGAAGCCCTTCTTTGCCCAGGGATTTTTCGCGCCTGGCGCGGCAAAAATCACAGCGACTCGCAACCGTTGCTGCAGAGTCACGGTTTTGGCCAGTTCGGAGCATTGCCCTGGTTTTGCCCCCCAAAAGTTATTTTCTTATTTTTTACACAAAATATTCGTTGTTTTTCTAAATTTTTTAACTAACCATAATGGTGTCAGGGAAACGTTAAAGGTTAAGCCAGGGGAGAACTCATCATGGGGAATATTTCTGGTGCAGAAGCGATAGGGTTTGAGCCCTTAAGCCCGAATGAACCGGGTGGCCCAAGTTCTGCGATAAACCCCGTTCTTATTCCTCCGATATCGAACACACCAAGTGCGGATAAGACTCAACCCCAGCCGCCTGACTATTCAGACTATATCATTA
>JBEDHL010000308.1:0-20855 GCA_041174145.1 Pseudomonadota bacterium
GCGCATGGCGGCGGCGGTGCGCAGCACATCCTCACCTTCCAAAAGGCCGGTAATCTCGGTGGTGCCGATGGCCAAAGCCCCGAACATGAGTGCGCGGTGGCTGATGGATTTATCGCCAGCTACCCCGGCCTGGCCGGTAAGCGGGGCGGCGGGCTTGCTGGATCGGAAGGGGCGGGGTTCGGCGCTGGACATGGGGGCCGTTTGACATGGCAGGGCAGGCCATGGCAATGCGCGCGTCCCTGTTTTTACGGGATCGCTTCGGGTTGAGCCGGGGCGGTTCCAATCCAAAACCGCGCCCAGCGGAATTCATGAGGCGTTTGCATGGCGAAGCCAGAACTCGGCCTGAAGCGGACTTGCGTTGCTTGCGGCGGGAAATTCTATGACCTGACCCGCGCCCCGGCGGTCTGCCCGAAATGCGGCACGGAACAGCCGGTGGAACAGCCGCGGCTGCGCCGCGCTGGCGCCAACCCGCTGGATGAGCGGCTGAAGAAGGCGCCCGGCACGCCAGAGGCCGAGACCGATGATATCGAAGTGGAAGATATCGAAGGTGATGAGGCGATTGAGGACGCGGAAGAACTGGAAGACGATGCCGAAGATATCGGTGAGGATATCGAAGTCGGCACGGACCGCGACGAGGAACACTAAGTAAGTTCCGCCAGCGTCACTTGCTTTTTTGTGCGTGATGGGCGCGCCAATCACCTGAGGTGATGATTGGCGCGTCAGCCAGCTTGGCTGGCGCCATTACATAGGCCCAGGCGCGGCGGCGCCGGCCGGCGTTATCCATCACAGTCATGATGGTGCGGCGATACATGCCGCTTTTGGCACCTTCGGGTGCGACATCTTCGATTTCATCCAATATGGGTAAGGCAGAGGCGATATCCTGAAAGGTCAGGATTTCGCCGCGTATCTGGTTGGCCGCGCCTAGGGTGAGTGCCGGGTAATCGCCAAGATCGAAAAGCGTGCCGGTGGCTTGCGCGGGCAGGATGCTGGTGATGCCGGCTAGGGCCGCTGGGCCATGCCAGAAGCCACCCTGCATCAGCGTGCCATAGACAAAAACATCTGCGAGCAGGTGGCAGCCTTCCGCGCCAAGGGCAGCGGCTTCCAAGGGGCGTGGGTGCAGGCCATGGGCGGCGAAGCCTTGGCGCACGGCGTTCAGATAGGCTGGTGGTGGCGCGACAAAATCTTGTTGGCGTTCGGGGATGACTTGGTAAGCGATGGCTTCCAGCGCCTGGCCATCCGGCAGAATGATGTGGCGCTGCCGACGCTGATAGGCATGGGGCACGCCTTCCTTTTGATCAAGCGCGCGCCAGCCTGCTTCGGAGACTTCCAAGACAACACCTTCAACATAGCCGCCAAGGCGTGGCTGGAAATTCAGCACACCGCCGCCGCGACCCTTGCCGAAGAAATCAAAGGCGAGTCGTGCATCGGGCAGGATGCCGGTGCCGATGGGCCTGACTGCCGCCGGATCATGGCCGGTGCGCGCGCACCAGGCGCGCCAATCCGCAGCATCTGTGTTGGAGCCATAGGCGAAGCTGTAGCGCGGGGCCATGGGGCGGATCAGCGCATGGCGAGTACAATCAGCATCAATGTGCCAAGCGCGATGCGATAATAGCCAAAGGGCGTGAAGCCGATCCGCCCGATCAGCGCCAGTACCGCGCGCACGGTGATGAGGGCAACGATGAAGGCGGCAATGAAGCCAACCGCGATTTGGCCGAAGGCGCTTGGGTCAATCTCACTCCGCACCTTCCACAAGCTGTAGAAGCTGGCGGCGAACATGGTTGGGATGGCGAGCACGAAGGAGAATTCCGCCGCAGTGCGACGCTCCACCCCAATCAACAGGGCGGTGATGATGGTGGCACCAGACCGTGATGTACCCGGGATCATGGCGAGCGCCTGGCCTAACCCGACCAGCACGGCGGCGAGTGGGCCGATTTCAGGCACGCTATGGATGCTGGGCGCGGGGCGCAGCTTTTCGATGGCGATGATGGCAATGCCGCCCAGGATGAGCGCCACGGAGACCACCCAAGGATTGAACAGCAGCGTTGTGATGGTTTTGTGAAATAGCAAGCCAATGATCGCCGCCGGCAGGAAGGCTAGCATCAGGTTGATGACGTAATAGCGTTCCCGGCCTGGCTGCCACATGCCGCGCAGCAGATCCAGGATGAGCCCACGATAAATCCAGCAAACCGCAAGGATCGCGCCGAGTTGGATGGAGATTTCAAAAACCTTGCCGGGCGGACCTTCAAAGCCGATCATTTCGCCAAGCAGGATCAAATGCCCGGTTGAGGAAATGGGCAGGAATTCAGTGAAGCCTTCGACGATGCCCATGAGCAGGGCGGAGAAAAGGGCGCTCAGGTCCATGCGCGTGATCCATGCGTGGCGCGGGCGGGGTGCCCGATTCGCTTATCTCGCATGCTTGCGCCGGGGCTTGGCCCATGTCCACGTCCCGGCGCGTTTAATCTTAGTAACGGTATTGTTCGGCCTTGAAGGGGCCCTGCGTGTCCACGCCGATATAGCCGGCCTGTTGCGCGGTGAGTTGCGTGAGTGTCGCGCCCACCTTGGCTAGATGAAGTGCCGCCACCTTCTCATCCAGGTGTTTCGGCAGGGTATAAACCTTGCGCTCATACTTGGCGGTATTGGTCCAGAGTTCGATCTGGGCCAGCGTTTGATTGGTGAAGGAAGCCGACATCACGAAGGAAGGATGGCCCGTGGCATTCCCAAGGTTCACCAGGCGGCCTTCGGACAGAAGAATGATGCGCTTGTGGTCCGGGAATTCGATTTCATCCACTTGCGGCTTCACATTGTCCCACTTGTAATTGCGCAAGCTGGCTACCTGAATTTCAGAATCGAAATGGCCGATGTTGCAGACAATGGCGCGGTGCTTCATGGCGCGCATGTGATCCAACGTGATCACATCCACATTGCCCGTGGCGGTCACGAAGATATCGGCCATGGGTGCTGCCTGTTCCATGGTGACAACCTGATAGCCTTCCATGGCGGCTTGCAGGGCGCAGATCGGGTCAACCTCGCTCACCATCACGCGGCAGCCGGCATTGCGGAGCGACGCGGCAGAACCCTTGCCCACATCGCCAAAGCCGCAAACCATGGCGACCTTGCCCGCCATCATCACATCCGTGCCGCGACGGATCGCATCCACCAGTGATTCGCGGCAGCCATAGAGATTGTCGAATTTCGACTTGGTCACGCTGTCATTCACATTGATCGCCGGGAAAAGCAGGCGCCCTTCCTTGGCCATGACGTAAAGCCGATGCACGCCCGTGGTGGTTTCTTCCGAAACGCCCTTGATGGCAGCAGCAAGCTTGGCGAACCAGCCGGGCTTGGTCTTCAGGCAATTTTTGATCAGGGCGAAGAAGACTTCTTCTTCCTCATTCGTCGCCTTGTCGAGGAAAGCGGTATCGCCCTGTTCGGCGCGCAGGCCGTAATGGACCAGCAGCGTCATGTCGCCGCCATCATCCAGCAGCACATTGGGCTCCCCGCCATCGGCCCATTCCAGGGTGCGCTGCACATATTCCCAATATTCGGGAAGGGTTTCGCCCTTCACGGCGAAAACCGGCGTGCCGGTTGCGGCAATGGCGGCAGCGGCGTGGTCTTGCGTGGAGAAGATATTGCAGGAAGACCAGCGCACATCGGCGCCAAGGTGCTTCAGGGTTTCAATCAGGACCGCGGTCTGGATGGTCATGTGCAGGCAGCCCGCGATGCGGGCACCTTTGAGCGGCTGGGCCGCGCCGTATTCAGCGCGCACCGCCATCAGGCCGGGCATTTCATCCTCGGCCATCGAGATTTCCTTCCGCCCCCAGGCGGCGAGGGAAAGGTCTTTGATCACGTAGTCTTGGGCGGCCATGACGAAATCTCCTGAATATGGCGCGGCGGGTAACACGGCGCGGGGCGCGGGGCTAGAGGGAAAGAAGAATATAAAGATACCTTTATGTGAATTTCGGGGCTGGTCCGAGGCTCTGTCCCGGTTAAGCTGTCCCCTGACCCGAGCAGGAGGCGCTTATGACCACAGAAAGCCTAGGCATTCTTGAACAAAGGCGGATCGAAGCCGCCTTTGCCAAGGGCATTTATGAGGAAATGAAGGCCCAAATTGGGGAGGAGAAGGCGAAAGCCATTCTTTCATCCGCCATCATCAAGCTGGCCAAGGAAACGGCGGCGGAAATGGCCAAGCAGGGGCCGGATGGGAAGCCATCGCTCGAGCATTTCATCTCCCTTCAGCCGCTATGGACCAAGGGGGATGCGCTGCAAATTGAGACGATCCGCAAGGACGCCAAGCATTATGATTTCAACGTGACGCGCTGCCGCTATGCGGAAATGTATCGCGCCATGGGGTTGGCGGAGCTTGGCGGCATTCTGTCCTGCAATCGTGATGGTGCCTTTTGCGAGGGCTATGACCCCAAGCTGAAATTGGAACGCACGCAAACCATCATGGGCGGGGCGAGCCATTGCAACTTTCGCTACAAATACGAGGATTAGGCGCAGTGTCTGGCTATGCTGCGACGAATGGCGCGGCTTATGAACGCAGCATGGGCCGGTGGTCTCGCAAACTGGCGGATGCGATGCTGGAGGCGCTTGCCTTGCCGCGCGGCTTGTCGGTGCTGGATGCCGGCTGTGGCACGGGCGCGCTTTCGGATGCGCTGGCTGCACGCGACGCCACTGCACGCATCACCGGCATTGATATCAGCACAGCTTTTTTGGCAGCGGCGCGCGCCCGCGTGCCTTCCGGCGATTTCCGGCAGGGGGATTTGACCGCGCTTGATCTGCCGGATGCCGATTTCGATGCCGCGCTTTCGCTGCTGGTGCTGCAATTCGTGCCTGATCGCGCCAAAGCGGTGGCGGAGTTGGTGCGCGTCACCAAGCCGGGCGGGCTGGTCGCGGCGGCGATGTGGGATTTCACCGGCGGCTTTTCCTTCCTGCGCGCCTTTGCCGATAGCGTCGCCATCACGGAACCGGAAGGCGAGGCCTTTCGCGCCCGCTATTGGGCGGACCCGGTGGGCGCGCCGGGGCGCATGGCGGCATTGTTTGAGGTTGCGGGTATTGAGCAGGTGACGGAATGCGATATCGCCATCCGCCAGGATTTCGCCGATTTTGAGGATTGGTGGGACCCCTGGGCGGCGGGCGGCCAGGGCATTGCCGGCGCCTTCATCGCGGCACTACCGCCGCAACGCATTCCCCCGATTAAGGAGGTTGCGCGCCGTGCCTATTTGGCCGGCGGCGTTGATGGGCCGCGTTCCTTTGTCGCGGTTGCGCGTTTGGCAAGCGGCAGGAAGGCTATTCGCCCTTGATGCCGGTGGTACGCGCCAGTGTGGTGTAGTGTTCAATCTCAGCGCGGATGAAGGCTTCCATTTCCTCGGGCGTTGATGGGGCCGGGGTGGCGCCGGCGGCTTGCAGCCGTTGCTGGAGTTCCGGCTTTGCCAAGGCGTGATGGAAGGCAGCGGCGATGCGCGCGCGCCTGTCCGCCGGCAGCCCAGCCGGGCCGGCCAGCGCGTGCCAATCCAAGGTGCGATACCCGGGCATGGAAAGCGCTTCGGCCACGGTGGGGAGATTGGGAAATTCGGCGGATCGCGTGGTGCCACTGACCGCAAGGCCGCGCACTGTGCCGGCCTGCACCATGGGCATGACGGAAGCGAAGGTGGCGAAGCTGAAGGCGACCTCACCTGTTGCCAGCGCCTGGCTGGCGGGGCCGCCGCCGCGATAGGGCACATGGACAAAATTCACGCCAAGTCTTTGGCCAAAATCCGTCACGCCAAATTCCTGCCAGCCGCCGGGGCCAGAGGTGGAATAGGTAAGGCCCGCCGGCGTAGTCCGGGCCAGCGCCACCAAATCCTGCAAGCTTTGCACGGGTGATTTCGCCGGCACTGCCACCAGCGCAGGCATGTGAATGACAAGCGTGATGGGCGCGATATCGCGAATGGGATCAAAGGGCAGGTTGCGTTGCAGCGCGGCCATGCCGGCATGGGCGCTGACAATGATGGCAAGTGTGTAACCATCGGGCGCACTGCGCACCAATTCCTGCGTGGCGATCATGCCGCTGGCGCCGGGGCGGTTTTCGATCACCAATTGCTGGCCGAGATGTTCTGATATGCTTTGTTGCAGAATGCGCGCAACAACATCCGTGGCGCCGCCGGGTGCGAAGCCCAGCAGCAAGCGCACCGGCCGGGTGGGATAGGCGCCGCTGGCGGGCGTTTGCGCCGATGCGATGGGGGCCAAGCCTATCAAGCCAAGCAGCAGAAGGGCGATGCGCCGCATTCTGCGGGGTGCATCAAGGGCGAGGGTTGGGACCATGCTGCGCTTCCTCATTCTTGCCCGCCTGCTGGTGGCGACGGATTTTCGAGAAGCTAGCCACGCCTTCCCTATTCAGGCAACCAATTTGGGTGAAGACTGGGTTTTCTTGAGAATGTTGAGGAACGGCCAATGAAGGATGGGATGATCGGCTTTCTGGGATTGGGCGCCATGGGTGGCCCGATTGCGAAGCGCATGGCCGATTGGGCGCAGCGCCATCCGGGCAAGCAAATTCTGGTCTATGATCCACGCCCTGAAGCTATGCGCCAAGTGTCGGAAGCAGGCGCGCAGCCCGCGACATCGGTGGCCGAGGTCGCGCGGCAATGCCGCGTGGTGCTGGCCTGCCTGCCAAGCGCGGAGATTTCTGAAAATGTTGCGCTGGGCGCTGATGGGATCGCGGCTGCGGGCGGGGCGAGGATTTACATCGAAATGTCCACCATTGGCAGTGCTGCGATGCGGCGTATTGCGGCGGGGCTGGCGGATAAGGGCATTGCGCTGATTGATTCGCCCATCAGTGGCGGCGTGCCGGGGGCGGAGACCGGCGCGCTTTCGGTCATGGCGTCCGGCGCGCCCGAGACGCTGCAGGAAGTGATGCCTTTGTTGCAAGTGGTGGGCAAACATGTCTTCACCATCGGTGATACGCCGGGCCTCAGCCAGACCATGAAGCTTGCGAACAATCTTCTGTCATTGGCAGGCATGGTATTGACCTCGGAGGCTTTCGCGCTGGGGGCCAAGGCCGGCATTGATACGGCACTGATGTGCGATGTGATCAATGCCAGCACGGGGCGCAATAGTTCCACCGTCACGAAATTTCCGCGCGCGGTGCTGAATGGGCGGTTTTCCGGGGGTGCCAGCAATGCCATCGTATCCAAGGATTTGTCGCTGGCGGTGGCGGAATTCGCGGCCTTCGGGCTTTCTGCGCCCATGGCGGCGCTGGCGCGTGAAATGCTGAGCATCGCGAAGAACCGGTTCGGCGCTGAGGCAGATATGACTTCCGTGGCGCAGCTTTATGAGGAATGGGCCGGTGTTTCCATGCAATCATCCAATTCCGTGAAAAGCGCTGGCTAGGCTGGGCGCGATGGATAAGGCGAAAGCGGGGCTTGGCTTTTTCGAACGCTATCTGACCCTTTGGGTGGCATTGTGCATTGTGGTGGGGATTGTGTTGGGCACGCTAATGCCGGCACCCTTCCGCGTGCTGGGGGAAGCGAATATCGCCAAGGTCAATCTGCCGGTCGCGTTGCTGATCTGGCTGATGATTATCCCGATGCTGCTGCGCGTGGATTTCGGCGCGCTTGGCGCGGTAGGGCGGCATTGGCGCGGCGTGCTGGTAACGCTTGGCGTGAATTGGCTGGTGAAGCCCTTCAGCATGGCGCTGCTGGGATGGCTTTTCATCGGCTGGTTGTTTCGCCCCTTCCTGCCGGAAGCGCAGATTGAAAGCTATATCGCGGGGTTGATCCTGCTGGCGGCGGCGCCCTGCACGGCGATGGTGTTTGTCTGGTCAAACCTATCCGAAGGCGAGCCGAATTTCACACTGAGCCAGGTGGCGTTGAATGATGCCATCATGATCTTCGCCTTTGCGCCGATTGTCGGATTTTTGCTTGGGCTTTCGGCGATTATCGTGCCCTGGGATACGCTGTTTCTATCCGTGCTGCTTTACATCGTGCTGCCGGTGATTCTGGCGCAGCTTTGGCGGCGCAGGATTTTGGCGCAGGGCGGCGCAGCGGCGCTGGCTTTGGTGTTACAGCGGCTTGGGCCGATTTCTTTGGCGTCGCTTTTGCTGACGCTGGTGTTGTTGTTCGGCTTTCAGGGGCCACAAATCATCGCGCAGCCTTTGGTGATTGCGTTGCTGGCAGTGCCGATCATCATCCAAGTCTATTTCAATGCGGGGCTGGCCTATTGGCTGAACAGGGCTTGCGGTTCCGCCCATGCGGTAGCCGGGCCATCGGCGCTGATCGGCGCGAGCAATTTCTTTGAATTATCGGTGGCCGCCGCGATCAGCCTTTTCGGCTTTGATTCCGGCGCTGCCTTGGCCACTGTGGTCGGCGTGCTGGTGGAAGTGCCTGTCATGCTTTCTGTGGTGGCGATCGTGATGCGGAGCAAAGCCTGGTATCAAAGAGCCTGAAGAAACGGAGGAAATGCAATGCGCTTGAAGGACAAGGTTGCCATCATTACCGGCGGTGCCCATGGCATGGGCGAAGCTGAGGCACGGCTTTTCGCCAAGGAAGGTGCGGCCGTGGTTATTGCAGATCGCCGCGCGGATTTGGGTGAGGCGCTGGCGGCCGATATCACCGCCGGGCAGGGGCGAGCGAGCTTTGTCGCCATGGATGTGGCCCAGGAAGCGGATTGGAAGCGGCTGATTGAAAAGGCGCTGTCCGATTATGGGCGTATTGATATCCTTGTGAATAATGCAGGAATTAGCGGCAGCGCGGTTGGCGATATGCTGTCTTTGGAAGGCTGGAATCAGCTTATGTCCATCAATGCGACAGGCGTGTTTTTGGGTACTACTTTGGTGGGCCAGGTGATGGCGCAGCAGGGCAAGGGCTCCATCGTCAATATCTCCTCCATCATGGGGTTTGTGAGCAGCGCGGAAGGGCATCCAGGCTATTCTGCTTCCAAGGGGGCGGTGCGTTTGCTGACCAAAAACGCCGCGGTGCGCTGGGGGCCGCAGGGGGTGCGCGTCAATTCCGTGCATCCGGGCTATCTGCCGCCGATGCTGGGGGGCACGAATGGGCCAGGGCGTACGGCGAAAATTCCATTGACGCCGCTGCGCCGCTTGGGGGAACCGATTGAGGTTGCCTATGGTGTTTTGTTCCTCGCGTCTGATGAGGCTTCCTTCATCACGGGTACAGAGCTGGTAATTGATGGTGGCTTCATCGCGCAATAATGGAGAGTTCCCAATGAAAATCGTTGATGCGCAGATCCATATCTGGTCCAAGGGCACGCCTTCTGGGCTGCATCGCAAAGTGTGTTCCTTCTCGGCAGAGGAAGCGCTGCGGGAGATGGATGAAGCGGGCGTGTATGCTGCGGTGATCCATCCGCCGGCAAGCTGGGACCCGGATTCCAATGCCATGGCAGTGGAAGCGGCGCGGCGCTATCCGGATCGCTTTGCGGTGATGGGACAATTCCCGCCGACGCGGCCCGAATTGCGGCATCTGATAAAAGGCTGGAAGAATCAGCCTGGCATGCTTGGGCTGCGCTGGGCCTTGTTGCATCCGGAAGAACAGGTCTGGCTGCGCGATGGCACGCTGGATTGGCTTTGGCCGGCAGCGGAAAAGGAGGGCCTGCCGGTTTCCTGCATGGGCGGACTTTTCCTGAAGGAATTTCGCCAAATCGCGGAAGCGCATCCCAATCTGAAAATGATCCTGGATCATTGCGGCCTGGTGCGCACCGGCCAGGATGAGGCTGCCTTTGCCAAGCTGGATGAATTGGTCGCCTTAGCGAAGCTTCCCAATGTGGCGGTGAAGGCAACGGGGGCGCCGCATTATTCAACGCAAGGCTACCCCTATAAGAATATCCATGATGGCTTGCAGCGCATTTTCGATGCCTTCGGGCCGAAGCGCTTTTTCTGGGGCACCGATATCACGCGCATGCCATGCAGCTACCGACAATGCGTGACCTTCTTCACCGAAGAATTGCCCTGGCTGAAGGGCCAGGATCTGGAATGGGTGATGGGGCGCGCGGTATGTGAATGGCTGGGATGGAATTTGCGCTTCGATTGAAGCGCTTTTTCTATTCCGCGCGGATATTATTGGCTTCGATCACGCCTTTCCATTTGGCGCGATCGCGCTGGATGGTGGCCAACATTTCTTCAATCGTCCCACCACGCGGTTGATAGCCAAGAGAGATCAGGCGTTGTGAAACCTCGGGGTTTTGCAGGGCGCGATTCACCTCAGCGTTCAGTCTTTCCAGGATTGGGCGCGGCGTGGCGCCTGGGGCGGCAATGCCGAACCAATTATCGGCAGCGAATTGCGGCAGGCCAGAAGCGGCAATGGTTGGCACGCCGGGCAGCACCGGGGAAGGCGGTACGCTGGTAAAGGCAATGGCGCGCACCGCGCCGGAGCGGATATGCGGCAGGATTTCCGCGAGGTTGCCAAACATCATATCCACGCGCCCGGCGATTATTTCCGCAATGGCGGGCGGGCCACCACGAAAGGGCACATGCACCATGCGAATGCCCGCCATATTGGTGAATTGCGCAGCCCAAAGCTGATAGGAACTGCCAACGCCAGAAGAGCCATAGGTCAGCTTGTCTGGATTGGCACGAGCGTAATCAATTACCTCCTGCACGGTGGTGAAGGGTGTTTTGGTGGAAACGTAGAGCAGATTATCCAAGCCGGCGATGATGACGCTTTGCGCCAAATCCCGATCTGGGTTGAAGTTCAGCGTAACCCCCGGCATCACCACCGAAGTCGCTGCGATGCTCATGGTTTGCAGCAATAGCGTGTAGCCATCAGGCCGCGCGGCGGCGACGGTGCCGGCGGCAATCAGCCCATTGGCGCCGGTGCGGTTTTCGACCGTTACGGGCTGTCCCAGCGCATCACGCAGCCTTTCAGCAAAAAGCCGCGCGAGGATGTCGGCGCCGCCGCCGGGCGGGAAACCATTGATGAGGGTGATTGGCTGGGCAGGCCAGTTTTGTGCATGGCCCTTGGGCGCGGCGCAAACCAGCAAAAGGGCTGTCAGGGTCAGCGTGAACCATTTGCGCATGGGGCTTTCCTTTCTTTTGCTACTTGGGCCATGCGTGGCCAGTGATGGATAAGCTTGCCAGGATCAGCGCCACGCGCAAGCCAGGTGGGGGCTTTGAACTTCACGATTTTGGACTATCATGGCGCCATAAGGGGAAGCGCGATGAAAGCAGATTATGTGATTGTTGGTGGTGGTTCTGCCGGTTGTGTGCTGGCCAATCGTCTATCGGAAGACCCCGGCAATCAGGTGCTGCTGATTGAAGCGGGCGGCAAGGATTGGAACCCGCTGATTCATATCCCTGCCGGCTATATGAAATTGCTCGATCACCCGACTCTGACCTGGGGCTTCAAGGCGGATCGGAATTCTGGCCTGAATGGCCGCGAAATCAATTACCCGCGTGGCCGCGTGCTGGGTGGGTCGAGTTCGATCAATGGCATGATCTATATCCGGTCCCAGCCGGAAGATTATGATCATTGGGCGCAGCTTGGGAATCGCGGCTGGGCTTCGGAAGATGTGCTGCCTTATTTCAATAAATCTGAGAAATGGCAGGGGCCTGATAAGGCTGCGCATAGCAAGGATGGTTTGCTTTATACCTCACCGTCGCGCGACCAACCGGAATTATGTCAGGCAGCGATTGAAGCCGGTGCGCA
Source organism: Pseudomonadota bacterium (assembly GCA_041174145.1). Classification (GTDB taxonomy): domain Bacteria; phylum Pseudomonadota; class Alphaproteobacteria; order Acetobacterales; family Acetobacteraceae; genus Neoroseomonas. Next base: position 11,631 of record JBEDHL010000308.1, read on the forward strand.
AATGGGCTGGGCTTACCGCGATGATTTGAATGACCTGCCGCATGGGCTTGGGGATCATATCGGCTGGGTGCAGCAGACGCGTGGCGGGCGGTTCCGCGCGAGTGCGGCGCGTTCCTATCTGCGCCCCGCCATGGGGCGGCCCAATCTGCGCGTGGTGACGAATGCGCTGGTGCATCGCGTGGTTTTTGAAGGCAAGCGCGCGGTAGGCGTTGAGTTTTCCCGCGGTGGTGCGATGGAACGCGCCGCGGCGGCAGTTGAGGTTATTCTCTCAGCCGGGGCGATCGGTTCGCCGCATATTTTGCAACTCTCCGGCGTTGGGGAAGCCGGGCATCTGGCGCAAATTGGTGTGCCGGTGGTGCATGAATTGCGCGGTGTGGGGCGTAATTTTCAGGATCATTTCCTGGTGCGCGTACAGGCCGTGGTGAAAGATGTGCCAACGCTGAATGAACGCACGCGCGGCCTGCGCTTTGCGGGGGAATTGCTGAAATTCGCGGTCATGGGGCGCGGTATCCTGACCTATGCCGCTTCACTGCTGGCCGCTTCCTTCAAGGCTTTGCCGGAAAGCGCTACGCCTGACATGCAGGCGCTATTTGCATCTGCCAGCTATGCCCCTGGCGGGGGTAGGGATTTGGATACCCGGCCCGGCATGACCGCTGGTGTATGGCAGATGCGCCCGGAAAGCCGCGGCTTCATTGCCGCCCGCAGCGCCGACCCGCGTGAACAACCCATCATCAACCCGAATTATTTGGCCGAGGATCGTGACCAGCGCAGCATAGTGGCCGGGCTGCGCGCCATGCGGGAATGGTTCAACAAGCCTGCCTTGCAACGCTACCTGGTGGCGGAATCCATGCCGGGGCCGGATGTGCAAACGGATGAGGAATGGCTGCATTATGCGCGGCAGGTGGGCAGCACGGTATTCCACGCCTCCTGCTCCTGCCGGATGGGGCCGGATGTGATGTCTGTGGTCGATGACAGGCTGCGGGTGCATGGGCTGGAAGGCTTGCGCGTGATTGATGCTTCAGTGATGCCGGCCGTGACTTCCACCAATACCAATGCGCCAACCATCATGATCGCGGAAAAAGGTGCAGATATGCTGCGTGCGGCAGCGCGGGCGCGGTTGGCGGCATAAATTTTAGCCCTTGGGGCGCCGATCTGGGGGATTTATGATCCTGATCAAATCGTGGCCCTTCGGTTCCGGCAGCATCCAAGGGCCTGAACGGCGCGGGTTTGCTGCCCGCGCCCGTGCTTGGGCTTTTTGCGCATTTGCGTAAAGATAAGTGTCAGAGGGTCCGGCAGGAGCTGTTTCTGACCCGCAGGGAAGATAGGGGTATCCAGCATGAGCGCAGTGATGGAAGCGGTAGCGAAGGACGTTCAGACAGGGCTCGATTACGACGCCATTGTGATTGGTGCGGGCATGTCTGGCCTTTATCAGCTGATCAAGCTGCGCCAATTGGGCATGAAGGCCCGCGTGTTTGAGGCCGGCACGGGTGTTGGCGGCACCTGGTATTGGAACCGGTATCCGGGCTGCCGCTTCGATTCAGAGAGCTATTCCTATGGCTATTCCTTCGACAAGGATCTGCTGAATGAATGGCACTGGACCGAGCATTTCGCACCGCAGCCGGAAACCGAACGCTATCTGAACCTGGTGGCCGACAAGTATGATCTGCGGCGTGATATCCAGTTCCAAGCCCGGGTGAAGGCGGCGCGGTGGGATGAAAAGTCGCGCAGCTGGACGGTGGCATTGGAAGATGGCAGCACGCATAAAACGCGCTTTTTAATCACGGCGATTGGCGCGCTTTCTGCGCCCACCATGCCGCAATTTCCTGGCATTGCGGATTTCAAGGGGCAATCCTTCCACACTGGTCTTTGGCCCAAGGAAAAGGTGGATTTCACCGGTAAGCGCGTCGCGGTGATCGGCACTGGTGCGTCTGGCGTGCAGACCATTCAGGAAGTGGCCAAGACCGCGAAGGAATTGGTGGTATTCCAGCGCACGCCCAATTGGTGCGCGCCTTTGCATAATGGCAAGATCAGCGCCGAGGAAATGGCGGAAATTCGCACGCGCTATGATGCAATTTTCAAGCGCTGTGAGGAAACCTTTTCCTGCTTCCTGCACACGCCTGATCCGCGCAATACTTTCGATGTTTCGGCGGAAGAACGCGAAGCCTTTCTGGAAAAGCTCTATTCCGAAAAGGGCTTCGGTATTTGGGTCGGCAATTTCAAGGATTTGCTGACCAATCGCGCGGCGAATGAGGAAGTTTCCCGCTTCATCGCGAATAAAATTCGCCAGCGCGTGAAGAACCCGAAGGTGGCCGAGATGCTGATTCCGAAGAATCACGGCTTCGGCACGCGCCGCGTACCGTTGGAAACCTTCTATTTCGAAGTCTATAACCAGCCCAATGTGAAGCTGGTGGATAGCAAGGCAACGCCGATTGAACGCATCACGCCAACAGGCATCAAGACCAGCGATGCCGAATTTGAATTCGACATCATTGTCTATGCCACCGGCTTTGATGCCTTGCGCGGCGCCTTTGATCGCATTGAATTTGAAGGCGCGAATGGGGTGACCCTGAAGCAGTTATGGCAGGATGGCGCCACTTCATTGGTTGGCATGCTGCAAACCGGTATGCCGAATATGTTCATGCTGCTTGGGCCCCATACCGCGCTTGGCAATATTCCGCGTTCCATCGAATTCAATGTGGAATGGGTCAGCGAATTGCTGCGTTACGTGCAAGCAAAGCGCATCACCCGCGTGGAGCCGAGCCAGGAAGCCTTGGAAAAATGGATGGATCACGTCATGGAATTGGCCAAGGGGCTGCTCTCCATGGAGGTGGATTCCTGGATGACCGGTGTCAATCTGAATGTCTCGGGCAAGCAGAAGCGCATTGTGGCGCGCTATACCGGCAGCGCGCCTGCCTATCGCGCCTGGGCGAATGATATGGCGGCAGCGGGCTATGCCGGGATTACGCTGGACTAAGTTCACGCATTGAAGGCAACGGAACCAAGCGCGGCAAGATCATAGCCACCCAGCCTTGCGGCACGGGTGGCGAAAACCTCGGCGCGCGTGAAGGCCAATAATTTTTGCACGGGATCGGTAAAGAAATGGCGCCGCTCCATCACCAGATCAAAACGCTCTCGGAATAGCGGCAGGAAAGTGAGGCCCCGCGCCGCTGCTTCAGCGCGGATGCCAAAGCCGGCATCGGCGCGGCCTTCGGCGACGCTGGCCGCGACTTCATCCTCGGAAAGCGCGGGGCTTGGCAGGAAGCCAATTTGATCAAGCCTGAGCCCGGCTTCTGAGAGCAAATGCGTGAGCAAAACGTGACTGCCGGCGCGCGGCTGGCGCCCCACCACGCGCAGGCCGGCCCGCGCCAGATCGGCGATGCCCGAAAGTCCAGCGGGGTTGCCGGGCGGCAGGATCAAGCCTTGTTCCCGCCAGGCCCAGGTAATGCCGACAAAGCCGCGCCCGGCCAAAAACTCACGCGCTGCGGGTTCGTTGAAGCTGTTGCTGTCGGGATCGAGCACATGGCTGGCGGCGATCAGCGCCTCTCCATTGGCGAGCGCCAGTAATCCATCCAGGCTGCCGCCTCCACGCAAAGCCAGGCCGCAGCCGGATTGTCGCGCCGCCCAATCCAGTAAAGGGTCATGGCTGCCGGCCAGGATGGGGGGTGGGTCCAGGCGCTGTGCTACGCCGGCATCGGCCTGGGCTGCTAGCCAGCGTTCAAGCTGCCGGCGCGGGAAGAGCCATTTGCCGCCAAGCTGAGCCGCCGGCAGCCGTTGTGCCCGGGCGAGCTCATAAAGTGAGCGTTCGGAAAGGCGGAGAAAGCGCGCAGCTTCCTTCAAGGTCAGAACGTCCGGCATTTGACGGCGAAATTCGGCAAAAACCAGTAATCAGTCAAGTCACTTGCTGAATTGACGGGGGTTTCATCTATCCGCACATAAGCCCCGTTCCGGGAGGATGGGGTGAACGACCTTGCCAGCGCCTTCGCGACTGCCCTTGGCCTGATCCTGTCCCTGGATCCGGGGGTGCTTGCCGTTGTGTCGCTTTCGCTGCGCGTCAGCCTTGCGGCCCTGATACTGGCGGCGCTGCTTGGCTTGCCGCTGGGGGCGCTTTTGGCGGTGGCGCGGTTTCCGGGGCGCGGTGGCGTGATCACGCTGACGAATGCGTTGATGGGGCTACCCCCGGTGGTGGTGGGGCTTTTGATCTATCTGCTGCTGTCGCGTTCCGGCCCTTTGGGTTCGCTTGGGCTTTTGTTTACGCCAAGCGCCATGATCATCGCCCAGGCGGTGCTGATCGCGCCCATTCTGGCAGCGCTGACGCGCCAAGTACTGGAAGGCATGTGGGAAGAATATGCGGAACAGCTGCGTTCTTTCGGCGCTGGGCCGTGGCGCGCCGTGCCGACTTTGCTTTGGGATGGGCGCTTCATGTTGCTGACCGTGCTGCTCGCGGGTTTCGGGCGCGCGGCGGCGGAAGTGGGTGCCGTGATGGTGGTGGGGGGCAATATTGAAGGCTTCACCCGTGTGATGACCACCGCGATTGCGCTTGAAACCAGCAAGGGCGATTTGCCGCTGGCGCTGGCCTTGGGCTTGGTGCTGCTGGCGATTGTGCTGGGTGTGAATGCGCTGGCGCAGGGGGTGCGCGGTGTTGCCGCGCGTTGGGCGGGCTGAAATGCGCGCGCCTGATAGCATTCTGCCGCTATGCGCCGAAGACCTGGGGTTCAGCGCGGGTGGTGTTGAGATTCTGCGCGATGTTGCGCTGAAGATCGAAGCCGGCGCGCCAACCCTATTGATTGGCGCGAATGGTGCGGGGAAAAGCGTGCTGCTGCGCGTGCTGCATGGGTTGCTGGCGCCAAGTGCTGGGCGCGTCTTTTGGGCCTGCGCGTCTGATAAGGCGGCGCGGCATCAGGCCATGGTATTTCAGCGCCCCGTGCTGCTGCGTCGTTCCGTTTTGGCGAATACACTCTACCCTTTAAAGCTGGCGGGGTTGCCGCGCGAAGCGTGCCTGGCGCGGGCCGAGGAAGCGCTTGCCTTGGTAGGTCTTGCTGATCGTGTGCAGGATCCGGCGCGCAGGCTTTCGGTGGGCCAGCAGCAGCGGCTTGCCTTGGCACGCGCCGCAGCCTTGCAGCCCGAATTGCTGTTTTTGGATGAACCTTCCGCCAGCCTTGACCCCGCCGCGACACGCGCGGTGGAGGAGATTGTGCTGACCCTGGCGCGGCGCGGCACCAAGATTGTGATGACAACACATGATCTGGCCCAGGCGCGTCGGCTGGCGGGCGATGTGGTGTTTCTGCATCGTGGCCGCGTGCTGGAACAATCCACGGCAGAGGCGTTTTTCCAAGAGCCCGCGACAGAAATCGCTCGCGCCTTTCTGCGCGGTGATTTGGTGTGGTGATGATGTTCAAGACAAGGAAGGAGAATTGAGATGATGCGCCTGCTACGCCGCGCCCTGCTTCTGGCCCTGATGGCGGTGTTTGCCCTGCCGGCTTTGGCGCAGGAACGCAACATCACCGTGGCTTCCACCACCAGCACGGAACAATCCGGGCTGTTTGGCCATATCCTACCAATCTTCATGCGCGAAACCGGCATCGCTGTGCGCGTGGTGGCCCTTGGCACTGGGCAGGCTTTGGATGTTGGGCGGCGCGGTGACGCGGATGTGGTGTTTGTGCATGATCGTGCGGCGGAAGAACGCTTTGTCGCGGATGGTTTTGGCGGCCCGCGGCGCCATGTGATGTTCAATGATTTTGTCATCACAGGCCCCGCCGCTGATCCCGCGCGCATTGCTGGGCTTGGCGATACGGTGGAAGGGTTACGCCGCATTGCCACAGCGCGCGCGCCCTTCGTCAGCCGTGGTGATCGCAGCGGCACCCATGCGGCCGAACTCCGGCTGTGGCAATTGGCTGGCCTGGATCCCACAACCGGGCGCGGCCAATGGTATCGCGAAATTGGCCAGGGCATGGGACCGGCGCTGAATACCGCTGCGGCGCAGGGGGCCTATATCCTTGCGGATCGCGGCACCTGGCTGAGTTTCCGCAACCGACAGGATCAACGCATTCTGATCGAAGGCGATGCGCGGTTATTCAACCAATATGGTGTCATGCTGGTGAACCCTCAGCGCCATGCGCATGTGAAGGCGGCGGATGGGCAGCGCTTCATTGATTGGCTGCTGTCATCCGCCGGGCAGGCGGCCATTGCTTCCTATCGCATCAATGGGGAACAGCTTTTCTTCCCCAATGCAGATAAGCCTGAGCCGGTTTCCTGAGATTGCTTTTCAGGTAACCGCCACCCGCGCTTCGGCGCGGGCCTGGCGACCTTTGTCATCGGTCCAGATAAATTCGAAATGGCTCGGCTTTTCCATCCGCACGAAAAACACGTGATAGGGATTGGTCGCGGTGCCATTTTGGAAATCAGCGCTGAGCAGGGTTTCGCCATTCAGGCGCACCAGAAGCCGTGTCAGCATATCGCGCGGTAAGGCGCGGCCCGCTTCCTGACGTAGCCCAGTTTCCATCGGATGTTCGATCAGGGTGCGGATTTCAATCACCTCACCGGCGCGGGCGCTGCGCGGGATGCGAATGCGGGGTTGGGATGGCAGCGCGCTCATGAAAGGCACCCCCCGGCGCCAACGCGCAATTCCGCGCTGGCGCGCAGCACGCGGCCTGTGCTGGTTTCTGCCAGCACGATCAGGCGCTGATCTTCGGCCAAGCGTATGCGGGTTTGCACTTCGGCGCGCGCCAGCTGCGGCGTAAGGCGGAAGCTGGCGATACCAGGCGTTGGGTTGCGCGTGGCAAAAACATGAATGGCAGTGACGTAATCCTGCGCCGTCATCGGGCTTTCCACCACAATGCCAAGCGGTACCTGCCCGCCATTTTCGGCAAGCGCTGGCACGCGCAAGGTGATGCCGCCATCCGTGACCGGCTTGTCGCCCACGGCGTCACGTATTGCGGCGCGCACCGCGTCATTGGTGTCGGCGGCGGCAACTAAGGGCAGCGCAAACAGCGCGAGGCCTAGTCTTCTGGTGAGCATCATCAGCCAAACATGGATTTGGTGATGGCTTCATACCAGGTGTCGGCATAAATCGCTTCAAGCCGACGCTGTTCCGGCAGATCCCCGCGTGGGGAGACACCCCCGGAATTGGGTACCTCAGCAATTGCGGTGCCATCCGCATTGGGCCGGAAGATACCCACAACGGAAATGCCGTAATCAGTCCCGACATGGCTGTAGCAGGTATTGAAATAAAGCGCTTCTGGCGGTGCTTCACCACGTAGGCCGGCCATGGCGCTGGCTACCGCCTGTTTTGCGGTGGAATGGGCAATATAGCCTGATTTCGGCATGGGGCCGGGGATATTGGCATCCCCAATCACGTGAATGCCCTGTGCGGCGCGGGCTTCAAAGCTGCGCGTATTCACCGGCACCCAGCCCGTGTCATTGGCAAGCCCCGCTTCAATGGCGATGGTGCCGGCGGATTGCGGCGGGATCACATTCGCCACATCCACTTTATGGCGCGCGCCGAATTCCGTTTCCAAGACCCTTTCGCGCGGATCAACCTTCACCACCTTGCCGTCACGATTGCCGGGCACCCATTCAATCATCTCGCCATACAAAGCGCGCCAGCCATCCTGGAAAAGCCCCTGCTTGCTGAAGGCTTCCTTGGCATCCAGCGCCAGGATTTTGGACCGCGGCTTATGCTTCTTCAGATAATGCGCAATCATGCTGATGCGTTCATAAGGCCCGGGTGGGCAGCGGAACGGGTTGGCCGGAATGGCGATACCCACCACACCGCCATCCGGCATGGCTTCCAATTGGCGGCGGAGCAATAGGGTTTGCGTGCCATCGCCGGGGACCCAGGCATGGGGCATGATTTCCGAAGCTGCTTGGTCATACCCTTCAATCGCGCCCCAACGCATGGCGATACCGGGTGAAAGGATCAGCCGATCATAAGTAAGCGTATCCCCGCCCTGCAGACGCACCCGCTTGGCCGGCGCATCGATGCCAATGGCGCGATCATGGAGAATGCGCACCCCGCGCGCGCGCAGACCATCATAGGAATGGGTGATGTGGCTGATTTGCCTTTCCCCAGCCAGAAGCAAATTGCCATAAGGGCAGGTGACAAATTGCGTATTGGGTTCAACCAGCGTGACTTGCGCTTCAGGGTAATGGCGCCGGGCGAAAGATGCGGCAGAGGCACCACCAAAACCACCGCCAATAATCAGCAGACGCGCGCTTGTTTGCGCGCGGAGTGTGGTGGGGGCGGCAAGCAGCGCCGTAGCGGCAATAAGGCCGCGGCGAGAAATATTGTTTGACATGGCGTGACCCTCAACGCTGACGGGCGATAAATTCGGCGATGGCGGCGATTTCGGCATCGCTATAGCCCCGCGCGATACGCCCCATGATGGTGCCTGGCCGTTCATTGCTGCGGAAAGCGATCAACGTTGCGGCAAGTTCGCCCTTGTCCCTGCCGGCGATGGCGGCACCACCCGTGGCGCCTTGGCCGCCGGGGCCGTGGCAACCGAAGCAGGCCTCGGCCGCGATGGCCGCTGCGGGGCTGGGGGCTTGCGCCTGGGCGAGCCCAGGAAGCGCGCATAAACTCAAGCCTAAAAACGCGAGACGCAGCATAAAATTCTCCCGACTGGGTATAATTTTGACTTTCTGAGAAAGGATATGCCGATTGGGCGGGGGTGCCGCAAGTGAAATAATTTGCTGCTATGCCCGTGAGAAATAGGCCAATGAGCTTTCTCCGAGGCCGCAAAAGCCCGAAAAAAATTTCTCAGCGATCGAGGCGGAAGAAGGGGCGCAACTTCAGCCCCGCCCAATTTCCCGCAAGCCCTGGCAGGATCCAAAGCCAGCCATGCAAGCTGCCAGAGGCGATGCCCGCCACATAGGCGCTGATATTGCAGCCAGAGGCCATCACCGCGCCGTAGCCGAGCAAGAGACCACCAATCACCGAGGCGCAACAATGCCGCCACGGCAATCGCCATTCCGGCTTGAAGCGCGCTGCAAGGCATGCGGCAAAAAACGCGCCGAGCATGAGGCCAAAATTCATCACGCTGCTGCGTTCAGCGAGCAGAGGGCGCAGAAACGCCTCGGTGCGTGTTGGGTCTTCCCAAAAGGCCCAGAAGGCCGGTTCGTCCCAGCCTATTTCCGCAACAACGCGCGATCCCCATAATGGAAAAGATGCGGTGATGACCCAAGGCCGCCCCGCCGCCCAAAGTGTGATTATATTGAGCGCGGCAAGAA